>NZ_CAMLOV010000147.1 GCF_946481715.1 uncultured Mucilaginibacter sp. | reverse complement strand
GCGGCAAGCGCTTCCTTGTTACTTTCCTGGGCTACTACATCCAGCGTCGCCCTGGTAGATCGTACCTGGCTAAACCGGTAATAAATAATATCGATAAAGCTGGTGCTGTAAGCCAAAAAGTTGGTAACGAAGTATAAAATACTGATTGATTTTTGATAACCGGGCCTGGTGTTGATAACAAGCGGCAGTACACTTAACAGGATAAACAGAATGTTGACGTATAGCAGCGCTGCCGTATCAAAGGCAATGCCGTAGTAGCACAGCTTTAACAAGGTGCCAAAATCGTCGACAGCAAGCAGGTTGGTATTGAAGGCAAAAAACAATACCCTGGCGATAAAATAGAAAACGTAGCCCAAAAACAGGCGGTAAAAAAGCGCTCTGTATTCGGTAAGCCTAAATTTATTATCCATTGTGCGGCGCGGAGCAATTATCTAAAAAGGCCAAAGTAGTAAAAGTGCATGAATATTAAGTCAGTGTGAAGCCATCGTTTGCGGAGGGGATTTGATAACAGGCAACCGCAGCACAATTAAGGTATCATGTCTTTTTTAAATGGTTTCTTGTAATCGCTTAAAACCTCGATAATTGCTTTTACATTTTTCCATTCGAAAAGGTGAATTAAAAAAATGCCGAATTTTAAAACGCCGCTGCTTTGTGTGAGGCTTTCGCCCAGTTCGGCAATTTCAGCATCTCGCCTGGTTATAAATGCATCGTATTCGGTGGGATCGGTTTTCAACGACAGGTTTTCGGCAAAACACCACGACCCGTCGCGCGCGTTACCCATGCTGAACTGGATCAGCATCGAGTTGGACTTTGTGCCACTAAACCCCAGCAATGAGAGCATTGGCGATACAATATTTAGCTTGCTAATAACACCGTAAGTTAACGAGGATAAAATGGTGTTGATATAATCGAAGTCTGCCTTTAGGCTCCGTATATCGCCATTAGCAACTTCAACGGTGGCTATGCCAAGGTCTAAATTAATGTGGGCGTTCATGCCTAACAAAAGATGCTGTAAAACCAGCGCCGAAGATTTTTTACCGTTATCAAACGCTACCTGCCAGGATTTGGATACCGGCTCGCCCCTTGTCCACTTATCCAAAGCATCAAAATATCGGTTAGCAAAGGTAATATCGAGTTTTGCGAGGCTTGCACCGTTCGAAAACTGGCCGCCATCTATCCCTTCCTTTACTTTTACCGTTACCTTATGGTATAACGCTGCAAAGTACCCTAAGCGGTTATTGCTTTGCTTTGATGAAGCTATTATAGCCTCTAACCTTGATATAACATCATCGAGTGTTGTAGCGAGTTGCGGCGATTGATACATGAAACTGGTTTTAGGTAAAAACGCAAAGAGCATTGTATGGGGAAACAATGATTTAACGGCTGTATTATTATGCTAATGTACAAATATTAACATCCATAATAATTGGGCTAATGAGTAATGGCGCAAATAATTCGCTCTTACCCGACATAACAATCTCCTTATATGCCTATCCCTTTTCTGGTAGGGCCTTAAAGCCACCATGCAAAGCCGCTCGCCATGCGTAAAAATTGCTTCGTGTCTTATAATAACGAGGTGGTTAACCATCTTCATATCTTAAATCCACAATCTGCACATCTACATCCCTCTGCCAATTCGTCACTCTCGCCTACTTTGGAACGGCCCTTGTTAATCCCCTATCGTAAACTATACGATAATTCTAAAACCATAAAACAATGCAAGAAAAAGGATCTATTTCGATACACACCGAAAACATTTTCCCTATCATTAAAAAGTTTTTATACTCTGATAACGAGATATTTCTGCGCGAGCTGGTTTCTAACGCCGTGGATGCTACGCAAAAAATTAAGCGTTTAGCGTCATTAGGGCAGTACACCGGCGAACTGGGCGACCTGCCTTTGGAAGTAGCTTTTGATGCAGACAAAAAGACCATCACCATATCTGATAACGGTTTGGGGATGACGGCCGAAGAAATAAAAAAATACATTAACCAGATAGCTTTCTCGGGCGCTACCGAGTTTGTGGAGAAATTTAGAGAGGCTAAAGATGCCAACGAGATCATCGGCCGTTTCGGGCTTGGTTTTTACTCGGCATTTATGGTGGCCGACCGCGTGGATATTGAAACTCTTAGCTACCAGGAAGGCGCCGAACCCGCCCGCTGGACCTGCGACGGCAGCACCGAGTTTGAAATAAGCGAAGGCAGCCTGGAAGAACGCGGTACTGAAATTACCCTGCACATCAACGCCGAAAGCGAAGAGTTTTTGGATAAGCATAAATTGCAGGGCATCCTTGATAAATACGCCAAATTTTTGCCGGTACCAATCAAATTTGGCACTACTACACAGGAAGAAGAAGACGGTGAAGACGAAGAAGGCAAACCGAAATACAAATCGGTTGAGGTAGATAACATCATCAACGATACCACCCCTATCTGGACAAAATCGCCCACCGAACTGAAGGACGAAGATTACCTTAAATTCTACAAAGAGCTTTACCCGTACAGCGAAGACCCCTTATTCTGGATCCACCTGAATGTGGATTACCCTTTTAACCTTACCGGTGTACTGTACTTCCCTAAGCTGAAGAACGATTTCGAGATCACTAAAAACAAGATCAAATTATTTAGCCGCCAGGTATTTATTACCGACGAGGTAAAAGACATTGTACCTGAATTCTTGATGCTATTGCATGGCGTTATCGATTCGCCGGATATCCCGCTGAACGTATCGCGTAGTTTCCTGCAGGCTGATAGCAACGTTAAAAAGATAAACACCTACATCACCAAGAAAGTAGCCGATAAATTATCAGACCTGTTTAAAGCCGACCGTAAAGGCTTCGAAGAGAAATGGGGCGACATTGGGCTGTTTGTGAAATACGGGATGATAAGCGAAGATAAATTTTACGATAAGGCGAAAGACTACGTTTTGGTGAGCAACACCAAAAAGGAGAATTTCACCCTTGCCGAGTACAAGGATAAAGTTGAAGCTACTCAAACCGACAAAGACGGCCAGCTAGTGTACATTTACACCAACGATCCGGATAAGCAGGATTCGTTCATCCAGTCGGCCACTAAAAAGGGTTACGATGTGATGGTGATGAACTCGCCGATAGATACGCACTTTATTAGCCAATTAGAGCAGAAATTAGAGAAAACACAACTAAAGCGTGTAGATGCTGATGTTGCTGATAAACTGATAAAGAAAGATGAGAACCCCGAATCGGTATTGACCGAAGAGCAAACAACCAAAATAAAGGAGATTTTTGACAAGGCCATAAACAAACCTGCTTACAAAGTAAAGCTGGAAAGCCTTAGCCCGGATGAATTGCCGGTTACCGTTACGATGGACGAGTTTATGCGCCGTATGAAAGATATGGCATCCATGGGTGGCGGCATGAGCTTTTACGGTAGCATGCCCGATAATTACAACGTTATTGTAAACGGCAACCACAAGCTGATCAGCAAGATACTGGCCGACGAGAACACCGATGTGCAGGCACAATTAGCCAAACAAGCATTTGACCTGGCACTGCTTTCGCAAGGTTTATTAACCGGCGCAGAGCTTACTGAGTTTGTGAACAGGAGCGTAAGCCTCATATAATTTCGGAATTCGGATGAACTTCGTTGAGGGCTTCGCCGTTTTCGATTTCGGATTTAGAACATCATCAAAGCCGTCCCCAAAAAGGACGGCTTTTTTATTGCCTTAAAATTTATTCTCGTTCCGTTTATGGAATCGGTAGTGCCCTTGCATCCTACCTGTAAAAAAGAAAAAGCTATGAGAAGAGTGATCAAACTAAAGATGTATGGCCCGGTGGGGTTAAACCCAACAGCGCCAAAAACGTCTAAACCAATATGCAATGCGGTTGCATTTAAACTTATTGATAACTATACTGTTCTACAGCAAACAAGCGTTACATTTATACCTTAATGCTACAAAAAAGATGAAAACTTTAATCAAAATATTCTTTGCCTTAACCATAGTGGTTTCGGCCATGCAGCAGGGCCTGGCACAAAACAAAAAGGCCGAAAAACAAGCCGAAAAAATTGCAGCGGTGAAACAACTTATGCAATCGAAAAACTACCTGTTTAAAGCCGAGTTTATGTACCCTATGGCCGGCACCCAGCAGTACCTAAACAGCGACTACGATGTAAAGATTGGCCAGGATACCATTGAATCTTACCTGCCTTACTTTGGTGTAGTGTACTTTAATGCAGGGTATAACAACCCATCGGATGCGGGCATTAAATTTACGTCTACAAAGTTTGATTATAACCTTCAGGAAAAAACAGATGGCAGTTATATAGTTTACATTAAACCGAAGGACACCAAAAACACCCAGCAAATAATATTAAATGTATCATCTACCGGGTATGCCAGTTTATCTGTACAAAGTAACAACAGGCAAATGATACGCTTTAGCGGATATATTAAAGAGGTGCCTAAGGCAAAAATATAAAACGATGTTGAAGATAAGCATACCCGCACAACCGGGCTTTTCCCGGGGAATTATTGAAAAGTACGGCATCCCCCATCCGCTAAGCGGAACGGATACCGAAGTGAACGGCGATGTTATTTTACTGTTCGAAAACGAAGAAACGGCGGTTGCCTACCTGGATGAGTTGGAGGAACATGCCGGTTCGGTAGATGGGCAGTCTCCCGCCAAAAATATAATAAGCCTTATTGTAAGCGCCATTAGCACCGATGAATTTGTGCAGGCGTATTTACAATAAGGCTAATTATTTCTACATTGCCTTACCTGGGGAGAACGCAGGTTGAGGCCACTACTACCCGAGCAGGTTTTTATCAATATAGCCAATACTGCTCACCATGCTTGCGAAGGGGTCTTTAGGCATATCATGCTCTACAAAAAAATGCTCCATACCTGATGATTTTGCAGCCGCGAAGATTGGCTTAAAGTCGATAGTACCACTGCCCACCGGTAAAATTTCTACCCTTGCAGCATCAAGGTCCTTCACATGCCACAGGGGGAAACGCCCGGGGTTTTGTTTAAACATTTCTACCGGGTTTTTACCGCCTTTAATGGCCCAGGCCAGGTCCAGCTCAAACTTTACGTTTTTAGGGTCGGTTTCTGCCAAAAACAGGTCGTACGGTATTTTACCTTCCACTGCACGGAACTCCGCATCGTGGTTATGGTAACAAAACTGCAAACCTGCTTTCCTTGCAAGCTCAGCAGTTTTGTTTATTGTTTCGATAGATAATTTTATCTCGTCCAATGTATCTATAGGCGTACTGGCGCATACCAGGTATTTTACGCCACCCTCGGCAGCTTCATCAACAAGTTGCTGCATATTATCGCGCAGGTTAGCCATTGGCGGTATAACTATGGGTTTCCCATCCGCCCCGGCGGGCATTTTAGCACCTGCGGGTAGTTTAAACGGCGCACCTAACACATGATGCGATTTCCATGAAAGGCCCTCGCCATTCGCCACTGCTTTAAATTCCTTTACTTTTAGCCCATAGTAGCCGCCCTTTTTACTGAACGCCGATTCTATCTCTTTATATCCGGCTGCCGAAACTTTGGTTAAAGTGCCCTTTACGTCGGCATCCATTACATTAAAAAATGTAAACAGCTGTATGCCAACCGCATGCTTGCCTTTGAAGTTTAAAAGTGAAGCCGCTTTGCCTGATAAAGCCATGCCGCCAATGGCCAGTGTACCGGCCGTTTTTAAGAAATTACGCCTGTTATTATTCATTATAATTTAGTTTATTTTACTTGGTAAGGCAATCTAAATCAATAAAATGGAATAAAAAAATATTATTGTGTCTTTTTAACGCAATGTGGTTTTAGCTTATGACATGAGATGTGAGATATGAGATGTGAGATATGAAATGTGAGATTTGGGTTTGCAGAAGTTAGCCTCATTTTGTCTTGGATCTTGCCTCCGGCGAAGAGCTTCAAATGAAGAGCAGTCGAGCGATTTTTTTAACAGAGATAAAGTGATACTCAATTTTTATACCTTAGACAATGGCCAAACATTTAACCAAAACTAGGATAGCCTATACGATAAGGCAGGCAGATGAAAATGACGCGGAACAGATCATTCAGTATTCTAAGGCTGTATTCGCGTCAACCGACCAGGTACTTACTACGCCCGGGGAATATACTATCTCTGTAGCAGAAGAAAAGGCATGGATAAACAATATCAATAACAGTAAAAATTCTAAGTTACTAATCGCAGAACTGGATGGTCAGGTAATTGGCTTCCTGTTTTTTATCCGGCAGCAAAAAGCAAAAAATGCCCACGTAGGAGAATTGGGCCTTAATGTCCACGCCGGCTACCGTGCAATGGGCATTGGCCGTACGCTGATGGAAACCCTAATTAAATGGGCAAACAATTGCGGGGCGATTGAAAAAATAGTGCTCCAGGTTTTTGCAACAAACCACAACGCAATAAACCTGTATAAGACTTTAGGTTTTCAGGAAGAAGGAAGGTTTGTAAAGGCTATAAAACAAAAAGACGGGGCGTATGCTGATGTGATACAGATGTATTTATTTGTAGGCCAGGAAGGGCTATAACACCCCTCCTGGCTGCCCACGCAACGTGGTGGCCTGTTTTGCTTACTCGCTCCTTAAACTCTTCACCGGGTTGGCCAATGCCGCTTTTAAGGCCTGGAAGCTGATGGTGATGAATGCGATGACAATGGCTATTATCCCTGCCGCCGGGTACACCCACCAGCCGATGTTTATGCGATAGGCAAAGTTTTCGAGCCATTTACCCATCAGCCAGCCCGCCAATGGTGCTGCTATTAAAAGTGCCGCCAATACCAGTACGATAAAATCCCGTGATAGTAAAGTAACCAGGCCGGATACCGTTGCACCCAGTACCTTGCGGATGCCTATTTCCTTTCCGCGCTGCTCTGCGGTAAACGCCGCCAGCCCGAATAAGCCTAAAGAAGAAATAATTACAGCCACAATTGCGAATACCGACATTAAGCCCGACGATTTTACATCATCCTTATATAATTTATCAAACTCCTGGTCAAGGAAGGTATAATCAACCGGTTCGCCGATAAAATATTTACCCCAAACGGCTTCTATCTTTTTAATCGCTTCGGCCTGTTTACCTGGCGCCACGCCTACCAAAAAAGTGTTTACCCAATCCTGATCGTTTTTAAATATCGCCGGGCTTACCTTCTCGTGCATGCTTTTATAGTTAAAATCTTTTACAATGCCAATAACCTGCCCGGTATCGCCACGGGAAACAAACCGTTGCCCAACATATGGTTTACGCAGGTTAAATTCCTTGGCGGCCGTTTCGTTCAACACTGCGTTGCGCTTGTCTGCCTGGTCGCCCGGGATAAACCACCGGCCCTCCAGCATGTTTAGTTTTACTATTTTAGTATAGTCAGGGTCCACATTAAAGAAAGCAATTGATGGTTCAAAGTCTTTTGCCCGGCCATCCCAGTCTGTTCCGCCCGATGACAGGTTTTGGTTATCCTGTATAGAATGCGTGCCCATCATAGAAACCGCGCTAACGCCCGATTGCGATAATAACGATTGTTTAACGCTTCCGAACAATGCCTTACGTGCTTCGTCTTTATATTTATAAAAGGCACTTATGGGCATGGATATAGTGAGCACCTGCTCGCGCTTATAGCCCGGGTTTTGCGAGTTTACATAGTTTAACTGCCGGTAGATGGTGATAACGCCGATGATAAGGAATATAGAGAAAGTAAACTGCACAACCACAAGCCCTTTACGCAGCGAGGTGTCTTTTACATGCAAAACGCTGCTGCCCCTAAAAATGCTCACGGGTTTAAATGAGGAAAGGAGCAGCGCAGGGTAGATACTGTTGAGCACAACCGCTGCCAGCAAAGTGCCAACGAGGATTAGCAGGATATAACCCGACCCCGACGATAGTGAAAAATTGTGCCCGGTAAATTGGTTAAATGCGGGGAGCGCCAGCCATATAATGAAAAGCGTAAGTACCAGCGATAGTGCGCTAACCAGGAACGACTCGGCAATAAATTGGGTAAACAATTGGCCCCTGCCCGCTCCTACTATCTTTTTTATGCTCACTTCTTTGGCGCGCAGGCTTGCCCGGGCGGTGGTTAGGTTTACATAATTGATGCAAGCGATGAGCAACAGTAAAATACCGAGGGCTACAAAAATGTAAGCCACCTTTTTATCGCCATGGGCGAGTGATGAGTTTTGAAGGTCATTCTCGAAATGGAGCGCTGCTAATGGCGTAAGCCCTATTTGCAGGTTATCTTCCTTACGGTTCTTTTTCAGGATGGCTTTGATTTTTTGCGAGATGGGTTTAAGCATAACGCCGGGATGTACCTTTACAAAGGTCATGTAGTTGAAGTTGCCCCATTGCAGGTCGTTATCCTTTTCGCGTTTGTTGCTCTGTTTGGCTGCGATAGGTATCAGCACATCAAATACAAAGCTCGAGTTTGCCGGGTTATCTTTCACAACCGCCTGCACCTGGTAGTTTACCGAATCGATCTTAATAGTTTGCCCCACAGCATCCCTGTTATTGAAATACTTTTTAGCCTTGCTCTCGCTTAAAATGATGCTAAAGGGGTTTTGATTAAAGGCAATGGCGTTGCCACTAACAAATTCGTACTTAAACACATTAAACCATTCGCTATCTACATAAGCCGTTGTTTTTTCAGGGAAAAACTGCCCGTTTATATTCAGGTACACCGCCCTATAGGTGTTAGGAGACAAACGGGCAACATTCTCCACCTCGGGTATCTCTTTTTTCATCGCGTCGCCAAGTACATAGGGCGAGTGCTCCCATATCCAGGTGGTGCTTTTATCAATTGCTAAATAACTTTTTATACGGTATATGTTTGCACCTTCCGGTTGGTTTTTATCATAATTAAACTCGTTTTGTACCCAAATAAATATAAGCACAGCCGCGGCCATCCCTACAGATAAACCGCCGATATTGATGATACTGGTAGCTTTGTGGTTGCGCAGGTTGCGCCAGGCAGTTTTGAAATAACTTTTTATCATAAGTTTAGTCATTAAGTCATTTTGCTTCGCGTCATTGGGTCATTGTTATTAAGTCAAAAAGCCATCACAGAACATAATGACTCAATGACCTAATGACTCAATGACAACTATTCACGTCTAAGACTCTTCACCGGGTTTGCTAATGCCGCTTTAACCGATTGAAAACTAATGGTTGCAAAAGCAACGAGTAGCGCTACTACCCCTGCCATTGCCAATACCCACCAGCTAATGCTGATGCGGAACTCGAAATCGAGCAGCCATTTATTCATAGCGTACCAAGCTACGGGCAGGGCAATTATTGCTGCCAAAACTACCAGTTTTAAAAAATCGCGCGATAATTCGCCTACTATCTGCGGTACACTGGCGCCCAATACTTTGCGCACACCAATTTCTTTAACGCGCTGTGTAATAGTAAATGCCGATAGGCCAAATAAACCCAAACAGGCTATAAATATGGCGATGAACGAGAATATGGTGAACAAACTGCTCTGTTGTTGCTCGCTCTCGTAAAGTTTGCCAAAACGTTCATCCAAAAAGGTATAATCGAATGGTGTTTCGGGCAGGTATTTGTGCCAGGTAGTTTCTACAGCAGCAATAGATGCCTGCGGGTTTGTACCGCTTATTTTAATCGACATACGATTAAGTCCATCGCCGCCAGGTAGTTTAAATATCATGGGGATAATTTTTTGATGCAGCGATTCGAAATGGAAATTTTTAACCACGCCAACCACTTTGCCATCAACGCCGCCATAAGTTAAATTTTTCCCTATCGCGTTTTCAGGTGTTTTCCATCCAAGTTCTTTAACAGCCTGCTCATTGATGATGCAGTTAACGCTATCGGTTTTAAAAGCTTCCGAAAAATTCCGCCCGGCCACTATTTGCATGCCGAAAGTGGGTATAAAACCGTAATCTATAGTAATATTCTTAAGGTCGAATTTCACCGGCTGTGCCGTGCCATTTTCCATCACCGATGCGTTCTGCGCATCCAGCAACCTACCCGAAGGTATGCGTGAGGAGCGCCCTATATCTTTAACCAACCCGGTTTTCTGCAGGTCATCCTTAAAAGCTTTGTATTGTGGTGTTAAGCCGTTATAATACCCCATGGTGATGATGTTATCTTTATTAAACCCGAGAGCTTTACTCTGGATGTACTGTAATTGCTGGAATACTACCGCGGTAGCAACAATAAGGATAATAGAGATAGAAAACTGCAAAACCACCAGCACCTGCCTGAACGATACATTACCGGAGCCCACCTTCAGCATACCCTTTAGCACTTTGGCGGGGATAAACGATGACATGAAGATTGCAGGGTAAATACCACTTACTAAACCAATAATAAATGGCAGTGCCAATATGGGCAGTAATATTTTAAATTGCACCAGGCTTTTTATAGATAAGCTTAAACCCGACATTTGGTTGATCAACGGCAGCGTCACTGCCGTTAACACTATTGCAAAAATAAGCGCTACCCAAGTTATCAATACCGACTCGCTAAGGAACTGGGAGATAATTTCTTTGCGCTGTGCCCCAATCACTTTGCGGATACCTATTTCCTTAGCCCGTAAAACCGAGCGGGCGGTAGCCAAATTCATATAATTGATACACGCTATCAGCAGTATAAACAGTGCTATCGCCGAGAAAATGTACACGCGTTTAATGTCGCCGTTTTGCTCCAACTCATCATCCAGGTGCGAGCGGAGGTGGATATCGGTTAATTTTTGTAATTCGAGCCTGGTTTGCAAATGGGTTTTAACCGTGCCGCCAAGATTTACATACCTATCTAAAAATGCCGGCAATTGTGCTTCTATGTTGGCTGCGTTATATCCTTTGGGGAACAGCAGGTAAGTGTCGAAGGCGTTGTTGCCAAAATTAGTTTGCAGGTTTTTTTCGCCATATACAACGCTATCCTTTAAAGTATTGAACGATAACAGCATCTCCGGGTGCATATGCGCATTAGCAGGGAACGGCTTAAAAATACCCGTAACCTTAAATTCGTGGGTATTATCATCCAGTCGGACTGTTTTGTTGATCGGGTCTTCCCTGTCAAAATATTTCTTAGCCAACTCTTCTGTCAGCATAATACTATAAGGATTGGTTAAAGCAGTCCGTGCATTACCTTTTGTAACCGCCACATCAAAAACGTCAAAAAAGTTTTCGTCTGCAAAGGCTGTCCCTTTTTCGTTAAACAGCTTTTCCTTATAGTGCAGGGCGCTTGTGCCGGTATATAAAACCCGTGTCATCTTTTTAATATCGGGAAAAGCATTTTGAAGCAACGGGCCAAAAGGCGGCGCCACCGAACTTAGGTGCAGGCTCTCCACACCCGGTTGCGAATAAAACGTGCGGGTTACACGGTAGGTGTCGTCGGCGTTGCTGTTGTACCTGTCGTAACTGTTCTCGTTAATGATATAAGTTAAAATAAGCAGGCAGCAGGTAAGCCCCACCGTTAAGCCGAATATGTTGATGGACGAGATAAATTTGTGCCGGGTAATGTTACGCAGGGCACTTTTTAAATAGTTTCTTATCATGATATTTAAGATTACACCGATTAAATTTTATTACACCGATTGTTTTACGATTTACCCCGATTTTTCTCCGATTTTCAACGATTTTTAACGGTTTTTCGTGGTATTATTTTTAATTGTCAACTTCTATTTACTCGCTCCTCAAACTCTTCACCGGGTTCACCAATGCTGCTTTTATCGCCTGGAAACTTACGGTGAGTATGGTTATTATAATAATTGATGCCGCCGCTACAACAAACACCAACGGGCCAATATCTATCCTGTAAACAAAGCCCTGCAGCCACTGGTGCATAATATACCATGCCATAGGGAAGGCAATAATTACGGCAATCACCACTAGTTTCAGGAAATCAGTGGTCAACATCATGGTAATACTATTTACCGATGCCCCCACTACTTTACGGATTCCAATTTCCTTACGCCTTTTTTGTGCGGTAAATGCAACCAACCCAAACAGCCCCAGGCATGAAATGATAATAGCCAATGCCGAAAAATAATTTGCCAAGACAGATACCCGTGTTTCTGTCTCATATTGTTTTTGATAAGCCTCATCTAAAAAACTATAAGCGAATGGGAAACCCGGGTTAAAACTTTCGTACACTTTTTGTACCTTGGCTATGGTCTCTTTTTGATTGCCTGGTTTTATCCTAACGATTATTTTAAAATACGGGTTGGCGCCGAAACCTAAATTGATAAATGATGGCTTCACGGCTTCGTGCAACGACTCGAAATGAAAGTCTTTTACAATACCGATTAGTTGGTACTTATTACCGAAAATATCGATGTTTTGGCCAATTGGATTACCTTTTAAGTGCATGGCTTTCACAGCGGTTTCATTTACCATTACCTTCTTGCTTTCTGAAGGCACGCCGTAATTTTGATTGAACGCCCTGCCCGCAGTAACCTGCATGTTCATGGTTTCGATAAAGTTGAAACCGCCATAAAAGCCTTCGAAATACACGTCCTGGTTGGGTGTTTTGCCATCCCAGCTAACTACGGCTGTACCAAAGTTGCGGCCCACAATATTATGCTGGGTAAAGCTTGCGTTTACCACGCCGGGTATTTTTCTTACCTCAGCATTAAAAGCTTCCTCGTTGCCGGAAAGCCGGCCTTCCGAATCAAAACGGATCATGTTATCCTTATTGTAGCCAAGCGCGGTAGATTGTATGAATTTTACCTGCTTATAAACCACCAGCACGGCGATAATAAGCATTACCGATAGCGTAAATTGGAAAACCACCAGCCCCTTACGCGCCACCAATTCCGCAAGGGAAGTATTGAGCTTACCTTTTAATATCGCCAGCGGTTTAAATTTAGAAAGGTATAAAGCCGGGTAACTGCCTGATACAATGCCCGTAGCCACCGCTATGCCAACAAGCACTGCAATCAAATGAACATCGAACACCAGTTTAATATCTTTTCCGGTAAGCTGATTAAATTGCGGCAGCAGCACCCAGGTAAGAGCCACCGCAAATACCATGGTAATGATGGAGAGCAATAACGATTCGGACAGGAACTGCAATACCAATTGGCTTCGTTCCGCTCCAATCACTTTTTTAATGCCCACCTCCTTCATCCTGCCGGCTGCTTTGGCAGTAGACAGGTTCATGAAATTGATGCAGGCTATCAGCAAGATAAACACAGCAATAAGCGAGAACAATTTTACGTATTCCTCCCTGCCCCCAACCCGCGAACCATGGTTAAAGGTATTGGCCAGGTAATTTTTAGAGAACTGCATGGCCACCAGATTGCGGGTGGTGTCGCCACTATTCTTTTTAACCACATCACTGATGCGGCTATTGAAAGCTGCCAGATCGGCGCCTTTTTTTAGCAATACAAAATTATGCGGGCCACCGTTATTCCAGGTTTTTACCCATCCCTGTACATCTGCCAGGTAATCAAACGAAAGTACAAAATCGAACTGTTGCGAGGAATGCACAGGCACTTTCTCGAAAACACCGGATACGAAGAAATCCTTTTCGTGCTGAAAACGGATCACCTTGCCTATAGCGCCCTCGCGGGTATTGAACAAGCGTTTGGCCAATTCATCTGATATTACGATGTTATTTTTGGCCTCCAGCACTTTGTTTTTATCGCCGTCCAGCATTTTAAAGGAGAAGATATTGAAGTACTCCTTCCCTACGTATTGCCCAACAGCTTTCATATTTTTATCACCGCTTGTAAGCGTAAATTTTTGAAACCAATCGGCAGGTGCAACCGGTGCGGCGTACTCAATCTCGGGGTTACCGATTTTAATAGTTTCGCTAACCAAGCCAGAAGATTCATCCGTTAAACCAACATTTTCGCCCGCGCCGCGCATTTCCATCACTTGGAAAATCTGGCTGTCCTTATCGAATATCTTATCGTAACTTAACTCGTCGTGCACCCAAAGATAGATGAGCAAAGTACAGGCAATGCCAGCTGAAAGGCCCAGCACATTAAGCAAAGTGAATTGCTTATCCTTAATTAAGTTGCGCCAGGCAATTTTGATGTAGTTTCTTAGCATGATAATTAGTCATTAAGTCATTTGCTTCGCTTCATTGGGTCATTGGAATCGTTGAGCTTGTTTAATGA
>NZ_CAMLOV010000146.1 GCF_946481715.1 uncultured Mucilaginibacter sp. | reverse complement strand
CTGTAGATATCGGCGTAAGTTCGTGGCCCAGATCTGCAGCGGTTTGCGTAACCACCTGGTCAAAGTCGGTGCGGTCGTTACCCGCTTTGGTCACCAGCAGCGAACCCGCCGGGAATTTCTTGCCGGCTATCTCAAAGGGTAATTCAGAATAGCGTGCTTTGATGCCTTTCTTCATGATAGCCGCCAAAAACCGCACATCGGCTATCGATTGCCACGACGAGATATAAGCGTAAGCACGGGTATTTTGCAATACAGCAGGTTTTGCCACGTTCCAACTGGCTCTGGCCGGCTTAAGTGACTCCTTTAAACCATAAGCGCGCAGGCCGAAGGCATAAGGCAATGCCCAGGCGGTAATATCATACGTGGCAGAATCGGCAATAAAGGTTGTCGGCTCCATCAGCACATTTAGCAGCACCGCTTTTGGCTGGTAAGCGTTTATCACCAAATCGTTGGCATCTACATTGTAACTCTCCGTTTTCCCGCTGAAGTAATCGAAGCCGGTGATGTTTTTGGTGGCTAAGCCATAACCATATTGAATACCATTCCGCGCCAGCAATTTGGCCAGCTGATCAACCTTCTCGTTATTATCATTTTTAATAACATAGGTTTTGTATGGACCCGGAGGGTTGGCCTTACCATTATCATAGAATTTTTTAAACTCCGATAAAAGTTTAGCAGCATGTGTCGAGGCGGTTTCTATAGTGCTGATGCTGGTAGAGTGGTGGTGCGCCACGCGCTGCACTAAGGTTAGGGTATCGCCGCTGCGGGTTACTACCGCCAGGCCGCCGCCGATACCACCTTGCTCATACGTCATTCCGATAGAACCGTTATACAGCGGATAGGTATCGCCGTACGATGGGTACAACAGATCGAACACCTGCTTGGTAAAATACATCCAGCCGTTCTTATCGAAATCCTTAGCGTTGTTTTTACCAATGGTAACTTGGAAATCGCGCTGCCACTGGGTAATGTCTTTATGGTAGGGCTCGGCTGCAGGCGCAAAATAATATGGCGCGTTGATGCCTTGTTCGTGGTAATCTACATGCACTTCGGGCAGCCATTGGTTGTATAGGGCAACCCGATTTTGCGTTTCTTTTTGTGCTTGCCATGCCCAGTCGCGGTTCAAATCAAAATAGTAATGGTTTACCCTACCGCCTGGCCATGGTTCGGCGTGCTCGCGGGCGGTTGGTGTCGGGTCGGGTTTACCGGCTTTTACCGAATTATAAAAATTTACGTAGCGGTCGCGGCCATCCGGGTTAAGGCAGGGATCTATCACCACTACGGTATTTTTCAACCATTCTTTTGTGCGGGTGTTTGCCGGGTCAACCAAATCAAACAATGTCCACATCGCCGCCTCGCTGGATGCTGGTTCATTGCCATGCACGTTATAGCTCAGCCATAAAATAACCGGTGCACCGGGCAGGTTGGCGGTGCCGCTTTCCATACCAGCCAGTTTGAGGTTATTATGACGGATCTCCTCCAAACGGCCGATATTCTCGTCGGATGCAATAAACATCGCCAGTTGCGGCCTTCCCTCGTTAGTAGTACCAAATTGCTGCAGCTTTACATTTTTTGATGCTGTGCCCACGTACCTGAAATATTCTACAATCCGGTAGTGCGGAGTAAACTGCTCGCCGGGTTTATAGCCCAAAAATTGCTCGGGCGATTGGATGCTTTGTGCAAAAGCGGCTGAAAAAGATACTACGGCAATAAAAACAAGGAGTAACCTTTTTATCATAATATGGATATTGGAGTGATGTAATGGCTAATATGCAGATTTTTTGCGAATGTGCCGATTGGGCCTACGTAAATGTGCATATCAAAACGTAAATATTTAGTTACACCACAAAAAATCTAATATTTTTAGCATTTTAGTTGGGTAATTAGTATTTTGCCGTCCCAAACCATCTAAAATCTGCACATTTGAAATTTGCGCATCTATGACTCCATTACAGGCCCTTCAAAAATATTTTGGCTACAGCAATTTCAGGTATTCGCAGGAGGCCATTATACAGCATGTTTTAAACAAGCAGGACGTAATGGTGCTGATGCCAACCGGTGGGGGTAAATCGCTTTGCTACCAGTTGCCGGCCGTTTTGCTTAACGGATTAACCATTGTGATATCGCCGCTTATAGCGCTGATGAAAGACCAGGTTGACAGCCTGAATCTGAGCGGCATCCGCGCTGCTTATTTAAACTCCAGCCAATCGCCCGATGAGCAAAAGGATATTGCCATACAACTAAAAAACAACGAATTAAGATTGCTTTACATAGCGCCGGAGCGGTTGTTTGGCTCAGATGACCGTTTGATGGTTTTCCTGAAGACGCTCAACGTTGTGCAGATCGCCATTGATGAAGCTCATTGCATCTCGCAATGGGGGCACGATTTTAGGCCGGAATATTTGATGCTGGCCGGATTAAAAACCGAGTTCCCCGGCGTACCTGTTATTGCCCTGACTGCTACTGCCGATAAACTGACTCAAAAAGATATCCTCGATAAACTGAACCTGCAAAAACCTGCAACGTTTATTTCCTCCTTTAACCGCGAGAATATTACCTACAGGGTTAATCCCAAAAAGAACAGCTTTAATCAGCTTATTAATTTTTTGGAGCAGCGTAAGGAGGATTCGGGCATTATTTATTGCCTCTCGCGTAAATCTACAGAAGCATTAGCAGCCGACTTAAAAGAACAAGGTTTTGCAGCCGAAGCCTACCATGCCGGCCTAACCAATGATATAAAAGCCAAAAACCAGGAAGCTTTTCTTCGGGATGATGTAAAAATCATTGTGGCTACCATAGCTTTCGGCATGGGCATCAATAAATCAAACGTGCGCTACGTCGTGCATATGGACCTGCCAAAAAACATAGAAGGCTACTACCAGGAAACCGGTCGCGCGGGCAGGGACGGCTTGCCATCTGATGCGTTGCTGCTGTATTCGCCCGGCGATGCCATTAAGCTGAAAGGTTTTGCACAGGTAGAGAACAACCCCGGGCAAAGCGCCATTATGCTGAAAAAACTGGACGATATGGTGAATTATTGCCAGCTGCACGCATGCCGCCGCCAATATTTAATGCAATATTTTGATGAGGCTTTCCCGGATAATTGCGGCTCGTGCGATTTCTGTTTAAGCGAGTTTGTAAAGTTTGACGGTACGCTCATTGCCCAAAAGGCACTATCTGCTGTAGCAAGACTGAAGGAACGTTTCGGGGTAAACTATATCGTAGACTTCCTTCGCGGGTCGCGCAGCGAAAAGATTTGGGCCGAGCATAAATTGTTGAAAACTTACGGTGCCGGTGCCGATATCAGCAAAGCCGACTGGCAGCGCTACCTGCGCGAACTGATTGCTATGGGCTACCTCCGTGTCACCGATGACGCCTATGCTTCGCTAAAGCTCACACTAAAAAGTGAGCCTGTTTTAAAAGGACTGCAGAAGGTAGAACTCATCTCTTCGCAAACTACGGATGAAAAAGAAACAACGCCATTAGATTTTGAGGCACAATTATTAGACAGCCTCCGCAAAAAACGCCAGGAAATAGCAGTAATGGAAAACCTGCCGGCGTATATTATTCTATCGGACGCAACCTTATTAGAAATTGCTACCTGCCTGCCGCAAAAACTGGAAGAGTTAAGGCAGATCTCCGGCTTCGGCGATATTAAACTGGCGAGGTACGGGCGGGAGTTTTTAGCTCTCGTTATCGATTATTGTACAGTAAAAGGATTAGCATCCCGCATCGGTCAAAAATCGGCAAAACGCGAACGCAAAACACGTGTGGCGAGGGTTTCTGATACCGCTGGTGCATCCTTAAACTTATTTAAGGCGGGTAAGTCCGTTGTAGACATTGCACAAGAACGTGGCTTGTCGCCTACCACCATCGAAGGGCATTTAAGTAATTTTGTACAAACCGGCGAACTTGATGTGCTTACGTTTGTGAAAGAGGAAAAAATACAGCCCATATTAGAGGTTATTGAAAGCTATGGCACAGAAAAACTTTCGCCGCTGAAAGAGGTTTTAGGAGAGGATTATTCCTATGGCGAAATAAAGGCGGTTATCGCCTGGATGAATCGGAAAACCCAAGTATCATGACAGCTACGGAACTCATCATATTAAATTCGGAAGAGGTGCGGCGGCGCAGCATTAAACTGGTGCAAGGCATCCCGCAGGAAGTAATCCACTGGATACCGGACGCGGAGGCGATGTCTATTATAGAAATGGTGCGCCACATGCTGGAATCTGAATACATTTATAACGAAATAGTGAAAAACCGGGGTAAATTAGGTGACGATTTTGTATCGCCATGGGAAGGGCGTCCTTTTACTACCATTGCCGATGAAATAGTTTTTGCAGCGCCTTACCACCAGCAATTTTTGGAAAGCGTACTTAGATATACCGAGCAGGATTTGGATGAGATAGAAGTTGTGCGCGTGGAAAGAAACCAGCGCAGGAAGCTGGGCGACTACCTGCTACGGATTGCTTACCATGAAAGCGTACATGCCGGTAACTTGCTCTCGTACCTAAGAATTCTTAATATTGACCGCCCGGATATTTGGGATTAACATTACATGCCATGGCTACTATAGAAGAGATATACCAGCGTTACCTGCAACACCCGATTATCAGTACTGATACGCGTAAAATTGCGCCGGGCAGCCTGTTCTTTGCGCTTAAGGGTGATAAGTTTGACGCTAACACCTTCGCCACACAAGCGCTTGAAGCGGGTGCAGCTTATGCGATTGTGGATAACCCGGAATATGATTTAGGAGAAAAGTATATATTGGTTGAAGACGGCCTTGCAACCCTTCAAAACCTTGCCGCACACCACCGAAGCCAACTGGAGATACCGGTTATCGGCCTCACCGGCACCAATGGAAAAACCACCACCAAGGAGCTTATTAACGCTGTGTTATCCCAACGTTTCAACACCCTTGCTACAGAAGGCAACCTGAATAACCACATCGGCGTACCACTCACTATCCTGAAAATAACCCCTGAACACGAAATGGCGGTGATAGAAATGGGTGCCAACCATCAAAAAGAAATTGCGCTGCTTTGCAGTATTGCCCAACCAACCCATGGGTTGATAACCAATGTGGGTAAGGCACATTTGGAAGGTTTTGGCGGTATTGAGGGTGTTCGGAAGGGTAAAGGTGAGATGTATGATTATTTGGGTCAGTCCGGAAGGCAGGAAGACGGAAAGCCTGAAAAAAAAGCGGTAGCATTTATCAATAGTGATGATGCCGTTTTAATGGCTATGAAGGAAGAACGTGGCTTAAGCAACGTAATTTATTACGGCAAGAATAACAACCCTAACAATATTGTAAGCGGTAAATTGCTGGATAGTTCGCCATTGCTGGTTTTGGAATGGAATGACAATTTAGGCGGCGGCACTTACAAGGTCCCCACCCATTTAACCGGTGCTTACAACCTGGATAATATTTTGGTGGCTATTGCAATAGGCTCCGCATTTGGGTTAACGCCGGAGGAGATCAGCGATGGCATCGCCGGCTATATCCCCAAGAATAACCGCTCGCAAATACTACACACCGCAAGCAACACACTCATATGTGATTTTTATAATGCCAACCCCAGCAGCATGTTTGTGGCCATAGATAATATGGATAAAATGCAAAGCGGCCGCAAGGTTTTGATACTTGGCGATATGTTTGAGATGGGCGAAGAATCTGCCGCGGAACACGCTTCTGTTATCCAAAAAGCGATGGTTGCAAATGTTAACGAGCGGATATTTATCGGCAAGGATTTTAGCAGCCAGCAAACAGAAGCCGATGCCGACCTATCAACCGCCACCTTTTATTTAACTGCCGAGGATGCCATTGTAGGCTTAAAAAACAATCCGATTATCAATGCCACGGTACTTATAAAAGGCTCGCGCGGGATGGCGCTGGAAAGATTGGTGGGTTTGTTTTGAAAAATGGTTAATCAACCTTTAAGTTATCCGGGTTATTCCTCGTAGCCCAAAATGTAAGTAAGTTGATAGTGTTTGCGTCAGGAGAAATTTGATAGATCAGGATAACGGTTTCATGCAAAACCGCCCGCCTTATTAAATCATCGTCTTTATAACGCTCAAAAAGGTATGGGTTATTGGATATTTTATCAATAACCGTATCTGTGCGGTTTATGAAATGGGCCACCTCCTTATCGGTCCACCGATTGATCAGAAAATCTATAATATCGAAATAAGTTAATCTGGCTTCGGCAGACCAGACAACAGCACTAACAGGCATTAGAATTTATATCTCGCTTTTAGTTCTTCCATTACTTCAGCATGCGGAATTACGCGGCCATTCTTTACATCATCCAACCCTCGGTTAACCGATGCTTGCAGTGCTGCGTCTTCTTTTAGATCAACGAGAGCGTTCTGCAACTTCTCCCTTTCGTCGGCACTTAACTTCTCGAGAGAATCGATAATGTCATCAACGCTCAATTTTACCTGGACTGTTAGCATATCCGAATTTACAAATTATTAATTACCTCAAAAAATTATTTAACTATTCATCACCATATCTGCCACTTCCTCTCCCACCAAACTGCCCATGGCTACGCCCATGCCATTGCAACGTACGGCGCAATAAATATTTGGTTCTACTTGCTTCACTATCGGGCTAATCTCTTCGCCAAAGCCCATGATACCGCTCCACCAATAGTCAATTTCGGCATTTTGCCCCGGGAGGATAACTTCATTTAGGTAATTTACCAGGCTTTGTTTCACCACATCTGTGTGCCCGAACTCGCCGGTTTCCTCGGCAACAAAATCGAGGTTGCGGCCTCCGCCAAACAGTACGCGCCCATCAATATTACGGAAGTAATAATACCCTTCGTTAAAATGATACGTACCCTGCAGTTTTAAGCCGGGGATGGGTTTAGTTACCAATACCTGCCCGCGGCCAGGAACAACCTTTAAAGCGGGAAATAACTGGCTGGCGAAAGCGTTGGTAGCCAGTATTACCTTGCCCGTTTTAAAACTGCCTTGCGATGTTATCACGTTGATGTGGTTTTCTTCCTGCTTAACATCGGTTATGGCGCATCCATTCAAAACCAGCACATCCTTTTGGTAACATTTATTAAGCAAGGTGCGCATCATTTTGCCGGTATGTATCTGCCCTTCAAAAGGGTTGTAAATTATCCGGCTTACTTTATCAAAACCAAAGCCTGCAATTTTTTCATTCGCTACTGCATAAATGTCATGCCCGTTAATTTCGTTTTTTAACAACTTATTCAGGTAATCAATTTGGCCTATACATTCATCGGCATGTGCTTCTTCGCCCTGCATAAACAGTTCGTAGCCGCCGTGCTGGTGGTAACCGATGTTGGCATCGCCAAGGTTTTGCCGCAAGCGTTGCAGCCCCCGCCATTTGTAATTAACCAGTCGCGCAACCTCCTCGCCGGATGAGGATTTTAAATACGATAATTGCTCGGAAACGGTACCAAAACAGGCAAATCCGGCATTTTTTGTGCTTGCACCGCTGGGCAGGAAGCCGCGCTCCAATACCAACACCTTTAAATTTGGCTGGCGGGTTTTAAGGTGCAGGGCAGCGCTAAGCCCCACAATGCCGCTGCCGATGATAATAACATCGGCATTATCAATAAACGCTGTACGTTCCCAGTATGAAAAATTTGCTTCCAAACTCAAATGTAAATATTCCCGCCCCAAAAACTACTGCCTTTTACTTTTGTGCTTATTCACAGGTATCAAAATGGAATGCTTTTTGAATTATCCCTTTTTATAAAAAAACTATCAAGATGTTTCACTTATCAATCATATTCGCAATAATGAATACCGGCTCGGCATGGTTACTGATGGCGGCAATAGCGCTGGTGAGTTTTATTGTACAGCTGCGCTTCAAAAGTAAATTCAGGCAATACTCTGAGGTGCCGCTGCTATCCGGTTTATCCGGCAAGGATGTGGCCGAAAAAATGCTGCACGACAACGGGATTTACGATGTTCAGGTAATTTCTGTTGACGGGCAACTTACCGACCATTACAACCCGGCCGACAAAACCGTAAACCTTAGCGCCGATGTTTACCATAGCCGCAGCATTGCGGCAGCGGCCGTTGCCGCGCATGAATGCGGGCACGCCGTACAGCACGCTAAAGCATACGCGTGGTTAAGCCTGCGTTCCTCGCTGGTGCCTGTGGTTAATGTGGCCTCTACCCTCACTCAATGGACGTTGTTTATTGGTGTAATGCTGCTGTTTTTTACGCAAAGCGTTTTTATACTGGCCATAGGCGTTGGGGCACTGGCTTTGGTTACCCTATTCAGTTTTATTACACTGCCGGTAGAGTTTGATGCCAGCAACAGGGCGCTGGCCTGGCTCAACAACAATTATAATATCATGCAAACCAGCAGGGAACACACGCAAGCAAAAGATGCCCTTTGGTGGGCCGCCATGACATACGTAGTTGCCGCTTTAGGCTCGCTGGCTACGCTGGTTTATTATGCATCGTTTTTATTTAACCGGAGAGACTAAGTTAGCGATTAGAGACTGGTTAATTAGAGATTAGAGAACCGCTCCGATTAAATTGGGGCGGTTTTTTTTATTGGTTCGCTGTAACAGATAGTTTTGCGGCGCCGTCATGGTAGTATTATGAAAAAAAATATACTATTGGCCGCTTGCATACTGATGTTTGCGCAAGCCTGCAAAAAAGATACAACTTATACCAGTCAGCCTGTAAAAAACCTGCCGGGCGGAGTTGTTGTAATACCTGAAGTACCCGTAGGTACCAGCCCCGATACCGGCGAAACGCCACCAGCCGAAGAGCCCGTTACCGATGGTTTTGCATACCGCAAACTGGACAAGGTTTTGGGCTATAATAAGCCGTTGTTTTTGGACGTGGATGCAGATGGCTTTACCGATTTCACTTTCTCCAGCGTATTAATAGAGGAAAATGATAAGCCATACCTTTACCTGCTGGCAACCACTAAAAGCGGCACCGGGAATAAAATATTTGTACAAAACGGTCCCGACCTTGTTATCAACGCGTTATTTACCTACCCCTTTGAAAACGGGCAAACCATTGAACCTACCGTTGCCAACAATGGCAAATGGACGGACATAGGACAAAAAGGATTTATCCTCGGGGCATCAGAAACCAGCAGCAGCAAAGAACAGTATGGGCTTTGGATTAATAAAACCGATAAATACCTGGGCATACAATTTAAAATTGCCGGGCAGGTGCATTACGGCTGGGTAAAGCTAAGCCACGACAGCATTAAAAACGAAATTCTAGTAAAAGGCTTTGCTTATAATAAAACAAGCGGCCCAATCAAAGCAGGGCAGAAATAACCTGAATGTTTAAATGATGTGATTTGCCTTCCGCCGCGGCAAAACGAGGCGGAAGGTGTTTTCATACAAACGCAATCGGTAGCAACCATTGTTATAATCTCGCCGGTAATGCTACCTTAGTTTAAGCATATAGGCAAAAGCATGGCATCACTCCAAAACAAAAGAGACTGGCGTTTTCGGCTGCACGAGATCATTTATGAATCGAACACAACAGCGGGCAAGGCATTTGATGTTGGGTTGCTCATTGCCATTTTCACCAGCATTATGGTGGTGATGATCGATAGTGTGCAAAGCATCCACGGGCAGTATGGCGATATATTGCAGAAGGTGGAATGGGGTTATACCGTACTCTTTACTGTTGAATATGTTTTACGGCTCATCAGCATCCGCAAACCTATGCGGTATGTATTTAGCCCGCTGGGCATTATCGATCTGATTGCACTGATACCTTCCTATCTCAGCATATTTTTTATCGGTGCCCAATCGCTGTTAGTATTCAGGGCGTTGAGGTTGCTGCGTGTTTTCCGGATCTTTAAGCTGAGCCGCTTTCTTACCGAAATAAATTTTTTAACCGTGGCGCTAAAAGGCAGCCTGCGCAAAATCAGTATCTTCCTGCTTACCGTACTTACCTTAACGGTAATATTAGGCTCCATTATGTACTTGGTAGAGAAAAAAGAGAATGGCTTCTCTAACATCCCCGAAAGTATTTACTGGGCAATAGTAACCATCACAACGGTAGGCTACGGCGACATCTCGCCGGTTACCCCAACAGGTAAGTTTGTAGCCTCGGTAGTAATGCTGATTGGCTATGCCATTATAGCGGTGCCAACAGGCATTCTTACGCACGACCTGGCGATGGCTGCTAAAAAAGAAAAAAAGGAACTACCCGAAGCCTGCCCCAACTGTGGCCGCGAAGGGCACGATGGCGATGCTACATTTTGCAAGTTTTGCGGGGCAGCGCTGCTGTAGGATTAGAGTCAAGAAATAAGAATCAAGAGACAAGAATTAATACGTAAAAAAGGCCAGCTTCATCTATAAAGCCGACCTCCTATATTACTGTCTTGGTTCTTGATTCTTATTTCTTGACTCTCTCTTAATTGTACCGATACGGCGCTACTAAATAAAATTCGGGGATCTGCACGTTGAAAACGGAGCTGTCTAAAAGGCGTTCCATCTGGTATTCGCCTTTCATACTGCCCATATCGGTTTTGAGGTTGCAGCCTGATACGTATTCGTGCGAGTTACCGGGCTCTATAATGGGTTGCTGCCCTACCACACCTTCGCCTTCTACCTCGCGTTTAGCTCCGTTAGAATCGAATATATACCAATGGCGGCTAAGCAGTCGCACCGCATAGTTACCCAGGTTCTCTATAGTTACCCGGTACGCAAACATAAAATGGTCGTTAGCCGGGTTAGAATATTCGGGTTGGTAAATTGTTTCAACTGAAACCTTAACACCTTCAGTTATGATAGTAGCCATTGCTTCTTAATCCTTTTAATTCAAATATATAGCATCCAACGAAATATTACACCATTTCAAAGGCATATTTTTTGTCGACCTCTGCTAAAATATCCATAATCTCTTCTACGGTGCCGGCAGTAACAAGTTTCATCCTAAACTCTTTAAAATCAGGCACGCCTTTAAAGTAGTTGCTGTAGTGCCGGCGCATCTCAAATATACCGGTACGGGCACCCTTCCATTCCATCGATTTTTGCAGGTGGGTTTTGCAAACCTCAATACGCTCGGCAATGGTTGGTTTATCTAAATGTAAGCCGGTGGCAAAGTAGTGCTTTATCTCGCGGAAGATCCATGGGTAGCCAATGGCTGCACGGCCTATCATCATACCATCCACCTCGTACTGCATGCGCCATTCGGCGGCTTTCTCCGGCGAATCGATATCGCCGTTACCGAAGATAGGTATCTTGATGCGCGGGTTTTTCTTTATCTGGTGTATCAGGCTCCAGTCGGCAACGCCTTTATACATTTGCGATCGGGTGCGGCCGTGTATGGTGAGCGCTTTTATGCCAACATCCTGCAGGCGCTCGGCCACTTCGTAAACGTTTTTGGTGTTATCGTCCCAACCGAGGCGGGTTTTTACCGTTACCGGCAAATGGGTAGCATTCACAACTGCTTTAGTCATGGCTACCATTTTATCAATATCCTGCAACAAGCTTGCACCTGCACCGCGGCATGCAACCTGTTTTACAGGGCAGCCATAGTTAATATCCATTAGGTCCGGGCCGGCAAGGCTGGCTATTTCGGTAGCTTCGCGCATATGGTCGATATCGCTGCCAAAGATCTGGATGCCGATGGGGCGTTCGTATTCAAATATATCCAGCTTTTGACGGCTTTTGGCGGCATCGCGTATCAACCCCTCCGAGGAAATAAACTCGGTGTACATCATATCCGCCCCATTTTGCTTGCACACGTAACGGAAAGGCGGATCGCTCACGTCTTCCATCGGCGCCAGCAACAGCGGGAACTCCCCTAAATCTATATTTCCTATTTGTACCGACATGGGTTATATTCGTGCAAATTTACAAAAATTAAGCTAAATGATAAAAAGCGCTGAAAATCAGCTATCGCCGGGCCTGCAACTGGCCATCTATTTAGGGCTTTCCATTGGTATTATTTTTCTTTTTAATCTTATTGGTGTTGCTGTTATCGCCGCGTTTTACGGGGTGGATCTGGTTATGCAAATTATGCGGATGGATTTTTCTAATCCGCAAATGCAGCAAGCTTTGTATGGCTTACAAATTATTAGCACTACAATTCCTATCATACTTGCACCGGTAGTATTTGCCCGTTTTATTGTAAAAGATCCGGCTGATTACCTAAAACCGTCCTTCCGTTTCAACGTGTTTTTGTTAGTGGTGGCGTTTTTTGTGATGATGGCCTCTGCCCCATTAATAGAGGGCCTGAGCAATATAAACCAACAGTTAATTTTACCTAAATGGCTAAGCGGGTTGGAGGAATGGATGAAAAAAAGCGAGGAGCAGGCGCAACTAATAACCAAAGCCATTTTAAAAATGGATACCGTTTGGGATATGCTGAAGAACGTTTTGCTGATAGGCTTGTTAACCGCTATTGTAGAAGAGTTGATGTTTAGGGGCGTACTGCAAACAATTATGCAACGCTGGACAAAAAACACCCATGCGGCTGTTTGGATAACCGCCGCCTTGTTCAGTGCCTTCCATATGGAATTTTATGGCTTTTTGCCCAGGATGCTGCTTGGCGCACTGTTTGGTTATTTTGTAGCCTGGAGCGGTAGCATTTGGCCGGCCGTTTGGGGGCATTTTTTAAATAATGGCACAGCCGTTTTAGTAACATATTTGTTTCAGCAGAAAAAAATAAAGGTGAACCCGGATGATACCCACACTTTTACTTACGGGGGCTATATATTTAGCGCGATAATTATTATAATTTTGCTGTTAGTTTATAAAAACATTGCATCGGGCAAAAAACAGCCGGCTCAAATTAATGGAGAAGAACTGGGTTAAAATTTTTACATCATCCAATTTTTATCAATCAGAAATTGTTAAGCAAATGCTTACCGGCCACCACATCGATGCTGTATTGCTTAACCGGCAGGCATCATCCCATCACGATTTTGGCGACATTGAAGTTTACATTCACCAGGAAAACTTTAGCACTGCCGTTGAGATAATGATTTTGAACCAATTGAACTTATGAAGATACGCGCCATCACAGGCTTCTTTTTTATTATTGTAATGCTGGGCTCGGTACTACTGGGCGATTACATCTTCGGGGCTTTTTACCTGCTGCTTTGCTTACTTTGCCTGCACGAATTTTATGGGCTGAACATTAAAAGCGGCATCCGGCCAAACAGGGTGGCAGGCTTTATTACCGCTATTTTAATTTTTACCGGGTTCGCACTGGTCAATTATTCGGGCTTATCGGCATTGCCCGCAATAGATGGTGCGGTTTTGGGCCACAGGCTGCTCTTCCTTTTACCACTCTCGGTTAGTGCTATATTTATACAGGAGCTTTTTAAAATAGATGCATCCCCATTTACCAATATTGCTTACACCATTTTAGGCATTGTGCTTGTTTGCATCCCTTTTAGCTTTTTTGTTGCCTTAGCCTATGTTAAACCAATGGGCACGGGCGGGGTGCACAACCTGCACATCCCGCTTGGTTTCCTGCTGATGCTTTGGGCAAATGATACCGGCGCATACCTGGTTGGCCGCGCTATAGGCCGCACCAAACTATTTGAGCGGCACTCGCCTAAAAAAACCTGGGAAGGCTTTATTGGCGGTGTGCTCATCAGCGCGGCAGTTGGCTTTATCATCAGCTTGTACTTTGACGATTTGCCCTGGAACCAATGGGTATCCGTCGCCATTATTATCGGCTGCTTCGGTACCCTGGGCGATCTGGTAGAATCGATGTTTAAACGCAGTATCAACATAAAAGACTCGGGGGGTATACTACCCGGGCACGGTGGTTTGCTCGACCGGTTCGACGGTTTTTTAGTTGCTGCGCCAATTGTGTACACATACCTGTACTTTGTTGTAAATGTTTAGTTTTGTAATAAATTTTTAATAAATATATAAGCTTGTATGACTATCCATAAAGAAGGATACACCTCCATAGCCCTTTGCGTTCTGTTTATTGCGGTTATAAACGCGCTGATACAGTTTTACTACCCCGAAGCCAATACGCTGAGGTGGGTAGTTTATATCCTGTCTGCCCTATTATTTTTTATCATCCTGCAATTTTTCCGCAGCCCGGTGCTAACGCTGAACGCCGAAGAAACCCAGGTGCTTTGCCCTGCAGACGGCAA
>NZ_CAMLOV010000145.1 GCF_946481715.1 uncultured Mucilaginibacter sp. | reverse complement strand
ATTGATAAAAGCAAATATTGCGAGGGGCTACCGCGCACCAAATATTACCGAAATAGGCAGCAACGGGCTCGATCCCGGCGCGCACATTGTTTACCTGGGCAACCGCAACTTTGTACCCGAGTTTAATTTGCAGGAAGATATTGGCTTTATCGCCTACCTGAAGGATGCAGACATCACCGCCGAAGTGTTTAATAACCAGGTACAGAACTACATTTACCAATCGCGGCTGGATGATGAGAACGGCAACCCGGTAATCATTGTCCCCGGCAACAGCACCTACCAGTACCAGCAATCTAAAGCGCGTTTATACGGCGCTGAATTCAGCTTTAACCTGCACCCGCATAACCTAAAATGGTTCAGCCTAAATAATAGCCTTGCTTACGTGGTAGGGTTAAACCAGAATGAAAAGCTGATAGCGCAATCAAACGGTGCGGCAAAGTACCTGCCCTTTATCCCGCCACTGCATATTCGCTCGGCTTTGGTTGTCAAGTTGCAAGGCACGTACGGAATTTTCAGCAAGGTTACCCTACGTGCGGAAGCCGATATGTATTCAACCCAAAATCGTTTCTACGCCCTCAACAATACCGAAACCGCTACGCCGGGGTATACGCTCGTCAACACAGGTATCAGTACCACGGTAACCCGCAAAGGCGGCAAGCCCTTGTTTGACCTGTTTCTGCAGGCCGATAACTTGTTTGATGTAGCTTATCAATCCAACCTGAACAGGTTGAAGTATTTTGAGTACTATAACAGCTCGCCCAATGGCCGATTGGGCATCTACAACATCGGGAGGAATTTGAGTTTTAAGGTGATCGTACCGTTTTAGCCTAGCCCCCCAGCCCCCTGAAGGGGGAGCTTTTGATTAATTCACTTTTTGGACTTATCATCCTGACCCCAGCCCATCTCACCGGCTCAAACCTCTATTTGTCTTCACCTTTTTCGCCGACCCATTTCTACCGTTCACCGATAATATCCTGCCATACATCTAATACACCGAAAACCGCTGTAACGGATGCCGTTTGGGTGCGTCATAAGTGTGTATTTAATGAAACAGAAAACACAAAAACATTCATAATCAAAATATTATCAATCATGAAAACTTCAATCATAACCATAGCAACCATCGTTACTTTAGCCTTAGGTACCGTAACAACCACCTTTGCAGCAACAAATAACAAAGCCGAAGAAGAAGTAAGCACCGTGCTTACCAACGTTAGCCAGATCAAAAAAATCGAGATCCGCGGTAATGTGCAACTGTTCGTATCAGACGGCGCCGCCGACCAGGTAAAGGTTTACAACAAGTACTACGCAGAAAGCGCCATGGTGCAAAACGATAACGGCGTATTACGTATTGCATCATACAACGCCAAAACCTTAGTGGTTTGGGTAACCGCTGCCGATTTGCGCGCCATCTCTGCTTACGACAACTCCGAAGTTAAATCTTTTGGTAACCTGTCTAAGATAGACCTGAATGTTGATTTGTTCAACAATGCATCAGCACAGTTAAACCTTGATGCTTACAAAGCATGCATCACCGTAAACGACCGCGCCAAAGCAGATATAAAAGGCAACGTTAACGAGTACAACTTAACTCACGACCAGTCTGCAACCGTAAACCAAAGCGAATTGATTGCAACCAACAAACAAGAAAAAGTAACCAACAAGTTTGTGGCGGCCACAAACGATATGACTATATTATAAAAATTACCTTTGCAAAAGTCCATCATATATTCAGCAGCAGCCATCGTGTAAGCGGTGGCTTTTTTGGTTAAATGAAATTGCCTCATCAACATTCGTTTAAAAAAATCTAATTTGATTTGTGGCTAAAGAGTGCCAACTTCGCAGTCCCGGTAAATGATGTGGCCTCCAGTCGGTGGAATCAATCGCCATCGGTGGAATCGCAGTCAGTAATCGGTGTAATCACAAAAAATGGAATCATACAACATCAAAATAGCGCAAGAACTTTCTGTTGGCAGCAAACAGGTAAGCGCAACTATAGCTCTGTTAGACGAAGGCGCAACTGTGCCCTTCATTTCCCGTTACCGTAAAGAAGCAACCGGCAGCCTGGACGAAGTGCAGGTGGCCGCCATCCGCGACCGGGTTCAGCAGCTACGCGATCTGGATAAACGCCGCGAGGCCATCCTGAAATCGCTTACCGATATGGGCAAGCTTACGCCGGCATTGGAAGCCACAGTAAACGCTGCCGAAACCATGGTACTGCTGGAGGATATTTACCTGCCATACCGCCCCAAACGCAAAACCCGCGCAACCGCCGCCCGCGAAAAAGGGCTGCAACCGCTGGCAGATGTACTGCTGGAACAAAAGAATTTTGACTCGGAACTGGAAGCCGGTAAATATATAGACGAGGAAAAGGGCGTAAAGAATACCGAGGAAGCTTTGGCCGGTGCCCGCGACATTATTGCCGAGTACATTAGCGAGCATGCCGAAACCCGCGCCAAAATGCGCGAGCTGTTCACCGAGAAAGGCACTTTTCAATCAAAAGTTGCCGATGGCAAAGAGGCAGAGGGCATTAAATACAAAGATTACTTTGATTGGACGGAGCCGGTGAAATCGGCACCATCTCACCGCATCCTGGCCATGCGCCGCGGCGAAAAGGAGGAGATCCTTTGGCTGGACATTAAACCAACCGAAGAAGATGCCTTAGCCCTGCTGGAGCGCGAGTTTGTGAAGGGGCGCAACGCTGCATCATCGCAGGTAGGTTTGGCCATTAGCGATGGTTATAAGCGTTTATTGAAGCCCTCCATGGAAACAGAGATCCGCCTGCTTACCAAAAAGAAAGCTGATGAAGAAGCCATCCGTGTATTTGCAGAGAATGCCCGCCAGCTGCTGTTGGGCGCACCGCTTGGGCAAAAACGTATGATGGCCATAGACCCGGGGTTCCGTACCGGTTGTAAACTGGTTGTGCTGGATGAGCAGGGGCAATTGTTAGAGAACACTGCCATTTACCCGCACACAGGTGCCGGCCAGGCGAAAGAAGCTGAGAAAACCGTACAGCATTTATTTGAGCGTTATAAAATTGAGGCGATAGCAATTGGCAACGGTACTGCCGGCCGCGAAACCGAGGTGTTTGTACGCAACCTGAATTTGCCGGGCGCCATTATTGTGATGGTAAACGAAAGCGGGGCATCCATCTACTCCGCATCGGATGTAGCAAGGGAGGAATTCCCGGATAAAGATATTACAGTGCGTGGTGCGGTATCTATCGGCCGCAGGCTGATGGACCCACTGGCAGAGCTGGTGAAGATAGACCCAAAATCTATCGGCGTGGGCCAGTACCAGCACGATGTGGATCAGAATAAACTGCAAACCTCATTGGATGATACGGTTATCAGTTGCGTAAATGCAGTAGGGGTAGAGCTGAACACCGCGTCCAAACAAATATTGGCCTATGTATCGGGCCTTGGGCCGCAGTTGGCGCAAAATATTGTGGAGTACCGCAACCAAAACGGCGCCTTTAAACGCCGCGACCAGCTTAAGAAAGTTGCCCGCCTTGGCGATAAGGCTTACGAACAGGCGGCGGGCTTCCTGCGCATACGCGGAGCGGAAAACCCCTTAGATACCAGTGCCGTGCACCCCGAGCGCTATGCCCTGGTAGAGAAAATGGCCAAAGATATGAACTGTAAGGTGCTGGATTTGATGCGGGATGATAAACTGCGCAAATCGATCCCGTTACAAAAATACATTTCGGAGGCAGTGGGTTTGCCAACCCTCAACGATATCATAGCCGAGCTTGCCAAACCCGGCCGCGACCCGCGCGAGCAGTTCGAAGCGTTCAGCTTTACTGATGGTGTTAACGGCATAAACGATTTGAAGGTGGGCATGAAACTGCCGGGCATTGTAACCAATATCACCAACTTTGGCGCCTTTGTAGATATTGGCGTACACCAGGATGGCCTTGTACATTTAAGCCAGATAACCAACCGCTATATTAAAGACCCCAACGAGGTGCTTAAAGTACATCAAAGGGTAGAGGTTACCGTTACCGAAGTGGATGCCAACCGCAAGCGCATCTCGCTATCGATGAAAGAGAACGAAAAGCGCGAAGCACCCGTTGCTGCAAAACCGCGCGATAACCGCCCGCAACAAAAACCCTTTGTGCAGCGCCCCGCCAAACCAGCTCCCGAGCCGGAAATGGATATGATGAGTAAGCTGGCTGCATTAAAGAATAAGTTTAAATAGAAGAAAGAACTAGTGACGGATTAAATCGGAAAAGCAAAGAAAAACACCGAAAAACCACAGAAAAACCCAGATTATTGCACATCGCCTTTTGGCTGTACGAACTGTACGAGGTTATACGAATCGGTGCGAAAACTGTACGTAAATAAATTTTCGTACAGCAGTGCAGTCCGTCTAGCTTGGCACTTTAAGAGGCGGTTTATTTCTTCGTCGGTACTACCTTGATGCCTTTTGCCGATTTAGCGGCACGTTTGGAGCGCATTTTTAAGTTCAGCATCTCTACCAGGATAGAGAATGCCATGGCAAAATAGATATACCCTTTAGGGATATGCTGTTCAAACGCCTCTGCCAAAAGCGAAACGCCTATCAATAACAGGAAGGATAACGCAAGCATTTTTACAGTAGGGTGCCTGTTTACAAACGCCGCCACGCCGTTTGATGCCCACATCATAATACCCACCGCTACTACCACGGCAGTTATCATGATCTCTACATGTTGCGCCATACCAACGGCGGTTATCACAGAATCTAAGGAAAAAACAATATCCAGCAGCATGATCTGGAAGATAGTCGCCCAGAATGATTTTGGTTTTACCTTGGCGGCATCTTCTTCTTCGCCTTCTATTTTATGGTGAATCTCGGCGGTACTTTTATAAATGAGGAACAACCCGCCAATGATGAGTATCAGGTCGCGGCCGGAGATGGCAAGTTTCTCTACCCAATCCGGGTCTGTAGCTCCAACAAGGCCAGCTATGCTAAACAATGGTGCGGTTAACTTCATTACCCAAGTAATCGACAGCAGCAATAAAACACGGGTTATCATGGCACCGGCCAAACCAAGGCGGCGGCCCCTTGCTTGTTGACTTGCGGGTAGCTTGTCTGACAGGATGGAGATGAATATCACATTGTCGATACCCAAAACAATTTCTAATACAGTAAGGGTGATGAGCGAGATCCACGCTTCCGGGTCGGTGAATATTTCCATAGGGTAAAATTTGTATGCGCACTAAAATAATAAACCCCTGCCTAATATGGCAAGGGTTTTGAAAAAACGCCCTAAACGGCAATTTTGTTTTCGCTTATCGCTCCTTAAATCGATAATATCTCCACTATCTTTAAAAAGTTGGCGTTAATATCTACGTGGTGTTTGCACGCATGTTCAAATGGGGTGTAGGCAATTTCGTTGTGTACAATGCCAATCATTTCGTTTCGGTGGCCGTCTCTTAAAGCCTCAACTGCTGCAACGCCTATGCGGCTGGCCAGCACCCTATCCATACAGGTAGGCTTGCCGCCACGCTGTATGTGCCCAAGTATAGATACACGGGTATCGTAATTAGGGAATTTCTCTTTTACCTGGCGGCCAATGTCAAATACGCCTCCGGGGTCTTCTCCTTCGGCAACCATTACAATTTTTGATGATTTATCCTTGCGGCCGTTTTCCAGCCTTTCCATTAAGGCATTAATATCCCGGTTGGTTTCGGGGATAATGATAGCCTCTGCACCGGATGCAATACCCGTGCGCAGTGCTATTAAACCACTATCGCGGCCCATCACCTCTACAATAAAAAGCCTGTCGTGCGATTCTGCTGTATCACGTATCTTATCTACCGCATCAATTACGGTGTTAATGGCAGTATCGTAACCTATGGTAAAATCAGTGCCGTAAAGGTCATTATCAATAGTGCCTGGCAAGCCCACAACCGGCATATCGTATTCGCCGCCGAAAATGCGGGCACCGGTAAAGGTACCGTCGCCACCAATTGCAACCAAGCCTTGTATACCGTGTTTTACCAACTGGTCGTAAGCTAAACGGCGCCCCTCTGCGGTTTTAAACTGCTCGCTGCGGGCCGTTTTTAGTATAGTACCGCCACGCTGGATGATGTTGGCAACAGATTTTCCGTCCATCGGGAACATCTCGCCGTTTATCATACCCTCGTAGCCACGGCGGATGCCAATAACTTCGATGTTATAATACTTAGCCGTACGCACAACCGCCCTTATGGCAGCGTTCATTCCCGGCGCGTCGCCGCCCGACGTAAAGAGTCCTATTTTTTTTATTTGCGTCATTGTAATTAGAGGAAACGCCCTATAGCCTGTAAATATCTGTTTGTTTTGCCTTGTTGGCGGGTATTAGCATAGCGCTATATCCCGCCTCAAAAGTTCGGCGAATTTACACTTTTTTGATGAGAATGATTGCCTTTAAAGGCAATAGGGGCATAAAGAATTAAAGGGAAGCGGCTTACTTGCCGGCTTTATAGGCTGCCAAACCGCTGTCTAAAAACTTAATGTAATTATCAACGCTGTAATTGGCTCCCTGTGGCGGTACTAAAACAGTGCCATTGCCATCCATAATTACGTAGTTGGGCTGCGAATTTGAGTTGAAATCTTTTGCCTCCATATCGCTCCATTTACCGCCAATGGTGGTTATTTTTTTGCCGCTATAGGTAGATACAAAAACATCTTTAGGGTCAAGGTCTGCCTTATCGTCAACAAAAAGCTGCAACAGTATAAAATCATTTTTAATCCGCTTAAAAACTTCTTTATCAGACCAAACATCCGCTTCCATTTTTCGGCAGTTTACGCAAACAAAGCCGGTAAAATCAATCAGGATGGGCTTGCCCGTTTCTTTTGATACTTGCAGCGCCTGCTCATAATCATACCATGGGTCCAACCCTTTAATTTTGTTGCTATCGTAATTGCCGTCGTATTTTTTTGTTTTAATGCTTATTGTTTGCGGAAGCTTCGTTGTAGCCGAACTGCCCGCATCCGGCGCCTGCGAAAGGTTAAAATCCTGAGTCCCTTCAGGAGGCAAAAACGCGCTGATAGATTTTAGAGGCGCTCCCCAAAGGCCGGGTATCATGTAAACTACGAATGAGAAAACTACGATGGACAGAAACAAGCGGGGAATAGTAACAAACGGCACATCGCTATCGTGCGAAAATTTTAGTTTACCTAATATATAAAGCCCCAGCAATACGCCGATGGTTATCCATAGCGATAAAAATATCTCGCGGTGAAATAAATTCCAATGGTAAGCTAAATCAACATTTGATAAAAATTTAAACGCGAAAGCAAGTTCCAGGAAACCAAGCACAACTTTTACGCTATTTAACCACCCGCCCGATTTTGGAAGGCTTTTTAGCATGGATGGGAATAATGCGAATAATGTAAATGGCAATGCCAATGCAAAAGAAAAACCAAACATACCCATTGCCGGTGCAAGGCGATGCCCTTTTGAAGCGGCATCAACAAGTAGCGTACCGATGATTGGACCAGTACAGGAAAATGAAACAACAACAAGGGTAGCAGCCATAAAAAATATACCGGCAATACCACCTTTATCAGAGTTTTGATCAAGCTTGTTGGCTAACGAACTGGGCAGCGTAATTTCAAACGCACCAAGAAACGATATTGCAAACACTACCAGCAATAAAAAGAAAAACACGTTGAATACCCCGTTACTTGCTAAAGCGTTCAGCGCATCAGAACCAAACAATAAGGTTATAATTAACCCAAGCCCAACATAAATTATGATGATAGATAAGCCATAAATAACAGAGTGCAAGATACCTTTGGCCCTGTTACCTGCTTTTTTGGTGAAAAAACTTACGGTTAATGGAAGCAGCGGATAAATGCAAGGCATTATAATAGCAGCCAGCCCGCCTAAAAATCCTTCGAAGAAAATTTGCCATAACGATTTGGGTATCTCTTTGGGTACCGCGGGCGATTTTTTTGCGGCCTGCGCTTTTGCCACCGAATCCGCTTTAACCTTCGCCACCGAATCTGCAGCCTTTTTGCGGATAGCCATACTATCTGCAGCGGTGGGTATATCAGTAAACTGTAACGTGCTATCGCCTGTACCGGTTTGCGCATGCGCCGCCGGGGCTGGCATCAAAAACAACAAGGCACAAACAGCCACTAACAATAAAATTCCTTTGCGCAGCATATGGCGACTTTTCGTTGATGTCATTACAGGGTGAAGTATATTATTTACCTAAAGGGATAGAGAACTCCACTTCATCCGGCGGCAGGCATTTTACGTTATTGCAAACCATAAACTCCAGCTTGCCGGTTACTGCGCTCGCTTTGGGCGATTTTAACTTTATCTTCTGGCTAAACACCACTTCTTTTTCAAAATAACCAACGTTCATTTTAAAAACATCCTCGTATTTGCTTATCGGCTTTGGCTCAACCGGTTTGCCAATTGTAGCGTATTCTTTAGATGGCTTAAAGGTAAATGTTGTTTTTACAGGCCCGCCCTCTTTAACCGTTTGCGAATAAATATGCCAATCCTTCTGGATGGTTGCCTTTAAATAAACAACCGCCTCGGTAGCGCTTAATTTTTTAGCGGCATATGACCACTTCACCGGTGCCTCTATCTGTGCACGTGCTGTTGCGGTTATTACCAGTGCTGCTATTGCTAAAAATAATTTCTTCATCTTATTGGTTTAAAAATGCTATCTCTTTTAAATTATATAATTCAATATTGCCATCCCGCTCAACCATCAGCAAGCCCGGTTCGGTTACGCCTTTTATACTGCCGCGGAACGGCAGGTTATTAGACGCATAAACGGCTTCTTCGTTTAATCGGTATAACCGGCTTTGGTAAGCATTCCTTACATCAACCGTTTTCCCGGCCTTCAACTTTAGGTACCATCCTTCAATATGGTTGCAAATTTGAGATAATATATCTTTTAATTCATAATCCCTTTGTAATATCTGCTTAACAGATATGGCATTACCGGCGCTTTCGGGGTAATTATCCTGGTTAATATTAAGCCCTATGCCAATTACTGCGTTGCGCATTTGTCCGCCTTGTATCATATTTTCAATTAACATGCCGCCAAGTTTCCTGTCGCGAAAGTAAATATCGTTGGGCCATTTAATTTTTAATGCATCGCCAAGCAGTGGGTGCAAGGCATCGTAAACGCCTAAACTAACGGCTCTTGTAAGGTCGAATTGTTGTGTGGGCGCTATAAAGGTGGGATTTAACAGCAGGCTAAAGGTTAAATTTTTGCCCGGCTGCGCGTGCCAGGTGTTTTTGTGTTGCCCCCGGCCTGCGTATTGTGCCTCTGCCATAATGACCGTACCTTCGAGTACTGGCTTGGAATTTGACAGGATATTTTTAAGATAATTGTTGGTAGAGTCCACTTCTTTCAGTGTCACTAAATTTTGTCCAACAAATAATCCTGAAATTGTGTTATTTTGCAACGTATAATATTTTATAAACCCAAATCGTTCAAAACTAATTCTTTTTGATGGTAAAAAGTAAAGTGATAAATGAATCCACCTATATTTCGGAACTTGCCATACATGGTATGCAGGAGAAAAAGGGGAATGAACTGGTAAGGCTCGACCTTAGAAATATCAAAAGTTCGGTAGCAGATTATTTTGTGATATGCCATGCCGACTCTGCCACACAAGTAAAAGCTATAGCAAATAGCGTTGAGGACGAAATTTACAAAGCCACGCAGCAAGACCCCTGGCGTAAAGAGGGGCTTGAATATGGCGAATGGATATTGCTGGATTATATTGATGTAGTTGTACATGTTTTCCGCACCGATAAACGTGAGTTTTATGGTGTTGAAGACCTATGGGGTGATGCTGAAATTAAAAGCTTTAAAAGCGCTTAAACAAAGCTCAGAAAACACAAAATACCCTTTTTAATTATTTATTATTGATGAGCTTGTAAAAAATGGAAATTAAAGATAAAAAGGCCGATGGCCAAAAACCGATAAGGAAAATTCCTAATAAAAAGATTACGCCAAAGCCGCCGAAGTTTAACTTAATGTGGCTTTATGCTATTGCCCTTATAGGCATAGTGGTAGTACCCACTTTTTTTAGCGGCAACCCGGGTAAACCGATAAACTTTCAACGCTTTGCCAACAAAATGCTAAAAACGCGCGATGTTGACAGGTTAGTTACCTATAAAAATGGCGACCTGATTGTGGCGGAGGTTTATATTAAGAAAGATAGCATTAACAAACCCGAGTACGCTGATGCCAATAAAAACCAGGGTACGTTAAAGGTTAATTCAGACGGGCCGCAGTATTATTTCACCGATGCATCTTACGAAAGCCTGAAGGCATCTGTAGCAGCAGCTGATAAAGCGGCTAACGACGGACTGGTGACTTCTATAGAATATCAGCAAAGCAAAGAAAACTTGCTGAGCAACTGGTTGGTGCAATGCATTATTATGGCCATACTGCTGGTAGGTGTTTGGCTGTTCATTATGCGTCGTATGGGCAGTGGAGGCGGTGGTGGTCCTGGTGGCCAAATATTCAATATCGGTAAATCAAAAGCTACCCTGTTTGATAAAGAAGCACAGGTATCGGTTACCTTTAATGATGTTGCCGGTTTGGAAGAAGCCAAGCAAGAGGTTATGGAAATCGTTGATTTCCTTAAAAACCCCAAAAAATATACCAACCTGGGCGGTAAAATACCAAAAGGCGCGTTGCTGGTTGGTTCGCCAGGTACAGGTAAAACCTTGTTAGCCAAAGCCGTTGCAGGCGAGGCCCAGGTGCCGTTCTTCTCATTGTCGGGTTCCGATTTCGTGGAGATGTTTGTTGGTGTGGGCGCATCTCGTGTTCGCGACTTGTTCCGCCAGGCAAAAGATAAAGCACCGTGTATCATTTTTATTGATGAGATTGATGCCATTGGCCGCGCCCGTGGCAAAAATAATATTGTAGGCGGTAACGATGAGCGCGAGAACACGCTGAACCAATTACTGGTAGAGATGGATGGTTTTGGTACCGACAGCGGTATCATTATCCTTGCAGCTACCAACCGCCCGGATGTATTGGATTCCGCTTTATTACGCCCGGGGCGTTTCGACAGGCAGGTATCTATTGATAAACCCGACCTGGTTGGCCGCGAGCAGATATTTAAGGTACACTTAAAACCCGTAAAACTGGCAGATGGTGTTGATGCGAAAAAACTATCTGCACAAACCCCTGGTTTTGCGGGTGCCGAAATAGCCAACGTTTGTAATGAGGCTGCTTTGATAGCTGCCCGTAAAAACAAAGAAGCGGTGGATATGCAGGATTTTCAGGATGCTATTGACCGTGTGATTGGTGGTTTGGAGAAAAAGAATAAGATCATCTCTCCGGAAGAAAAACGCATTGTGGCTTACCACGAAGCCGGCCACGCTATTGCAGGCTGGTTTTTAGAGCATGCCGATCCGTTGGTGAAGGTATCTATCGTTCCGCGTGGTGTTGCAGCTTTAGGCTATGCCCAATACCTGCCAAAAGAGCAATTTTTATACACTACCGAGCAATTGCTTGATGGAATGTGTATGACATTAGGCGGCCGTGTTGCCGAGGATATCACTTTCGGTAAAATATCTACTGGGGCCCAAAACGATTTAGAGCGTATTACCAAACTGGCTTATGCCATGGTTACCATTTACGGCATGAACGAAAAAGTTGGTAACGTGTCTTTCAATGATCAGCAGGGCGAGTACCAGTTTAACAGGCCGTATTCAGAAAAAACATCTGAGTTGATTGATAATGAAGTACGCAACCAAATCTCCGAAGTTTACGCACGTACCAAAGCTTTACTGATAGACAAACGCGAAGGTTTAGAGAAGCTGGCCAACAAACTGATTGAAAAAGAAATATTATTTCAGTCGGACCTGGAAGAACTGTTAGGCAAACGCCCCTTTGATAACCGTACCACTTACGATGAGTTTGTAAACGGCGAAGGCGAAAGCAACCAGGAGCCTGTTGCGCAGAACCTTGTTCACGAAGGCGTTAGCGACCATTCCGGTACTTTCGGCAGAAACCCCGGCGAAACCGATACAACGGCAAAGGATTAAGTAAGTAATTTAACAGAAAGCTTAAAGCAGAAAGGATAAGCACAGCCTTTTAGCTTTAAGCTTTTTTGCTTTTAACTACATTATGAGGGATATCACTACATCAAAAGAAAAGCTGCTAAAAAAAGTGCGCAAGGCGCTTTTGGAAAAGCGAGATAACCCTTATCCCAACCTGGAAGACCTGCCCATGTATCCGCCTAACGAAGAATTGCTTGAGGTAGTTTTTGCAGAGCAGTTTACCGCCGTAAATGGGCAGTTTGTTTTTTGCGAAGACGAGGTACAATTTATAGAGAACCTGCTGGAACTTGCCGAAGAACGCAAATGGCATAAAATATACTGTTGGGAACCCGCCCTGCAGCAGGTGCTAAACACTTACGAATATCCTTTTTTTGAAACCGATAAAGATTTTGAGCAGGCAGAAGTAGGCTTTACCCTTTGCGAAGCGTTAATTGCCCGCAATGGCAGCATCATGCTCTCTAACGGCAATGCGGCGGGCCGCAGGCTAAGTATCTATCCGCCTGTCCACATCGTACTGGCTTATACTTCACAGTTGGTTTTAGACCTTAAAGACGGATTTAAACTTATCAAAGAAAAATATGGCAGCCAACTGCCATCGATGATTACCACCGTAACCGGGCCAAGCCGTACCGCCGACATTGAAAAGACCTTGGTTTTAGGCGCCCACGGCCCCAAAGAGCTGTTCGTTTTTTTGCTGGACGGGTAACAGGGAAAAGAAGCAAGACTATTAGACTCAAGAATCAAGAGGACAGCCACCAACGTGATTGCTCCCGTCTTGATTCCTATTTTTTGACTCTCCTCTTTTGTCTTTAATTCACTCCAGCTTCAAATCCTCAAGCGGGCATTCTTCAAGTACCACCCGCTCGCTTAACTTATGGTTATAGCTCCACTTAATTAAGCGGATGCAGCCATCGGCAATTTCTATCCCGGTAATATCACCATCATCAAAACAGCAACAGCCAGTGTTAAAATAAGTATCAAGGTACCCGTTAAAATCTGGCTGGGTGTTGCCCTGCAGGTGCAGTTCGGTTATCTTTTTTTCCAGCTCAGCTGTTTTTAGAGTGTCACCTGCCTTTTTAGCATCATCCAGGCTGATGTATAAACTTTCCAGTTGTGTTAACGAGCGGAATACCGGCTGGTGCGTATGCCCGGTTATCAACAGCATGTTTTTGCGCTCGCTGCTCCATTCGTACATAATGCGGTTATGATCGGTTTTTAGCTGGTTGTTAAAGGCCGGTGTATTCGGGTTTATGCTAAGGAAACCCTGTAAAGGCCCCCAAATATCAGAAACAAACCATTTGCTAAACCAGTTGCCATCGCTTTGCAGGTCGCCCTGGTGCCCGTGCGTCATAAAAATGGAAAAAGGTTGCTGCTTAACAATAGTTTGCAGCACCGCCCCTTCGTACACCCGTATAATCTTACCGTATATCTGCGCCAAACTTACCATTGCCAATGGGTCGTTGCCCCAATACAGGTCGTGGTTGCCAAATATTTTTATAAACCTGTCGGCATCTATAAACAGCTTTTCTCTTTCAAAGGTGGCTTTGTTATGCTTTTTTACAGTGAGGAAAATGTTTTCCCAAAGCTCTTCGCTATCGCCAAGATTTATATATGTAAATAGCTCTGTATAGTAATAATCGAGTGCTGCGAGGTAATTTTTTTCAGCTTTAGCAAACATATCAGCACCATCGCGTGCGCCTTTGTGCTGATCGGAAAGGATAATGAATTTACCGGTTTGTGCATTAAACGGAATAACCAGTCCCTTTTTGCCCGGTTTATTCACAATACTTTTGTATAAAGCGTTTAGGGCTTTGTAAACGCGCCGTTTATCCGGCCGGGACGAGTACTTATCGGCCAGGCGGACCACCGGCTTGTACAAAAGCTGCTGTAAAAATTGGCGCATGGCTGGTAAACGCGCAAACGGCCTAAATTGTTGCAGGTAGATGCAGGGTCTTTATGATGCCGGTTGCGGTTTGATTTTTTGGAAGGAGGTTGGGGGCATATGCCCCCGTACCCGTTTCCTTCCATCCCTAATTTCCCCCGAAGTAGAGATTAACTTTCAACGTTCATTTGAGCCTGAACGTTTTTACACTTTTTCCTCAGCCTTGGGTTTAAATCTGTCGGCTTCGGCACAATCAACTAATTATCTGATATGTCAAAGTAAGGCACAAATCAGTTGCGATAAAAGAAGCAGAACACCCAAATAAATTGCGGTTTTAGCGGTATAAAATACCGTGAAAACACGGGGTGCATTAACG
>NZ_CAMLOV010000144.1 GCF_946481715.1 uncultured Mucilaginibacter sp. | reverse complement strand
CGCGGGGTTTTATTTTTCCGCGTACCGGTACAATTCCCTGCACTATGGTAATTCGTTGGGCTGCTACGTTATCCTAACCTCGGGGGGCAAAAGCACGCCATGGAAGGTGCCAGCATGCTTAACCACCTGGTAGAAAAAGCCGCAGGCCGCATCATAATTATGCCCGGCAGCGGCATCAACGAAAAAAACGTTGCCGACCTGGTACACTTCACCAATGTTACCGAAGTGCACTCCTCTGCCCGCATTAGCGTACCCGGTAAAATGGAGTATCATAACGACCATATACTGCTGAGCAACGGTTATATTGATGAGTATGGCATTGATGTAACGGGTGTGGAAGTGGTGAGGGGGATTATTGCTGCGGCGAATAGGGAATAATGGAATATATTATCTTTGCCCTGTGAAAAAAGTACAATACCTTTTTATTTTTTTACTATTCATTTGCTCCTCTGCATTTAGCCAGGACGGTTATTTAAAAAAAATAAAAGCTATTGCCGATGAAGAGGTTACTGCAACTAAATTATTAGCCAAACTTGATAGCATTAAACGTACGCGCCGCCCAACGGATAGCAATGTAAAAACACTTTTTAACCGCAGTGTTGATTTCGGCTATTATCACCAACGTATTGACGTTAGGTACAACGGTAAGGACTATCACATAAACCTGTTAACTAAAAATGATACTATTTTGTTTAGCAAAACAGGGCATGGAAATTCGATATTTATGAATATGCAAGCGGAAGAATGGAACAAAACGCTGCAAGGCAAAGTAGATACTATTCAAATTTTACGTTTTCTTAAAGAACGAAATAAATATTATGGGACGGTAAAAACAATAAAAAACGTAATCGATGAACTTACCTTAAACGAGACGTATGCCCTTTATTGCGGTGACGGCGCTCCCCAAACAGGAGCATACGCAGAGATAATAGAGCTTGCCAAAAAAAACGACCAGAAAAAATTCAGTATTTGGCTAACCAGCATCTGCTGCGAAGAGCAAGCTTATGCTACACTTGGCTATAAGTTGCTCAGGAAAAATAGATTTAAGGTGGATAGGAAAACGTTAAAACTGGTAAATCACATTAACCAACGTAAATCTGCAATTGTACAGTGCAGCGGTTGTTTTGTGGTTGTAAATTAAGCCGACTAAAATATACTCACCGGTAGCACCAACTCTATCCTATTCTTGCCATTCCCGCCAAACAAATCATCATCCAGCAGGTAGCTGTAACGGATGCCGAAGGATACCGAACCCTGGTTAAACAGTTTACCATCAAAAAACAGGGTTGCGCCTGCAGAGCGGAAGTCGGCTTTAAATGGCTTGTTGTTGAACAGGAAACTGCCGTCGGTGGCGTGGGTATGGTCGTAAAACAGGTAGCCGCGCACGCGTAGCAGGTAGGCCAAATTGGCAAAGCCTGCATCGGGGTACGCAATTGGGAAATGGTAGCTTAAGCCTACTTTCTGCATCTTATCCAAACTTTCGGCAGTGTAGCCTTTGGCAAAGGGGAAATCGTTAGAAAAACCGATGCTGTTATTTGCCCCTTTCTTCTGGTAGGCGCCGCTGATAACCAGGCTGTGCGTTATGCCCAATCCAGGGAAATAAAATGAGCCGGTCGCTAAAAACTGGGTAGCGCTAAGCCCGGCAATGGCAGTTTTATAATTCAGGCTGATGCTTTGGGCCAGGCGCGGGTTTATTTGTTGTTTGGCCTGCTGTATCTCGTTACTGAAACTGATGTAATTGTTCAAATAAGTATAATGCCTGTCGGCAAACTGGCTGCGGTAAGCTTCCTGGAACCGGCGCTGGCTGTAGTACACATCGCTGCCTGCGGATAAAAAGGTAGCTGTTTTGCCTCCGGTAAAGTTCAGCGGTACTTCTAAGCCAGCATGCAGGTCGGTTTCGTTGAAATAAACGTTGTTGCCTTTAGAAAACCCCCGCCGGTCGAAAGTGTAATTGGCACCTGCCGAAATATATGGGAACAGCGCACCGTAAATACCTGTGTAGCCAATGCGCTTGTAGCCTTCATCGCGGTTGTAATTTAAGGATAGCCGGGATTGGAAGGTATTAAGCACGTTCTCCCCCGCCAGTTCCAGCGAGTAGTTCGGGTCGTTCAAATTCGGGAAGATGCTATGGAAATTGAACAAGCCGTGCGCTTTGCTGTAGCTGGTGATGGGTAGCGGGGTGTTGGGGACAGATGCAAAGAGGTTGGCGGCGGAATCTTTTTCTAATTTGTTGATACCCATATCAGACAACACCTCGGTGTAGGTTGATTTTTCTCGATATGGCCCCTCATTCCAGCTACTTTCCTGTATCGTATAGCCATAAGCAGTAAGGCCTACCCATGCCACCTTTGTAGCAGTTATTGCAGGCTGATAAGCGCCTATAAAACTGCTATCATCCTTCACATAAAACTTCCCGGTTTTTAACGACAATACAAATAACCTGTCGTTTACGCCCGAAGATTTACTAAACACTACCGTGTCTTTTAGCACTGTAATAAAACCGATCGGCTCGAAACTAAAAGGAGTAAAATACTTTGGTGCCCCTGTTTTTATATCGACAGATGCCAAAGCCATTTCTCCTTTTTGGTTACGTACAGCGGTTATTATCTTATCATCACCATAAAATTTGGGGTGAGTGTAAAACAACTTTTCCGGATTGGGAACCGCTGTGAGCAATTTGCCGTCTCCGGCATCTAACAAATGTAACGCACTCTTCCCTGTCGGTTCCACATCAACAGCTACGATAGTTTTGCCATCATTACTAAATACCGGCGAAAAATATTTGGTTTTACGGGTAATGCGGCGTTGTTTTCCGGAATTTATATCCAGCACCACAACTTCGTTATAATTGCGGTAGCCCCAGCGCAGGTCGGGCCGGTAGGCAGCATAAACCACCTTGCCATGATGGTAAGTAAAGTAGTTGTCGGTATTAATATCCTGTACAGCAATGCTGCGTTCTTTCCCTCTGACTCTTACAACAAATTGTGGAATGTGGTTATAAGTGGTTTTTAAATATAAGAGCGTACTATCATTGAGGTACGCCGGATATTCCTCGTTAGCCATAAAATGTTGATGAGGATTATCCGCGGTTACCTCTGTCATTGGAAAAAGGTTTTTCTGGAAATGCAGCATCGCATTTTCATGAAAGGCTTTGTACTTTACTCCCGAATATTTTTTAATAGCATTTTGAAAAGGATAAAACCCGGTATTGTATGATGCGGCATCATGCGTCACCTTCGCCCAAAAATCATTGCCGAACTGCTCCCGTCCATAGGCTACCATCATGTAGCCGAGCGGATAATGGTCGGGGATGTAATCCACATACGAGCCGTTGCGCAGCTTCATCCAGCTGTAATCCTTTCCGGCCGCCCAAAGCGCGCGGAAGCCATTATAAAAATAAGGCAGCCTGCCCCTGCCCTGTTGGGTTACCAGCGTTTCGTTATAAACGGCATCACCTTCGAAGAACCAATTTGGGATGGATAGGTCGTTCCCCAGCGCCTGCCCTCCCTCGCCAAAAACTACGCGCAGCACATGCGACAACCCCACATTAAAATTATTGTATTGCTGCACGTGCCTGAATTCGTGGATAGCCAACTGCCCCGGCCAATACAAGCTACCGATCTCGAAACTGTTTTGCGAGGGCGTTAAATAAAACTCGCTGCGGAATGGTGCCAAACCCACATAAGCGTTGGATATGGTAGTTTGGTTTTGCAATACAATGCTTACCTGCTTCTGTTTAAAACCAATGCTGGGCTTTATTTGCGGGTTAATGTATTGAATGATATTGGCAACCTGCGTAGCAGCAGAATCCATCCCCTCGGGGAAGATCACTTTGGTTGCCGGGGTGTTTACCTGCTTCCATTTAATAGATGGCGGGTTGCCGCCAAATTGCTGGGCCATTGCGGAAGTGGCGGTAATGAGTAGCAGTAGCAGGGGTTGGCAGACGCGGTGTAACATTAGGGTGAAAGTAGGAAAAATGTTTTTGTCTGAACTCGAATTTTTCGAATTAGGAGAATCGATTTAATTAGCACGTCATTGCTGTACGAAGCAATCTCTGCACAGGACAAGCAACCGTGCAAAGTGGATATGCTTGCTTAGAGATTGCTTCGTACCTCGCAATGACGACGGGCTTAAAATCCGAAATCCAAATGACATTTCCTCCCGCAAAACTAAGTACATTTGCCCTTTGTTATTGATACATCATGGCTAAAGTTTCCATCAACCTGGCAACAGGTTCTATACAGAAAGAAGATATTATTGTAGGTATCGACCTGGGCACCACCAATTCGCTCGTGGCTTTCATCGATCCGGATAAAAACCCCAAGGTAATAAACGATACGGGCAAAGGAGTTTTGGTGCCCTCCGTAGTGCATTTTGGCGCCGCCGGCGATATTAAAGTGGGCAACGAAGCAAAAGAATTTTTAATAACCGATCCGCAGAACACCGTGTTTTCCGTAAAGCGCCTGCTGGGCCGCTCCTACTCCGATGTAAAGAACTACCAAAACTTTTTCTCTTACAAGATCATCGACGATGATACCGAAAGCCTGGTAAAAATAAAAGTGGGCGATAAATTCTACACCCCTATTGAACTTTCGGGTTTGATACTAAAAGAATTGAAAGACCGCGCCGAGCATGCTCTAAAAACCCCGGTAAACCGTGCCGTAATTACCGTTCCTGCTTATTTTAACGATTCGCAGCGCCAGGCAACACGTGATGCCGGTAAACTTGCCGGTTTGGATGTGTTACGCATAGTAAACGAGCCAACTGCTGCAAGCCTGGCCTATGGCATTGGCTTAAACCCCGAAGAAACCAAAACCGTTGCTGTGTACGACCTTGGCGGCGGTACGTTTGATGTATCGATACTACAGATCCAAAATGGCATCTTCGAGGTGCTTTCCACAAACGGCGATACTTTTTTAGGCGGAGATGATTTCGACCGTGCCATTGCCGATTACTGGATAGAAAAGAACAACATCGATAAAACCGAACTGGCTGAAAACCGCGAGCTTACCCAGCAGCTTCGCCTGAAAGCCGAGGAAGCCAAGAAAGCGTTTGCACATCAAAGCCTTTTCAACGAAAAGATTGGTGAGATCTGGTGTACTATCGACCGTAATACTTTTAACGAGCTTATTCTGCCCAAAGTGCAGCAAACCATCACCGCCTGCCAAAATGCGCTAAAGGATGCTAAGCTTACCATTACCGATATTGATGAAGTAATTATGGTAGGCGGCAGTACCCGCACAGCATTGGTAAAAAAAATGGTGGCCGAGTTTTTCGGCCGCCCGGTGCACGATGATGTAAACCCGGATGAAGTGGTTGCCCTCGGCGCCGCTATACAGGCTGATGTATTGGCCGGTAACCGCAGCGATATTCTGCTGCTGGATGTTACGCCGCTATCATTAGGCATCGAAACCATGGGCGGCCTGATGGATACCATCATCCCCCGCAACAGTAAGATCCCAACCAAAGCAGGCAGGCAATACACCACCAGCAAAGATGGCCAGGTAAACATGAAAATTGCCGTTTACCAGGGCGAGCGCGACCTGATAAAAGAGAACCGTAAATTGGCAGAGTTTGAATTAAAAGGCATACCCGCTATGCCGGCAGGCTTCCCCAAGGTGGATATCAACTTTATATTGAATGCCGACGGCATCCTAAAGATCCAGGCCATAGAACTGCGCAGCGGCGTAAAACAAGAGGTGGAAGTAAAACCCGCCTACGGCATTAACGACGAACTGGTTGAAAAAATGCTAATGGACAGCATCACCAACGCCAAAGACGATGTTGCAGCCCGCATGCTGATAGAAGCCAAAACAGAAGGCGAACAGATGGTTTACACGGTAGAGCGTTTCCTGGAGAAACACAGCACGCATCTTACCGCACAAGAAATAAGCGATACACACGAACACGTTACCTCGTTAAAAGCTGCTTTAGCCAGTGGCGATAAAGACCTTATCCATACCAAAATTGACGAAGTGAATAACTTTACCCGCGATTTTGCCGAACGGGTAATGGACGAGGCGATTTCCGTAGCGATGAAGGGGAAAAGTGTCTGAACCGGGATTAAATAGATTTTTACGATTTGATTTGCTAAGTTAATAGGCATATCAGATATTTAAAACAAAATGCTTGCCGATACGTCATTGCGAGGTACGAAGCAATCTCCCGATGAGCAGGGCGGATATGCAAAGCTTAGAGATTGCTTCGTACCTCGCAATGACGCTCTAATAATAAAGCACATCATATAAATACGCACTTGAAACACATCTTCCGCATTTTAACCGCGTTCTTCATCGCATCCACCTTCACCGCATCCGCCCAAACAACAATTAAGGATACAACCTTAAAACCCACCCTCGATACTGCCAAATACGATTCGCTGATGAAGCGGATGGCCAATGGCGATAAACGATGGCCGGTGAAGAACGCGCCACTACCGTTGCCGGGTGCCATATTGCCTTTTAAACGCATCGTAGCTTACTATGGAAATATGTATTCCAAAAACATGGGCGCGCTTGGCCAGTACGAACCTGTTGAAATGCGCCGCCGGTTAATGGCCGAGGTCAAAACCTGGGAAGCTGCCGATACCCTTACCCCTGTTATCCCCGCCCTGCATTATATCTGCGTAACCGCCCAGGCAGATGCCGGCCGTAATGGCTTGCACAACCTGCGTATGCCTTTCAGCCAGATAGATAAGGCGATAGAGATGGCCAAACCCATCAATGCGCTGGTGTTTTTAGATATCCAGGTAGGCTTCAGCACGGTGCAAACCGAACTGCCTTTGCTGGAGAAATACCTTAAAATGCCCAACGTCCATTTTGGCATCGACCCGGAATTTTCCATGAAAGAAGGCAGCGTACCGGGCAAGCGCATCGGCACGTTTGATGCCGCGGATATCAACTTTGTAACCGATTACCTCAGTAAACTCTGTATAAAATACAACCTGCCACCTAAGGTATTTGTGGTGCACCGTTTTACAAAACGCATGGTTACCAACTACCAGGATATCAAACTACGCAACAACGTACAATTTGTAATGGATATGGATGGCTGGGGCGGCCCCGAACTGAAGAAAGGCACCTACAAATACTTTGTACAGGGCGAGCCGGTGCAGTTTACAGGGTTTAAGCTTTTCTATAAAAACGATATCAAGAATGCACCAAACCGCATGCTGACGCCGAAAGAAGTTTTGAGTTTAAAACCGGCACCGCTTTACATACAATATCAATAGTGTTTCGCAAACTGTTCCATAAATCAGATAAATTTATGTTTATCTTAGAATTCCTCCGATTTTTGAAGATTTTTAACGGTTTTTTAAGGTTTTTAAGGCGAAACTATTAGTAGCTTGCACAGTAAATGTATGCCCAGTTAAAACAATTCCTCTCCAAAAACATGCCCGCCGATGAGGCCATGCTGGATGCCTTTTGCCAAAAATTCAGGCTGAAGAAAACCAAAAGGAACGAGTTGCTACTGTCTGCCGGCGAGGTTTGCCCGTATATTTATTTCGTCAATTCGGGCTGTTTGCGCATTTATATGATGGACGTAAACGGCAAGGAATCTACCCGCTTTTTAGTGACCGAAGGGCGCTTCGGTACGGCATTCCCGAGCTTTACTTTGCAGGAACCATCCCTCGCCTACATCCAGAGTATCGAACCAACGGAAGCGCTTTACATTAATTACCAGGACTTTAGGGAACTGCTTGATACCATCCCCGGCTGGGAACGCGTGTACCGTATTAACCTGGAAATGGATTACATCGCCTCAATTAAACGCATCGAAAGCCTTATCACTATGGATGCTACCCAGCGTTATAAACAGCTGATGGAAAGCACCCCCACCCTTATCCAAAGGCTGCCTAATAAGATCATCGCCGACTACCTCGGCATCTCCCAGGAAACCCTGAGCCGCCTTAAATCGAAAAAGTAAATTATTGACATTTGTCAAATTTCATACGGGTTGTTTTACCTTGCTTTGCTGTATAAAAAAGTACGAAAATGTTAAAAAAAATACTGATAATAATCGCCATAACGCTGCCTTTGGCTGCGAATGCGCAAAAAATTCAAATTGGGCAGCGCACCCTCAAATTTAACGACACTGCTCGCCAACGCCCGCTGGTTACCGAGGTTTGGTACCCAACCGAAGATACCCGCCAGCCTTTTGTTATCCCCCACTACCCTTTCGTGCATATCTCCACTATCCGGGATGCAAAACTGCCTGAGGACAAGCACCCGCTCATTATGATATCGCACGGCACCGGCGGGGGCCGCATCACCATGGAGTGGTTGGCAGATGCGCTGGTGCAAAAGGGCTTTGTTGTGGCGGCAGTTGACCATTGGGGAAACACCTACGATAATAAAATAGCCATCAACTTTGTAACCCCATGGCAGCGTCCGCAGGATATCAGCTTTGTGCTTACGGGTTTGTTAGCCGATAAGGATTTAAGTAAGATGATAGATGCCAACCGCATTGGCGCGGCAGGCTTTTCTATTGGCGGCTACACGGTGATTGCATTAGCGGGAGGCAAACTGGATTTAAACGCGCTTAACAAGTTTATAGAAACACCGGAAGGTGTTAAAGAAATTACCCTGCCCGAGTTCCCCAACCTGACCAGCCAGATCGATGAAAAGGCGGTTGAGCAATCATTCAGGAACAGCCCCGATCTACAGGATAAACGCATCAAAGCTTTCTTCGCCATGTGCCCGGCCGTTGGGCAAGGGTTTGTTAACAAAGCACAACTGGCAAGGGTAACTGCGCCGATATACATTGTGGGCTCGCAAAGCGATAGTATCACCCCGGTAAAAACCAACGCCATGGTGTACCATAGGCTAATACCAAAAAGTAAACTGCTCCTAATCCCCGGCAAAACCGGGCATTACGTATTCCTCAACGAGGCCTCTGACGAGATGAAGCCAACAGGCGGGGTCTATTTTAATGACGACGCCACGGTCGACCGCAAAGCAATCCACAATCAAGTGGGTGATTTGGCCGTGAAGTTTTTTAGCGGGGTGTTGAAGTAGGGCATCAACACAAGTACCCCATTCACCACATCGTCCTTGAGCGATAGCGTGGCAATCATCGGCAAGAAGGTCAGAATTGCATAGCGGCTCTGCCTATCGGGGATTGCTTCGTTCCAGCAATGACGCGATGTAAAATAAAAAAGCCCCTGACGGGGCCTTACAAATTCTGAAGTCTCCCCTACCGGGGGAGATTTAGAGGGGGCTATTACAAATTATCAATAATTTCCTGCTCCTTCAAGGCAGCAATATTGTTTTTGTTACTATACTCGTCGGTTTGGCCGGCGAAGTCTTCCAGGATAGATGCTATCGTATCCAGGTTATCTGCAACGCGCTGGTGCATATCGGGCAGGTCTTTTTCAAGCCGTTTATCGCCGAGCTCTATATTATCCACTTCTATCTTGGCCAATTTTTGAATGATCGCCTGCTGGCTGTTCTTTAAGTCTTCCAACTCGTGAACTATCTTCTCCATCAATCCAAATTTCTTTAACTTATCCATAGTATCTGTTTTTAGGTATTTAAATAGTCAACATCAAAAACATAAAATTGTTTAGCATTTGGAAGTTTGGTTTATAACTAATAACTTAGTTATATGAAATACACTCTGTTTGCCCTGCTATTAACAACTCTTTCTCTTACCGTTTCGGCGCAAACTAAAGTAGACGATGCACTGCTTTTGGATTACTATCAAAACCAGCGCTTTGCCGAGGCATCAGACTACCTCAAAACTGTTTACACCGAACCGGTTACCGATTTGAAGGCCCTCTCGCAATTGGCTTACACCTCCAACATGGCGGGCCGCCTGCCCGAAGCAGAAGGCTACTACCAACGGATATACGATATCGATTCCACCCGCTCAGGTGTTTTGTTTAGCCTCGGCAGTATTAACCTCCGCCGGGGCAATTCGGCCAAGGCAGAAGTTTACTATAAGCGGATAGCCGCTAAGGACAGCACCAACTTTATTGTATACAAACAACTGGCACAGATAAGTTTGGACAAAGGCGACATAGGCTCCCAAATTGCCTACCTGCAACGCGCCAACAAAATAAATCCGGCAGATGCCGATGCCGCATCCGACCTGGCCAACCGATACATCGAACTGAAGCTTTTGCCGCAAGCCGAAAAAGTTTTATATAAAGCCACCGCTGCCGACCCGGAAAATATTGTACTGCTGGAAAGCCTGATGAAACTAACCTACGCCCAACATAAATGGGCCGAAACGGTAGATGCCTGCCTGAAGTTGCTGCATAACGGAAACGAATCCAGCACTATCCGCACCAAGCTTGGCGTATCTTACTACAACCTAAAAAACTATACCTGCGGTGCCGAAACCTTTGCAGATATCCCCTCGCCGGTGCAAAACGAGTTTACTTATTATTATGCCGCCATGTGCTACAAAGCACTAAAGGACAACAAGCAGGCAATTTTTTTGTTAGAGAAGGCCATCAAAAACGGCATCTCGCCCAGTATTTCCTCCTATTATGGCGAAATTGCGGATAGCGACGAGAAGCTGTCCCGTTATAAAAAGGCGGCGATTGCTTACCAAAAAGGGCTGCAATGTGAGGAAAGCCCGATGATATACTACTCTTTAGCCAATTTGTACGATGCGCATTTAAAGGACAAGAAAAACGCCCTAAAGTATTATAAAAAATACCTCGCCAGCCGCCCTCCCGAAAAAGAAAAGAATTATATTGAATATGCGAAGAGCAGGCTGAAATAAGCGCGCGGTTTAACAATTATATAGCTTTTAGGGTGCGGCGCTAAAACATTATATTGCACGTATGAAAAATGAAAGCGCTAAGGTTGGTTATGGTTTATCCTTCCTCATGCTGCTATTGGCCTTTTTCCCTCCCCGGCCAAAGCGCAGCAAATGGATGCCACAGCTTTAAAGAAGTCTACCCCGCAGCAACGGGCCGATTGGCAAAACAAAATGATGAGGGATGACCTGAAACTTACCGATGCCCAATACCAACAGGTAAGCAAACTAAACCTGGAATACGCCAAAAAAATGCAGCCACTGTTTACGTCTGATGAAAACAGGTTTAGCAAGGGACTAAAAGCACGTTCTATCATGAAGGAAAAAGACGCTAAGCTGCAAGCCATTTTAACCAACCAACAGTACAATAGCTACCAAAAAATAGTAAAAGAGAAAACAGCAGCGGTAAGGGAAGCCATAACGGGCGATTGAAAATGAGGGCGTTCCCGCTGATAGAAGCGGGCGGGCTTTTCACTTCAAATCCTCGCACCACGCAAACCCGGCCCGTCGCTCCGGGTTTTCCGTTTCAATCCCTAACGCAAAATTAATTTGCCTTAACATCCATGAAGAAACACATCATACTCCTTGTCTTCGCCACTTTGTTCATCAGCACTGCAAATGCGCAGCAAAACTTCGATAAAGTAGATGCTTGGCTAAATGAAAATACCCCGGCAATGGGCGGGCGCAGCGTACTGGTAGTATATAAGGATGGCAAGGTAGTTTACAGCAATGCCGTTAATGATTTATCGCGCCGCCAGAAAATGGCGAATAAATTTATGGCACGCCGCCAAAACAAAACCGCCAACCTTGATGATTATGATGCCGATACAAAAATACCCATTGCCAGCTGCAGCAAGTGGCTAAGCGCAGCCCTGGTGATGACGTTTATTGACGAGGGCAAGCTAAAACTTACCGACACCGTTGGGAAATACCTGCCCTTACTATCGCAGCATGGCAAAGGCAGTATCACCATTAGCCAATGCCTGTCGCACACCACCGGTATCAACCCGCCATCGCTAAAAGAAAGCCTGCAGGAAATGCGCAACGTGAACACTATGGACGAGGCCATTGCCGATATAGCCGCCCTGCCCATGGAAGGCAAACCCGGAACGGTTTTCCACTACAGCAATGCGGGGTTGCAGATTGCCGGTGCCGTTATAGAGAAAATAAGCGGTAAAGATTTCCATACCTTGTTTGCCGAACGTATTGCCGCCCCGTTGGAAATGAAGAAAAGCGATTTTGGCACCAGCAAAGTTGCACTCCCCGCAGGGGGTGCCAACAGCAGCGCCAACGATTATACCAACTTTTTAGTGATGATACTAAACAAGGGATTATATAAAGGCAAACGCATCCTGAGCGAAAAGAGCATTGCCAACATGCAGGTAAACCGTGTAACCCCCGATGTAAAAATAGGCTACTCCCCCACCGAAGCAGGCACCAGGGGTTATGGCTACGGCGAATGGGTGATGGGGGCGGATGTAGTGAGTAGCCCGGGTTTATTCGGCAGTTTCCCGGTGGTGGATAATAAGGGGCATTACACGGCGTTCCTGCTTTGCTACTACATAAAAAACGACGGCCGCAGCGAACGTTACAATGCATTGGTGGCGTTATTGCGCGCGGCCTTGAAATAACACCGCCGTAATAAGTAACCAACAGGCACCTGCTTTCAAGCAAGCCCATCCCTAACCAAGCACGGCAAAAGCCGGCCAACTGCACCAGATTTTTGACAGATGGAAGATATAATTATATTTAGGCCATGCTTAAAGCTAAGGCACGCGCTTATAACCCCGCTAATCTTTCGATAATAGTATTTTTTTTGGCCGCCCTTAGCTGCAAAAAAGATGCTAACGGTGGCTTTAGTTTCGATAAATATTACGCTACCCGCCCCGATATTGAAAACTGCCTGGCGGGCTCGCTTAATAACAGCAGCAAACAAACCGCCCTGGCGCGGGTAAATTATATCCGTAACTTGCATAAACTGCCTGCTGTTAGTTACAATGCGGCCGACGATGAACTGGCGCAGCAATCTGCACTGATAAGCGCCGCCAATGCCGTTTTAGACCATGCACCAACAGCAAGCGCCTTGTGCTATACCGCCGATGGAGCACTTGGCAGCGGGAAAAGCAATTTGGGCATAAGCCTAAGCAGCCAAATTACCGACTTTAAAGACGAAACCAATGTTGACCGCTGGCTTACCGAAGAATACAGCCAAACCATAGGCCACCGCCGCTGGCTGCTCGACCCATTTTTGAAGTACGTAGCTTATGGCCGGGTGGATGGCAAACCCAAAAAATCGGATTATAGCTTTACATCGGCAGCATCATTAAAGGTGATCAATAATGAAGTGGCAGATATCCCTTACTTAAATATCGACTATGTGGCCTACCCATACGCAGAATATCCAAGCAATTTGTTTTTAAAAAATGGTTTCCTCAGCTTTTCCGCGTTGTACGACAGGTTTAACGAAGGCAACAACAGCTACATTAAATACCGCCACGCAAGCGTTGAAGTTACAGACCAAAGCGGCTCGCCTTTGTTGGTGTCGGCTATCAGTTTTGACAATCAATATGAAGGCCTGCCCAACTCTATACAGTGGAAAGTAGACGGATTGAAAGATAACACCCCCTACACCGTCAAAATAAAAAATGTAGAGGCAGATGGCAAAGCCTTAAGTTATGAGTACAATTTCAAGCTGGTAAAGTGAGATGTGCAGATTACGCTTTGTTTACTCCGATATCAAACTTACATAACTCACCGCCGGCAGCTTAAACTTAAATAAGCCGTCCTTCATGTCCACCGCGCGTTCCTCCTTCATATTGGTTTTACGGTTGGTGATGTAGTAACGCAGCCGGGTTACTTTTGCGGGTAGGCCCGTTAAACTTACCTCGCGGGTGCTGCCGTTATTAACCAGGTGAATGGCATATACTCCCCTGGTATTGTCGCCCAAGGCAGCAGCAGAGATACCGGTCCTGTCTACGCTTACGGGCATAGCCAACAAACCTTTCGGCGTGTTTGCCAATTGTTTTAAATTCCAAAAACGCTGGCCAGGGTGCAATGGTTCGGTGTTCCCAAAAATGCCACCCCCTATAAGCGGCGAATAATCGGCCGTTAGTTGCCATTGTAAGATAGATACCGGCTGGCAAATGGCCAACATGCGTATGTACAGGTTAATTTCTTCCAGCGCGTAGGTTTGCTCCTGAAAAATATCCGGGTAGTTCCAGGCGGCAGCATCAATACTTCCCTCGCCTACTATCAGCGGCAGGTTCATTTTGGTGGCTGCGTCTGCCCATTTTTGTAAGGTAGCGCTATCCCAGCCCCTCCAGGAGTGGAACGATATAGCGCCGATGTATGGCTTTGCCCCCTCATCCGCTATAGCGGGGTAAATAAAGTTATAGGTGGTAGCGTCGGAATTGTCGCCCAGCAGCAGTTTTGTTTTCAACCCTTTTGATGCCATATAAACGCCCAGCCCTTTTATAAAATCTCGGTGCTCCTCGCCTGTCATTCGTATGTTGATGCCCAGGTCCGATTCGTTGAAGGAGAACATTTTTACCTCGAAACCATATTTGCTTTTAACGTAAAGG
>NZ_CAMLOV010000143.1 GCF_946481715.1 uncultured Mucilaginibacter sp. | reverse complement strand
ATCAGCGCTACAATAATGGCAGTGTTGGTACCCACCGTTAAGGCTAATAATACACCCGGGATCATCGCCACCATCGAACCAAAGTTGGGGATGATCTTCAGCATGCCGGCAAGCAGTGCCAGTACCAATACCGCCGGTATATTCATAATGCTGAGCCCAATGATAAGCATAATGGTAATTAATACCATCGAGAGCAGCGTACCCTTTAGCCATCCTTTAAGCGAGGTGTTGATCCGGTTCATGATGCATTTCCAAAGCTCCTTTTTCTCCGGCGGGATAATGATCAAAAAGCCATCCTTGTAAACGGTTGGGCTCACCGTGAAAAATATACCCAAAAACAAAATGATATAGATGTTGCCCAGCACCCCAAAACTGGTGCTGAAAAAGTGCTGTGCCGTAATGAATATTTTGCCCGAATTATCATCCAGGTAAGTTAAAACCTGTTGCCCTACAGGGCTTTCGGCGAGTTTGCCACGGGCAGCATTAATAGTGCCGGGCAGGCTATGGCTAAGTTGCTGTATTTGTTGCTCTATTTTTGTCCCCATAAACCAAAGCAGTACGCCCAAAATGGCAAAGGTGCCGCCAACCGAAATTGACATAACTACTTTACGCCCCCATTTGGTTTTACGCTGGATGATGTTGCCCAGCCCGTGAAAATACGTGGCGATGAGCGTTGCCGCCAATATCATCAACAGTACATTAAATGCAACCCGGGCTATCAGCACAACAATTACCAGCAGGGCAACAATGCCAACGGTATGCCATACTTTTTCTATGTAAGTGAGTTCTTTTCGCGGGCGCGGCGTAATTTTTGGGGTATTGGTATCCATATTTTCCTTCACGTACTAAAGGACAATATTTACTCTTAAATGTTTTGATATGTTTTAATGAGCAGCAACAGCTGCCGCTTGGTTTGATTTTTGCCTTATAGGAAATCAACCAAAGAAACATTTAAAAAAATAAGTTATGAATATAATTTTGGGTGCATCGGGGCAGGTTGGCGGCGCAATTGCCGCAGCACTGCTTAAAAACAAACAGCAGGTAAAGGCAGTTGTGCGCGATGAAGAAAAAGGAGGCAAGCTAAAAGCACAGGGAGCCGCTATAGCCCTTGCGGATGCTACCGACCGACCGTCGTTAATTAAGGCTACAGAAGGCGGCAGTACCCTTTTTGTTTTAACCCCGGAAAGCCCGGGGACTGTTGACATATTGGGCGAAGCGGAACAGATATTGGCTAATTACCGCACTGCTGCAGAGGTAGCGGGCATAAAGCGTATTGTGGGCTTATCATCCATGGGGGCGCAGCATAAAGAAGGGACGGGTACCCTCAAGGTGAGTTACCTGCTGGAACATGCTTTTGATGGATTAAATATTGATACAACTTTTGTAAGGCCAGCATACTACTTTAGCAACTGGCTGCCCGGTTTAAAAGAGGCACAGGAAACGAGTATCCTGCACACCTTTTTTCCGGTAGATATGGCCTTGCCGATGATCTCACCGATGGATGTGGCTAAGGTTATAGCCGATATTATTGCAGATACAAAGGATACCGCGAAAATAAATGAGGTGGAAGGGCCGGAGTATTATACGTCTGCCGATGTGGCTGCGGCCGGTTCAAAGATAATGGGTAAAACTATTAAAGCCGAACAGATACCTCATGCACAATGGGAGCAAGCCCTTCAAAAAATGGGCATGAAACCGGATGGTATTAAAAATTTCATAGAAATGACGGATGCCGTTATAGCCGGTAAGGCAAAGCCAGAACACGGTGTTACCGCACCCCTTAAAGGCGAAACCACACTGCAACAATATATTGCCGAAGCGGTTAAACAGCAAAATGCATAGCCATGAACACCTTCAATCATCAGTCGGGCGATTACCTGAACATTGGTACCGCCAAAATATATTACGAGAAAGCAGGAACGCCCGGTAAACCCGTACTGTTGATTTTGCACGGCGGTTTGGGCACCATGAACGATACCAGCCCCATCCATACCGAATTAGCCAAACAATTCACCTTGCTGGGCATAGATGGCCGCGGACAAGGCAAATCAACCATAGGAGAGGAGCCCTTAACTTACGAACACTTGCAACAAGATGTGGAAGCGGTTTTAACGCATATAAAAATTGATGAGTTCAGTATCCTCGGCTTCAGCGACGGTGGAATTGTGGCTTACCGCCTGGCAGCATTCACAAATTTAAATATTAAACAGGTGGCTACCATCGGCTCCACCTGGCATAATAAAAACATGCTGCCCCAAAAGCCCATATACCAAAAGCTAAGCGCCCAAAGTTGGGCGGCGAAATTCCCCGAAACGGTAGAAAGCTACAACAACCTTAACCCTGAAGCAGATTTTACGAAACTGGTAAATGCTATTAAGCACATGTGGATGGATGAAACTGAATCCGGCCATCCCAATGAGGCTGTTAAAAACATCAAACAGCCGGTACTCATCGCCCGTGGCGATAAAGATCACCTAACCACCTTAGCCGATGTAGCCGAATTGGAAACACTCGTTAAAAACGCATCTGTATTCATCGTCCCTTTTGCACAGCACGATGCTTATGTGCAGCAGCCGGAGTTATTAAAAATGGTTCTGACTGAGTTTTTTAAATGCTAATACTCAAAGGTTTCTACGTGCAACACTTTTTCTTCGTATTCTAACAGGTATTTGGCATCCTCGGGGTAGTATTTTGCCTTTTCGTAATCCTCGCCGGCAAACTTTTTAATGTCCTCGTACGAGTGCCATTTGGTAACGGTCCAAAAATGGCAGATATCGCCTTCTACTTTCCGCCACACGGCTACAGAGAGGTTGCCCTCGGTTTCTTTATATTCGGTTAAGCCACTTTCTTCCAGGAAAGTAAGGTATTCGTCGCTATGCTCGGCTTTGGTAGTGCCGTGCCATATGCGGGTGATAATTTGAGGCATGGTGTATAATTTATGCTGTTTTAAATCTTAATATGTCCTTCTCGTATAGCGATGTGTTGAAAACCCTTAGCTATGTTTTTTTAAGCCGCTGCCGCGAGTTTTCAACCCGTGGCGTGCACTATGTCAGCTTTCAGCTGACGGAAGCTGGAAGCATCTGCATGCCAATCACGAGATACGCTATCACTCATCTTGCGGTAGGCGGAGAAAAAGCATAAACGTCATCCTGAACTTGTTTCAGGACCCCATCATAAAAGTGACCATTATAATGAGCCGCTTTGCATGCCGGCTACCTGCCGTGTGGGGTGCCGAAACAAGTTCGGCATGAAGCACCATTTTTTTGTTTCGAACACCCTTCGTCTCAAACCCATCGCTATGGTATGCGGAAGCCGCTATGCAATAACGCCCTCCATCCAATTATAGTTTTCATACCCCGCCATTTATAAATATATTCGGCAATATTTTTTCGCTCGTTATGAAAACCTTATTCGCATTATTCTTCACCTTACTAACCCTGCAGCTAAGCGCACAGCAAAAAAAGGTTAATTACTTTTACCAGTACGGCATAGCCGATGCCTTTTTGGCCGGGCTTTACCATGGCACATTAACGGTGAAAGATATGAAAACGCACGGAGATTTTGGGCTGGGTGCGCCAGACCTGCTGGATGGCGAACTGATGATCCTGAACGGTAAAGCCTACCAAAGCCGTTCCACCGGGCTTACAACCATCATGCCCGATACTGCAAAGGTGCCGCTGGTGCTATCCACCAATTTTAAAGCAGATACCACTTTTTACATCAATACCCCGGCCGATAAAAAAGATGCCTTTAGCCAGATAGATAAATACCTCAGCCTAACCAATGGCTTATATGCCATCCGCATCACCGGCGATTTTGCCATGGTAAAAACCCGCGCCTTCCCGCCGGTAGATAAAGAGCCGTTTTTGCCGCTGGCCAGCATGCTCGACAGGCAGAAATTCTTCACAACAGAAAACGTAAGTGGCACACTCATGGGCTTTAAACTGCCGCAATACCTCAGCAGTGTTACCATTGCCGATTACCACTTCCATTTCCTCAGTGCCGATAAAACCAAAGGCGGGCACGTAACGGATGTGAAAGTTAACAAGGTTAAGGTAGAAATAGCGATATTAAAAGGCATGGATATCCAAATTCCGCAGGATAACAATTTTATGAATTTCGACTTTAAAACCGTTAAAAAAGGCGATGCATTGAAAGCAGAAACGCAAATAAAATAAGCAAAGCCGCCCCGGTTAAAAGGGCGGGTCTGCTTATAATTGCAACATGCGCTATAAAGCAGGGCTTTATAAAATATAAAACACCTTTTCTTCGGCAAGTACCGGCTTTTTATCTGTGGCCACTTCCTGATGGCTGTCATCCAGCATTTCTTTCAGGTCGCGCTCTATGGTTTGCGATATAGCGGTTGTCGGCGTATCCGTAGGTTTATTCTCAAACGGGTCCTGCAGGTGTATGGCCATTTTTTCTACCAGTAAAAATGCTGCGGCTATCGCAATAATAAGCGGCACTTCAAATATCCCGAAATACTCTATCAGCCCAAACGGCAGCAGCGTAATAAACAAGTACAGGCAAAAATGAATGTACAGGCTATACGTTGATGGGAATATAGTGTTTTTAATACGCTCGCATTTGCCCATAGCATCGCAAAGGCGGGTAAGCGTGCGGTCTATCTCTACCTGTTGGTAATCGGTAAGCCAGCCGTTTTTGTAAGCAAGCCTAGTATCCAGGCCGTGCAGTTTTAATAAGCTATTGGGCATATTGGTATACCGGCGCGAGAATTTTATCTCCTCGTCTACCAAAAAGTCCTTGCTGCGGATGTAGCTGTTTTGCCCGCGTAACGATTGGCTGAGGCTGTAGCACCAGGCAATTTGCCGTTTTACAAAGCGGGATTTAAAATGCTCAACCTCCTCGTTCCCGCCGTCCAGGAAAGTAATGAGCTGCCGGGTGAGCGAACGTGATTCGTTTACAATGGCACCCCAAATGCCGCGTGCTTCCCACCAGCGGTCGTATGCCTGGTTAGAGCGGAAGGCAAGCAGCAACGATATGATAGTTGCCAGGATAGCCGGAACCGCGATGGGTATAGAGATACGGAATTGCGGGAAAAAGAAGTGGAAAGCGGCGATAGTTACAGCATAACCCGCCACCAGGAATAGCTCGCCCTTAATTTTACCTACCAGGTAGGTAACGGGGATATTATCTTTTAGTAACATAATGTTTTTCTGTTAGGTGGTTAATAAATAGTTTACTTAAACCTGTTGTAATTCAAACTGCTCTATGGTGTGCAGGGCTTTTACTTTTACCGGCTGTGGTTTAACGTAAGGCGCAAGGTTTATAAGCTGGCATTTGCTGCGTTCCAGCAACGGGCCGGGTTCGTAGCTCAATGGTGTCAGCTTTAGGTAATTATGATCTTTTAGCCGGGCTATCTGATCAATTTCCCTTGCCTCCAGGTAGTTTTTAAACACGGCCACGGTAGTGCCGTAAAAAAACTCTGTTTGCAAAGACAGTATTTGATTGCTGTACCCGCGCGACAGGCGGCTGCACTCATCTAAAAATTCCTGTGTAACGTGTTCGTACTCCCGGCTGCGGCGCGATAACATCAGCAATTCGGATATGGAATCCGACAGCCCAAGGAAGTTTACCAGTGTAATATTAAACTGCTGCCCCGGTTGCTGCTCCAACAAGGCTGGGATTGCTTTTAGGGATGTTAAGCTAAAATCGGTGGGGATTAAAATGTTTGTTGTTTTCATGGTGTGCTTATTTATTGTTTGATACAATAGTCGGCACCGGGCATTAGAACGGCCTAAGAGCGAGATTAGAATTTGATTAGAGTTTTAACAAAATGCTATTTACATCATGTTGTTGTTTCAACACCTCATCATAAAAGCCTTCACTATGCTTAGCCAATTGCATGCTGATTACCTGTTTGATGGGATGTCGAGATAAATCGGCACGACGGTTTATCACTATCATCGGCCACTACCCCAAATGCACCGGCAACATCACCCTAATTGTTGTCCCCTCATCAACTTTTGATGCAATGCCTATACTGCCTTTGTGCAGGCGCACAATGTTTAGGGCCAGCGGCAGCCCAATGCCGTGCCCTTCAAACTTGCCGGTGTTGGATGCACGGAAGAAAGGTTCGAAAATGTGCTGTACATCGCTGGCAGGGATCCCTATCCCTTCATCTTTTATGCTAAAAACAACGCTTTTATTCTCTGCCGTAAGTTTCAACATTACAGGCTTATTATCAGAGTATTTGCAGGCATTTAAAGCAATGTTGCTAAGCGCCAGCTTTAACAGGTTAATGTTGCCTATAACAACCAGGCGGTCGTCCTGTTCGGGAAGTTCCGTAAGGTCTATGTATAGCTTGTTTTCCGGAATGATAAGGTCAACGGCTTCTTTTATCAGCCAAACCAGTTCATCGGCACGTATCTGTTCCCAGTTTTGCTTTTTACCGTCGAAACCGGTTTGCGCCAGCCCCAGCAGGCTGGTTAATATATCCTGCAGGCTTTGGGCGCCTGCCAATATTTCTTGCAGGGTTTTTTGCGGATTGGCACCCGGCTCTTCTAATTCTTTTAAAGCTAATTCTGCCTCGCCTTTTATAACGGCAAGCGGCGTCCGCAACTCGTGCGATGCGTTGCTGATGAAATTGTTTTGGGTCTCAAACGCGGTTTCCAGCCGGTCAAGCATATCATTAAAGGTCTGCGTCATTTCAGCAATTTCATCCTTGCCATGATAAGGTTCCAGCCGCAGGTGCAGGTTGCTGGCCGTGATGATGTTTACCCGTTTAATGATCTTGCGCACCGGCTGAAATGTGAGGTACGAGAAGCGCTTGCCTATAAGGTAGGCAGCAAGTACCGATAAAAAAAAACCGATGATGAGGATGTGTTGTAAATTGTTCAGCTCGTTTAATCCGTATGGGTCGGTAGCCGATACAATGATCATTACCTGGCCACCGGCAAATTTAAAAATGTTGCCGGCGTAAAATATATTAGCCGTTTTATACCGTGTTTTGCCTTCGGCCAAAATGGTGTTCACCAGCTCCTGTGGTACGCCTTTTACGGTCCGCCCGTTTTGGTAATCGGCAGGCATTAAAATAAATGTCTTCTCAGCGGGGAGTTTTTCCAGGTACCTTTGCCTTATTTCCTTAACCATCCCCACGCTATCTTTATCATTCAGGTGGTATATCCGCGATGCGATGTTCACCCGTGCCTCCAGCCGTTTGTAAAAATCCTCGAAAGTAAACTGGTGTACAAAATAGAAGATAGCACCGCTCAGCAGCAGGATAATAGATACCGTAAGGGCTAAAAATAAAAGGGCAACTTTTCGTTGTATGCTCATCCGGTTATTTTAAAATATAGCCCATGCCAACCACCGTATTGATCAGTTTTGGCTCAAAATCCTTGTCTATTTTTTTGCGGAGGTAGTTAATGTATACATCCACCACATTGGTGCCCATATTAAAATCGATGTTCCAAACGTTTTCCAATATCTCAATGCGCGATAGCATGTGGTTGCGGTTTCTTACCAAAAACTCCAGCAAGCGGTATTCGGTAGCGGTTAATTCAATGGTCTTCCCGCCCCGTGTTACCGATCTTTCGTTGGTGTTGATAACCAGGTCGGCCACCTGTAGCAAGTTAGGGGCAGGGGCGTTGCTGCCGTTGCGCCGGGCAAGGGTACGGATGCGGGCGTTTAGTTCGGCAAGGCTAAAGGGCTTTACCATATAGTCGTCGGCACCGCTATCAAGCCCAGCAACCACGTTTTCGGTAGTACCGAGGGCGGTAAGCATCAATATAGCGCTTGGCGTGTTGGCGGCCCGTAATTGCCGGCATAGCTCTACACCATTCATCCCCGGCAGCATAATATCCAGTATTACCAGTTCGAAATTACCGTTCAGTGCCATTTGCAAGCCCGTAGTGCCATCCAGGGCAACGCTTAGTTGGTGCCCCTCGGCCGTTAGGTCGCGCTGAATGATAGATACCAACTTAGCTTCATCTTCTACCAATAATATCTTCATGCCGGGCAAATATAATTTACCCGGGTTAACAAAATATGGGGCGAAGGGTTTTTATTGAAACAGGATTGCGTTATGCCCGAATTGGTTGACCATAGGGATGTGTTTGAAACCATGGCTATACGGGGCAGTGCTGCTCTACGATATTTTTCAAACCCCCACTTTACAATCTAAGCCCGCTATAGTCTATATATCCATTCGTTGAGTATATTAGCACCATAAATGAGCAAAGTTTTTACCATTGCAGAAGGGCTGGAAAACCTTGGCGCGTTGCGCAGCGGCGGGCAGGGTTCGGTTTACAAAGGCAAACGCACAGGTGCTATCTACTCTGCCATCAAGCTAATACCCACGCCAATTTATGCGGAGAACGAGGACGATAAAAATTACCGCAACTTTCAAAACGAGGTTGCCAAGCTGCAAAAGGTAAACGAGATACCAAACCCCAACATTGTAAAGATATTAAGCTATGGCTTAACCGAAAGTGGCTCCTTCCCGTTCATAGAGATGGAATACATCGACGGCCCCGACCTGAGCGAACTGCTGCTGCCGCCTCACCAAAATATCTTCACCCTAAAAGAAACCTTGAAGGTTGCCGACCAGTTGGCCAGCGCCCTGGCGCATTGCCACCGCCTGGGCGTAAAACACGGAGACCTGAAAAGCAATAACGTAAAATACAATATCCACAGCGGCAATTATGTACTGCTTGATTTTGGGCTGGCCATCATGACGCAGGAGCAGCGCCGTAGCAGTATGCGCAATGCCGGTGCGGTGGAGTTTATGGCACCCGAACAGTACGATGGCAAAATGCTGCCCCAAAGTGATGTATACAGTTATGGCGTTATCCTTTACGAACTGCTGGCAGGAGAGGTGCCTTTTGTGCTAACCGGAAACGGCGAGAACGGCCGCAACGCCATCATGCTAAAACACATGGAGGCGCCAGTGCCCGATCTGTTGGAGCGGCGCAAAGCCAACCTGCCCGATAACTGGGTGAAAGAAAAAAAAGCCAGCGAAATGCAGGTGCCCGAGTGGATGCTGAAGCTGGTTGCCAAATGCCTGGAAAAGGAACCTACGGAACGTTTTGCCGATGCGCTTGAATTGTATGAGACCTTATCGGTACACCAAACCCGCATGGAACCCATACCGGCAGTAGCCGAAACGGATAAGCAGTATGCCGATATCGAATGGTCGTTAAAACTACAGCTTATCAAAAACCAATTGCAGGATAGGCTGATCTCCGATATGATATTGCTGTACAATTCCAAACCGTCGGAAATGCTGGCCGACGAAAATAAGGCCTACTACTTGCACGACCAGGTGAAACTGCACCACAGCCGGCTAAACGAGCTGCTGCGCGAAAACGGAAAAGGGGAGAAGGTGCAGGACAGCGACATCCAGGCGGCGATGGATAAAATGCAGGCGCCCGAGTCCTTTGCCCACCCGGCAAAAATAGTTCTGTCAAAACCGGTGCTTTATATTTTATTGAGTGCCCTTGGTGCGCTGCTATTTGCCACTATTTTGTTGTGGCAGGTGTACCGGCATAACCCAACGGCCATTAAACTTTTAAACCTTTTTGTATCCATTTTAAAAAGTATTTTCGGCATAAAAAATAGGATTTAGGCATCTGTCGGAAATGCCCGGTATTTCAAAGATTTCCACCGATTTTTCTCCGATTTACTCGGTTTTTTTTAAGTTTTTAAAAGTAATTTTTTTTGCACACAACAAAGCGGCGGCTTTGTTGTAATTTCATAGCAGGTTAGCCGTTATACCGGCAGTGGTAATTTTAACAGGATAAATGAGTAAAGTATTTACAATAGCAGAGGGTTTGGAAAACCTTGGCGCCTTGCGCACAGGCGGGCAGGGATCGGTATACAAAGGTAAGCGAACGGGTACCATATATTCGGCCGTAAAGCTGATACCAACCCCCATCCACACCGAAAGCGGCGACGATAAAAACTACCGCAACTTTAAGAACGAAGTAGCTAAACTTCAGAAAGTCAACGAGATACCAAATCCAAACATCGTAAAAATATTAAGCTTTGGTGTTACCGAGAGCGGTGCGTTCCCATACATTGAGATGGAATACATCGATGGCCCGGATCTCAACGAACTCCTTGCCCCGCCTCACGAAAAAATATTCACGCTTAAAGAACTACTTAAAGTAGCCGACCAATTAGCCTGTGCCTTAGCGCATTGCCATAAAGTGGGGGTTAAGCATGGAGATATAAAAAGCAATAATGTAAAGTACAATATCCATACCGGCAACTATGTGCTGCTGGATTTCGGGCTGGCCATCATGAGCGAGGAACAGCGCCGCAGCAGTATACGCCATGCAGGCGCCGCCGAGTTTATGGCGCCCGAGCAGCACGAGGGTAAGATGCTGTTACAGACGGATATATATAGCTACGGCGTTATCCTTTACGAACTGCTTACCGGGCAAGTACCCTTCCCCTTAACCGGCGAAGGCGATACCGGCCGCAACGCCGTAATGCTTGGCCACATGGAATCGGAAGTGCCTGATCCACTGCGTGCCCGCAAGCTAAACCTCCCCGAGGAATGGCCTGAGCAAAAGATGCGGCAGGAGATGCAAGTACCGGCATGGCTGCTTAACCTCATTAAAAAATGCCTCCAAAAAAAGCCGGAGGACAGGTACGCCGACGGGCAGGAGTTGCACGATGCCATAGTAACCGGCAGCCTTGTTGCGCCAACCGGCAGCAGCGGCGGCATTGGCGGGGTATCAAAAGCGAATATTGAGTCGCTGAAAGCAGAGAATAAAAAGCTGCAGGAACAAGTGCTCGAGTTGCAATCGGCAAGCCAGGAGGGGGGCGAAAATACTTCAAACGTGCCCGATGATGAATCGAAAATGGTAGTATCTAAGCTGGCTTTCAATGCTTTAGTAGCATTGCTGGTGCTGTTTGTAGGCTTTTCTGTATATGCGGCGTTCCTCAAAAAAGATGCGCGCCTGCCAAAAACTAACACTACACAAGACACGGTGCAGAATGCAAGCGATACAGCGCAAATGGCTAACCCACAGGATGATGTACCTGCAAATGATTTGTATAAGGAAAAGCGGCAGCGCGCCGATTCATTAAGACACCGGCGCGATAGTATAATAAAAGCAAGTATAGACAGTATAAATGCTATTAAAATGCTTAAGGACAGTGCAGCGACGATAGATACATCTGCAAATCAATAAAGACGAGCTGTTGTAAGTGTTGAACCGTTGTTGGTGTTGTCATCAACAACATAAATTATAGCTGAACGGGCAAAAACATCTGTTGCTGTTTTCTGTTCAGTAATCATGTTTGAATTTTTATAGCACAAATGGAATCGAAACCAAATTTTTGGCAGCGCATAGGTATACAGGATTGGTTTCTAACCAAAGAAAGCATCGGTGTAAACGGCAAAATACCTGCACTTACGCCGGATAGCGTTTATACCTATATCGTAGAAAAATTTCAGGATTCTATCAAGGACCTATCATTTGCCGACCGCGTTGTATTTTATCACGAATTTATAATAAGCTTTAATGCAGATGATTATAAAGAATTTGTAGAGAATAAACAGGGTCTTTTTGGCTTGATAGTACAGGAAACCGTAAAGAAGTTTTACGAGATATTAAGAGATTACCGCGTCGAAGGCAAAAAAGTTGAGCCATCGGGTTCAAAATGGGTGTTTCGCCTGGTGTCGCACCCCGATTACCAGCGCGGCGATAAAGGTTTTATGGGCAAACTGCTGCCGGGCAACAGTAACCAGCCAGCAAAAAAGGAAGAAAACCTGCGGGTAACCTTCATTCCGCGCCAAACAGGTATAGCGCAAACGTTCGATGTGAACCAGGATATCCTGAAAGGCTTTATCTATTACAGTGAAGGGTATTTTGAGATACCTTACCAGGAAGACTTGGAATACAGTGAAAAAGAGGCTATTAAGCAAGATAAGAAAAGCATAGCAAGGTTTGAGACCATCATCCCGGATAAGCAGTTCGCCGGTAAAAAGGTGGAGTATTTGATGAAGGACGACGACATCATCGTATCCGGCAGCGATGAGGAACGCGAGGAGCAAAGCGTATTTAAAATACCGTCGGAATGGGTGAATACGCCGCATTTACAAGTGCGTTTTAACAAAGCAGATGGCAAGTTCTACCTCGCATCCTTTGGCGAAATGACCACTTTGAACGAAATGGCGGTACCTACCAGCGACATCAATTCGCCAAAATGGGTGGAGCTGCCGGTAAATTCGCGTATATTACTGAACGGCATTATTGGTTTAAACCTTTTTAAATCATAAGGTTATGTCGCAAATATTATCCATAGGCTTATTGGTACTGGTGGTTTGCCTGCTGGCAACACACTTTATCGATATTAAAAACTCCGGTAAAACTAATGGCTGAAAACTTTTTTGGATTAACCGATACCGGCAAGGTACGCAGCAATAACGAGGATACGTTTATTGCCCAGCGTTTAAGCAGCCAATTAATACTGGCCAGTGTTATTGATGGCGTAGGCGGCTACAACGGCGGCGAGGTGGCCGCTGCAATTGCCCGCGAGCAAATGCTTGATTACCTGAGCGATAAGCAAGGCGACGCGATCCCTGCGATGATCGAGTCGTTTAAGCTGGCTAATAATGCTATATCCGCAAAAAAACAGGAGGTAAAGGAACTGGATAGCATGGCTTGTGTAGCCACTATGGCACTGGTAGATATCCAAAATAATCTTTTTTACTATGCCCACGTAGGCGATACCCGTTTGTATCTGCTGCGCGATACCACACTGGTGAAAATCTCTAAAGACCATTCCTTTGTTGGTTTTCTTGAAGACTCGGGAAGGCTTACGGAGAAGGAAGCGATGGATCATCCCAAACGCAATGAGATCAATAAAGCCCTCGGTTTTACCAGCCAGATAGACGCCGACGAAAGCTTCATCGAAACCGGGCAGTCCCCGTTTTTACCGGGCGATATGCTGCTGCTTTGCAGCGATGGGCTCACGGATATGGTAAACAAAGTTGATATTACCGATATCATCACTCAAAAAATATCCTTGCAGGAAAAAGCTACACGGCTGATCCATGCGGCCAATAAAAATGGCGGCCATGATAACATTACTGTGGTGTTGGTGCAGAACGATAAGCTGCCTGTAAACCAGGTGCAAACGGCACCAACTGTGGAAATAAAAAAAAATGATGAGCCGGCCGCCGAGGTAAAAAAAGAACATCAGGCCGTTAAAGCGGCTATTAACCCCGAAAAACAAAAAGCTATGCCTGCAAAAAAAAGCAATATGCTCAGCGTAATATTAGCCATACTTTGTATTGCCTTCTTAGGCGCCGCATTGTATTATTACCTGCAATGGCAAAAGGAAATAAATAAACCGGTTGCCGAGCAAACAACCCCAAAAAATCCTGAAAAACAACCGCGCAATGCGCAGGAAATTCAGCTGCAAAACGCTATTAATATGGCTAAGGGCGATACCGTTACCCTGATCGATTCCCTTTTTAAGCAACCCGTTATCGTTAGCGATACCCTGGATATTAGCAAACCACGCTTGTTTATTAAAGTAAAAGGCAGCTTAACCTTGCAATGCGATACAGCCTACAAGGGGCCGGCATTTTCGGTGTTTAAAGGAGCTAAAGCCATTGGTTTAGAAAATATTAAGTTACAGGGCTTTACGGTTGGTGTAAGCACCCATAACACCGACCTCCACCTGAAAAATGTACAATTTATAAATTGCAATACGCCTGTACTGCGTGCATTTATACTGCCTTTGGGCAAACCGGTTACCGAGGGCTTCCCGGTTACAGTGTTGTATGCAGATTCTGTAAGTAAATCTACCAAACCTGCCAATGGAACAAGGTAAACAGCAAGAAATCTCCACCAGCCGTAGTAAGGAGCGGGTTTTCCTGCTGCTTGTAGCCATCTTATTTGGTGTGCTTTTTTACAAACTCTACACCGTTTTACAGGTGCGCTTTGCTGATGTTGATAAGCGCCTTGCCGATGGTACCATGGTTAACCTGAACGATAAAGACCCTGCAGGAAAAATACACGGGCTGCTTACTAAAGGCTATTATTTTGAGGACAAAAAGGATATCGATCTGATAACCAAAACGGTTGGCCAAAACATAGGCACCGGTGTAAAAATTGATAACGTTGGTGAGCTTAACAAAAAGAAATACTATGTTGTGGCCGACGATGCCTTTCAAAACGGGGGCAAATCATTTAAAAGCCGTGTAACCGCTTCACGTTCATTATTAGGTTACACCGGTGATGATTCGCTGCTATTTGTGAGCGAACGCAACGCGCCGATGAAACTGCCAGCTCAAACCGACCTGGCTATGGGTACTTACGGCATCACCGGCCATATTTTAAGCAAAGGCGAACCCGTATCTGGTGTTTTAGTGCGGTTGGATATGATTTTACCGCAGGACAGCCTCTACAGTGATGAAGAAACCGGTGAGGTGAAAACCAGAATTGAAAGCGGTGACGGATTTAAAAAGGCATTTTATGCGGATAGCAGTGGTAAGCTAAAACTGCAGGAATTGACTGCCTATGCCCG
>NZ_CAMLOV010000142.1 GCF_946481715.1 uncultured Mucilaginibacter sp. | reverse complement strand
TACAGTAGGTTATGGGCATATAAGTCCGCGGGGCGTATTGGCCAATAGCGTGGCCGCCATCGAATCGATGATTGGTTTACTGGCTTTTGCATTGGCAACGGGCTTGCTTTACGGGCGTTTCTCCAAGCCATCAGCCAAAATTGTTTACAGCGATAACCTGCTGGTTAGCCCATACCTGGAAAACGGAAAAGGCCTTATGTTCCGCATATCTAACCTGCGGAAGAATGTATTAATAGACCTTGATGTAGAGGTGATCTTCTCTTACAATGAAATAGTAAACGGCAAAGCCACCCGCCGGTTTTTCCCCCTTGAACTGGAACGCTCTAAAGTGAGCATCCTTACCCTCAACTGGACGATAGTGCACCCTCTGGATGAGAACAGCCCCCTTGCCGAAATTACCCCTGATGAACTGGAACGCACGCAGGCATCGTTTTCGATATTGCTAAAAGCGTTTGACGATACCTTCTCGCAAACCGTACACTCCCGTACCAGCTACACCTATGCCGATATGGTTTGGGATGCCAAATTTGTGCCGATGTTTGAACGGGATGATGATGGAAGGATCGTATTGGATATGAGTAAAATTAGTTCATTTGTTCATTAGTTCAATGGTTCATTGGTCTTGAAGGTGGGTGCCCATCGTCATGGACCTTGTTTCGGTACCCCACACGGCAACTAAAGGGCATGCAAATCGGTTAAGCAAAATGGCTACTTTTATGATGGGTTCCTGAAATAAATTCAGGATGACGTCGGATTTTAATACCGCAGTTCAATGTTTCATTGGTTGCAGCGTGGCGAATACCCGTCATGCTTGTTTCGGCACCCCACACGGCAGGTAATCGTTATGCAATGCTGTAGAGCGAATTGGCTACTTTTATGGTGGGTTCCTGAAATAAATTCAGGATTACGGCTTGGGTTTACCACACCACCTACCAATGAACTAATGAACAAGTGAACTAATGGACTAAAGCATTCCTTTCCTTTGCAAACAATTTATACACCTGAGTATCTAAAAATGCGGGGAAGAATTTGCTGAGGAATACGGTGAGTTTGCCCTGGGTGGTCATGATAAGCGTGCGGCTGCGGTTTTCTACGCCGTTGGCGATGATGACGGCTACTTCTTCGGATGTCATCATTTTATTTTCCTCTAAAGTGCTTTCGCCTTGTTCTTTACCGCTTTTATCAAGCGCGGTATTGCGGATGTTTGATGCGGTGAAACCGGGGCAGGCTACCATTACATGTACGCCGGTTTTCAGGTTTTCAACCCGCAGGGCGTCTAAAAATCCGTTCATGGCATATTTGCTGGCAGAATAACCGGCACGGCCGGGCAAACCTTTATAACCTGCTATAGACGATACACCTACAATGCTTCCTTTGGTTTTAGTGATCTCGGGCAGAGCGTATTTGGTGCAATAAACGGTGCCCCAAAAGTTTACATCCATCAGGCTCTTTAAAACTTTCAGATCAACATCCTTAAAAAGAGCGCGCATGCTAATGCCCGCATTGTTAATAAGCACATCTACCCTGCCAAAGGTTAGTATTGTCTGTTTTATAAGCATGGCGCAGTCCTGCTCAACCGTTACATCGCATTGCACGGCAATGGCCTTTACTTTTTGATGGGTTTCGATATTTTGGGCAATGGTGCACAGGTTTACGTAATGGCGGGCACCTAAAACCAGGTTAGCGCCGCGGTTGGCAAATTCTATCGCGAGGGCTTTACCGATGCCTGAGGACGCACCGGTGATAACAATTACCTTATTTTTCAAGTTCATATTTCGGGGCAAACATCTGCGGTACGTCCGGCATCTTGATCTCGGGCATACGGAACATATATTTGGCAGCGAATATAATCATAGCACCATAAAAATGCCTGATGTAGCTCCAGCTAAATTTAGCGCTGAGGTGCTTCCTGAAATTTAAAATATAAGTTTTGGGGTAATAATAATTTTTATACCCGGCAAGGCGGATACGGTACGACAGGTCGATATCGTGCCCAAACATAGCCATGCGCTCGTCCAGCGCCCCTACTTCGTTTAGTACGGATCTGCGGAGCAGCATAAACGCACCATTTATCACGTCCACTTCGGCGGTTTCAAATTCATCTACCCAATTCTCGTTGTCATGTTTGTACAGCCTCGATTTTACAAAGTGTTTGGCCAAACCGGTAATCTTAAAAAAAGCCTCCCATCCGCGGTTAAAGCCCCTACGCGATACATGCAAAAAGCGGCCTTGCGGGCTTAACATCCGCACGCCCACACCACCTGCATCGGCATGGTTGTCCATAAAATTGAGTGTACTATCCAGCGCGTTACTGGCTGTAATTGTATCCGCATTGACCATTAAAACATACTGTCCGTTTGCTTGCGCAATGGCCAGATTACGACTTTTGGCAATACCCAATTGCTTCTTGTTCAGTATTATTTGGGCGTTAGGGAACTCTTGCTCCAGCATTTTAACCGAGCGGTCGGTCGATGCATCATCAACTACAATTAATTCATAATCAATATGCTTACAAGCTTTAATTAAAGAGTCGATAGACTGCTTTAACAAAGCGCACATATTGTAATTAACTACAATAACAGAGAGTTTCATAAGCTATCAGGATAATGAATTTTCGTACGGAACCCTTGTCACAATAGATCTTCCTAAAGTGATCTCGTCCACATACTCCAATTCACCACCAAAAGCTATGCCACGGGCAATTGTAGAAATATTTATATTAAACTGTTTTAAACGCTTGTGTAAATAAAAAATAGTGGTATCTCCCTCCATGGTTGCGCTAAGGGCGAAGATCACCTCTTTTACGCCATTTTCCTTCAGCCGTTCCACCAGGGTATCTACCTGCAGGTCGCTGGGGCCGATACCATCCATGGGCGATATCAATCCGCCCAGCACATGGTAAACCCCGTTGTATTGGTTGGTATTTTCTATGGCCATTACATCGCGGGTATCCTCCACAACACATACCAGGGAGTGGTCGCGTTTTTTGGATATGCAGATTTCGCAGATGGCATTGTCAGAAATATTATGGCAGGTGCTGCAAAACTGAATTTCGTTGCGCAGGCGGCTTACCGAAGTACTGAAACGGGCTACCTCATCCTTATCGCGGTTGAGCAAATGCAGCACTAAACGCAGGGCTGTTTTTTGGCCCACGCCCGGTAATTTGGCAAACTCGGCAACGGCATCCTCCAGCAATTTCGACGAAAAATTCATTAGGCGAAAATAAGGAAATTTTGGGGAAGGTTAAGTAGTGAATGGTGAGTGGTTGGTTTGGTGACGATAAGATGGACCCGAACCTGGTTTTGACGATTTGCGCTGTCGCGATGAGTTTTAAAATTGTGGTTCGTAGCATGGCGGTTGTGCCCGCATTGTGAGTTGACTCACCCCCAACCCCTCTCTCCTTCGGAAAGAGGGGAGTTTTTTTTTATTTTTTCTTCACCCTCTTTGCGGAGTAGAGAGGGTCGACAAGCGGTAGCGATGTCGGGGTGAGTCAACTCGCGGGCATGCATTGGCGCATGTAGCTACATCGCAGAGAAAAATTAAATATAATGGCGTTGCCTTCGGCCCACGCTTTCCAGGGCTGCGCTGCGCTTCGGCCACGTTTACCCCGCTCGCGCCCTGCGCACCGTGGCTTCCCCTTCCAATCGTTAACGCGGGGATTCCTTTGAACAGATCTTCGTCCACGTAATTATAAATCCGAAACGGCGAAGCCCTCTTGAGCAGCCAGACATAAAATAACGCGAAAAATCGAACATCCGACATCCGAACTAAAACCTACTCGCTTCTCAAATTTTTCACCGGGTTCACCAGCGCGGCTTTTACGGCTTGCCAGCTTACAGCTGCAAGGCAAATAACTAGGCTCAGCCCCAGCGTTAATACAAACACCCAGGCACTTATGTTGGTGTGGTAAGTATATTGTGAGAGCCACCGGCTTATATTATACCAACTGATGAGCGAGCCGATAACAGATGATATCACCACCAGTACCACAAACTCCTGCGAGAGTTTTAACCAGAGCGCGCCCGTACCGGCTCCCAACACCTTGCGGATGCTGATCTCTTTGCGCCTGCGCTCGGCAGAGAATGCGGCGAGACCGAACAAGCCAAGCGCAGATAATATAATTGCTAAACAGGTGAACAATACGGCCATAGTACCCAGCAGTTTTTCGTTACGGAATTTGGCGCTGAAGCTTTCATCGGTAAATTTATACTCGAAGGGATACGTGGGGTTATATTTTTTGTACACTTTTTGCAAAACCGCCAGGTTGCGCGATACAGAAGTATTAGGATTGAGCCGCAAACCAATACTGGTTGCCCAGCCTTTCATAAACCCGATAATTACCGGTTTAACAGGCTCGTAAGGCGATGCCAGCACAAAGTTCTTCACCACGCCTATAACAGTGCGCTTACCGCCCATCCATGTTATCTGCTGCCCCACCGGCTCTTTCAAACGCATCAGCTTTACGGCCGCTTCATTCAGGATAACGGCGGTGGAATCTGACGGTCGCTCTGTAGCAAAATCGCGTCCTTCGAGTAAATTCAGCTGATAGGTATCTATAAAATAATAGGTGGCGGCAATACAATCTATAGAGATGCTGCTCTCACCGGGTAATTGCCCGGGCCAGGTATTATTCCAGGTAGCACCGGTTATATTGGTTATAGGGTCTGATATCAAGGCTGCATCCGTAATAGCACCCGATGCCAGCGCATCGCGGCGAAAAAGGTCGAACTGGTCGTACATCCGGCCATCGGCCATAATTTCAACCATACCATCGCGGTTATAACCAACGGGGCGGTCTTTTATGAACCCTATTTGCCGGTAAACAAAAATGCTGAAGATAATCAAGCAGGTAGCAAAGGTGAATTGCATCACCACCAGCACCTGCCGCGGGCGAATAGTGCTGCGGGTGCTGATCATCTGTCCCTTCAGCACTTTAACCGGGTTAAACGAAGAAAGGAATAATGCAGGGTAACTACCTGCAATTAAGCCTGTAAATACTGTAACGGCCAGGGCAACACACCAGGCCGGCGGATTGGCATAAGGCAGACTTAAGTTGATATTAATGATATTCCTGAAAACGGGCAGCAACACAATAATAAGCACCAGCGAAAGCAGGAACGCAATAAAGGCCATCAATAGCGACTCGCCCATAAATTGCTTTATTAGCGCGCCGCGCCTTGCACCAATGGCTTTACGAATGCCTACTTCCCTTGCCCGTCGCTCCGATCGGGCGGTAGAAAGATTCATAAAATTGACACAGGCAATCAGCAGAATGCCGATAGCAAGGAATAGGAACAGCCGCACATATTCGATACTACCGCCGGTGTTTATGCCGTTTTTAAACTCGCCGTACAAATGCAGTTTGGTAAAGGGAAACATAAATAGTTTTACCGCTTCGTCCTTAGGGAAATGCTGGCCTATGAGATTTTTGATCTTAGCATTTACAGCATCTAATGAGATGCCTGGTTTTAACCGCACATAAGTAAAGTAGGCGTAATTATCCCAGCCCTCCCCCTTTAACCAGGGGTTTTGGCTCAAAAACGCATTCCAGGGGATAATTGTCTTAAAGGTAAAACTGGAGTTTTGCGGGTTATCTTTGATAACGGCGCTTACCTTCATCGCGAACTGGTTTTCGTATTGTACCATCTCGCCTACCGGGTTGCGGTTACCAAAGATTGCCAACGCGGTAGATTCTGACAGGATAATGCCCTTTGGGTCGGTAAGGGCAGTTAGTTTATTGCCCCACACAAATTGAAAAGTAAACAAATCCAGCAAAGCCGGATCGGCGGCAATGGTGTTTACCTTTAATCCTTTGTCGTTAAAGGTGATAAGCGCATCTTTAGATTCGTTGATGCGCGCCACATTCTCTACTTCGGGAAAATCCTTCTTTAAAACGCCCGCAAGCAATTGCTGCGTGAAGGTTTTTGTTCTTATTTCGCCATTGGAGGGCTGATTTTTAAACACCTGGTACAGGCGATCGCTGTTGGCGTGGAATTTATCAAAACTATATTCGTTGTAAACATACAGCAACAGCATAAAACTCACGGCCATACCAACAGCAAGCCCGCCAATATTAATGACAGAAGATGTTTTATTATTGGCAATACTGCGCCAGGCTATCTTTAAGTAGTTCTTTATCATAGGCTTTTGTAATCAGCTACAATATCAGCACTACGGAAGTGAATTCCTAAGCTTTTAACATTAGTTAACGAATTGGTTGGCACTGATTACTCCGATTACTTTGATTGCGCCGATGACTCCTACAATAAATCCGAAATCAACGTCTACTCGCTCCTCAAACTCCTTACCGGGTTGGCAATCGCAGCTTTCACGGTTTGGAAGCTTAGCGTAAATAAGGCAGCAGTAAGCATCCCGCCCCCGCTTAAAGCAAATATCCACCAGCTAATGGTAGTGCGGTCGGCAAAGTCTTCCATCCATTTATGCATGGCATAATAGGCCAGTGGGGTTACCATAACAAAGGCCAGTACAATAAGCCAAATCAACTCGGTAGAAAGCAGGGTTACAATTTGCGCGACAGAAGCGCCCAATACCTTGCGCACGCCTATTTCTTTGGTGCGTTGCCCGGTGGTATATATGGCTAAGCCTAACAAGCCAAGGCAACTAATAAATATGGATAGGCCAGTTGCCCAGGTAAGCAGTTGTGAGGTATGCTGCTCGGCGGTGTAAAATTTGGCAATGCTCTCGTCAAAAAAGCTATACTCAAAATCATCTTCCGGGTAAACTTCTTTCCATATTTTCCCCAGGCTTGCTATAGCCGTTTTCCATTCATCGCCGCCCGCTGTTTGCGGCTTTAAGGCAATATGGAAAGTGCGGTTATTCCATTTTCTGTTGCCGGGCTGCAGGATAGCAAGTGGTTTTATAGGTGAATGCAGCGATTTTTGGTAAAAATCGGCAGCTACGCCTATAATGGTTTTCTGCTTGTCGTTATAATTTAGCTGTTTGCCAATGGCATCATTTGGGTTACGGAACCCTAAAACTTTAGCATAGGTGTTATTGATGATGATATTCCCTGCGCCCGTTGTGTCGGCAGGCCGCAGGTTACGCCCTGCCAATAGCTTTATTTGGTAAACTTTCAGGTAATTCTCGTCGGCAAACTTTTGTTGCAGGTCGGTTTTTATTTCTTTTTTGCCATCCTTATAAGTAACCGTAGTAGAGTTTGTATTGCCGGATGAGGGCGCCGCCCCTCCTACGCTAAGCAATTCAATCTGCGACACGGCACGGATCTTATTCATAAACACCTGCTGCTTATCGGTGTTCATTTCTTTAAATGGCGTGCTGATATTTACTATCGCATCCTTTTTAAAGCCAAGGTCTTTATGCAAAGCGTAGTAGATCTGTTTGCTTACCAGTACCGTTGCCATGATGAAGAACTGTGCTATAACAAACTGCGTAACCGTTAACGATTTACGCAGCCAGGCATTACGCGTTTTGCTGCTGTTGCTTACCGACTGGTTTTTTAACACCGCAACCGGTTTATAACCCGATAGTACCAACGCCGGGTAAAAGCCCGATAATCCGCTCACCAATAAAGTAAGCAATATTAAAAACACTACGAGGTTGGGCTGGGCCAGTATGTTTACGGAGATACCTTCGGGCACAAAATCGGCAAAGAGTTTAAGTATAACGGGTGCAATGGCAACAGAAATAATAACCGCAAAAAGGGTTATCAGGAATGTTTCGCTCAAAAACTGCATAATTAGTTGGCTGCGCCTGCTGCCCATAGTTTTGCGGATACCTATCTCTTTTGCGCGTTGCGATGCTTGTGCAGTGGTAAGGTTGATAAAATTGATACAACCCAATATCAACAGGAAAGCAGCGATAACCAGCAGCCCGTATAAAGTGCTTTTGCTGGCGGTACGCGCTCCATCCAAACCTCCATACACCTGATCGAAGTGCAGATCGGCGAGGGGCTGGAGGTGCAGGCCCTGGGTATTACCTTTGTTTTCGGGCGTGGGCGGGTTGTGCTTGTTCAGCATTGCGTTCAACAGCTTTTCTAATTTGGCGGGCGATGCAGCTGGTGATAGTTTGATGAATACCTGCGAGGCCGAATTGGTGTTTCCCCATTCGGCCGTTTCGAAATTGCCTTTTATAAAATGATCGGTTGTGCCAGTGATAAAGGATATATAATCATGAGCGGTGAAATCGGAATTCTCCTTAAAGGGCTCAATAATACCTGTAACCGTTGTTTTAAGCGAATCGTCGTAGATAACCTGCTTGCCCAGCATATCGGCATACTCCAGCTTTGGGAAGTAAATTTTGGCCTGTTTTGTGGTAAGCACAAGCGTGTTGGGGTCTTTTAAAGCAGTTTTTTTATTTCCGGCTATCCAGTGGTGCTCAAAAAGGTTAAAGTAGTGCTCTTCGGCAAAAATAACACCGCCCTGCTTCCTTAGCTTAACATCGGCCTTAGAACCGTTTGGCACCAATACATTTACTTCCCAATAAATATAAAAAGGTGCTACCTGCGCTATGCCGGTGGCCTCGGTATTAAGCGCCGGTGCCAGGGCCATAGTTACGCCGCCATTATGCCCAACTTCGCCGGCAAAAGAATAATCGGTTGTAACCCGGTATATCCTGTCGCTATCCTCATGGAACTTGTCGAACGTAAAATCAAAGTGCACTATCAGGTATATCACCAGCGCAGCACTGATACCTATAGATAGCCCAACAATGTTGATGAAGGTGAACAGCTTGTGCCTGCGGAAGCCGCGAAGGGCAATTTTGAAATAGTTTTTTAACATGATTACACCGATTATTTATGATTACACCGATTATTAAAACTGATTACACCGATTGCACTGGTCCCTTTTTATAAATCCGAAGTCCGAAATTAAACTCACTCGCTCCTCAAGTTTTTTACCGGATTTGTTACAGCGGCTTTAATGGCCTGCCAGCTTACCGTTATAAGCGTCACTGCCAGGCTGATGATTATCGTAGCGGCGAAAACCCAAAGGCTTATGCCGGTGCGGTAGGTATAGCTCTGTAGCCATTGGCTCATAAAATATATGCTAAACGCTGCGCCGATAACAAAGCCAATGCTTACCAGCAAAATGAACTCTTTTGATAGATTGTACCAAAGGTTACGGGTGGATGCGCCTAACACCTTGCGGATACCGATCTCTTTACGGCGCTGCTCGGCAGAGAAGGATGAAAGGCCGAACAAGCCAAGGCAGGATATCACGATCGCCAGCACGGTGAATGAATTAGTAAGGTTGCCTAACAACTGCTCGGTAGCAAATTTCTCATCGTACAATTCGTCAACAAACTTATAATCGAAAGGATACTCGGCATTGTATTTCTTGTAAACGGTTTCCAGCTTTGCAAGTGCCGTTGATACAGCCATATTTTTATTGAGCTTTAAGGTGGCGGTACCTGCCCAGCCTTTTTCAAAGCCGATAATAACCGGTTTGATAGGCTCGTATGCTTTGCCCCATATAAAATCTTTAACCACGCCAACAACTGTGCGGTTGGTACTTTGCCAGTTTACAATGGTGCCAATAGGGTTTTTCAGGCGCATCAGTTTCACTGCCGATTCGTTGAGCATAATAGCGGTTGAATCTGATGGGCGGCTAATATCAAAATCGCGGCCCTCCAGTATTTTAATGCCAAATGTTTGGGTGAAATGATAGGTAGTAACCATCTGGCTGATAGGGAGCTTATCCTCTCCCGGTAACTGCCCCGGCCATTTGATACCCCAGGAAGAGCTGCCATCGTTGGTGATAGTGCCCGATGTACTGGCGGCTTCGGTAACGGCGCCGGTTGCCATTGCATCGCGGCGGAAACTCTCAAACTGGTCGTATATTTTACCAACCAGGGATAACTCTACCAATCCATCTTTGCTGTAGCCCGTTGGCAGGTTTTTAATATAGTTGAGTTGTTTGTATATCAGCATGGTAGAGAGGATAAGTCCTGTTGCAAAAACAAATTGCAGCGTAACCAATACCTGCCTTGGCCTAAGGGTAGCCCTGCCGGCGTTATTAATGCCCTTTAAAACCTTAACGGGCCTAAAAGAGGACAAGAATAGCGCCGGGTAACTGCCGGCAATAACGCCGGTTATAAGCGTTACACCTAAACCCGCTATCCAAAAATAAGAGAGCCCATATGGTATAGTCAGGTTCTTATGTGTCATCCCGTTAAAGTAATCTAAGGATGCATGGATGATAAGCAGGGCCAGCACAAAGGATATGAGCGACATTAATAACGATTCGCCCATAAACTGCCATACAAGCGAAAACCGGCTTGCCCCTACCACCTTGCGTACACCAACCTCACGGGCACGGTTTTCTGAGCGCGCTGTAGAAAGGTTCATAAAATTGATGCAGGCTATCAGCAGGATGCCGATTGCCAGTATCAGAAACAGCCTGACGTACTTTATCTGCCCGCCAACGCTTATGCCGTTTTTAAAATCGCTGTAAAGGTGCGTGCGCGAATATTGGAAAAGCGTAAACTTGTTCTCCTTGTCCTCCGGAATGTATTTTTGAAAGAGCCCGGCAAGTTTTTTATTAAGCCTGGCCACATCTGTACCGGGCTTTAATAACACATAGGTACGGAAGGAATGATTGCCCCAGCCCGAAGTTTTGAGCCATGGCATGTCTGCCTCCTGCATGGCCCACGAACCCAGCGCCTGGAACTTGCGCGATGAATTTGCCGGGGCATCTTTTATAATACCGGTAACTTTTGCACTGCGGGTGTTATCTATTTTAACAAACTTACCCATGGGGTCTTCATCGCCAAATAGCGTTTTAGCGCCGCTTTGGGTGAGTACTACCGATGAAAGTTCGGCAAAGGCTGTTTTTTTGCTGCCTTGTAAAAACTCATAGCTAAAAATATCCAGGATGGCCGGGTCTCCGGAAAGCATCAGCAGGTTGAGCGTTTTGCCTTTATATTTAAACAGGCGGTCGTTTGGCCAGTTGGTATGTGCTGCCTTTTCAACTTCCGGAAAATCTTTTAGCAGGGCAGCTGCAACCGGCAACGATGTGGCGCCACTGGTTTGGATCTCGCCATCGGCGGCCTGGTTACGCAAAACAGAATAAAGGCGGTCATCGTTAGGATAAAATTTATCAAATGTAAATTCATTATAAACGTACAGCAGCAGCATAAAGCTGACACCCATTCCTACGCCAAGCCCCCCTATATTAATAAGGCTGTACAGCTTGTTTTTAAACAAATTGCGAAAAGCGATCTTTAGGTAATTCTTAATCATATACTGCCATTAAGCTAAAAGTGATACCAAACTTATATATTCATGATAATCAAATAGTTAAAATCAAAACTAACACACTTACTGTACGCAAGCGTAACAGCTATTGTACGGTTATGATACAGTCCGATTAGAGGCCAGAGATTAGCGTTTATGTCCACCCTGTTTGTTTCTTCTTAAACAAATAGAGGTTAGTTTAACACAAACTAACCTCTAATCTCTAATTATCTATCCTCTGCTATTCATTCTTCAAACTCGTAACCGGGTTTGCCAGCGCGGCTTTTATGGATTGGAAACTGATGGTGATAAACGCTATTACAACTGCCCCACCGCCGGCTACGGCAACAATCCACCATTTAATGCCATCCTGGTAGGCGAAACCCTGTAACCACAGGTGCATAAAGTACCAAGCAAACGGCGAAGCGATTACTATAGCTATAAATACGAGTTTTATAAAATCTTTTGATAGCATGCCAACGATGATGCCCACATTGGCACCCAATACCTTACGGATGCCTATCTCCTTAGTTCGTTGTTCGGCAGCGTATGCTGCAAGCCCGAACAAACCCAGGCAAGCTATGATGATTGCCATAGATGTAAATGCGATAAATATTCCGCCGATGCGTTGCTCTGTACGGTAGGCGTTGTCGAAATCATCATCCATGAACGAGTAGTCGAACTGCTGGTTTGGCGCTAAGGAATGCCATTTTTCTTTAACCTGCGCCAGCACCGCAGTAGCATTAGCTGGGTTTATACGCACGCTTAATGCACCTGAATTTTGGCCATATAAAAATGCAAGAGGCGAAATATTTTCGCGCAGCGAACTAAAATTGAAATCTTTAATAACGCCTATTATGTGCAGCTTTTTAAGGTTTTTGGCCATGTTATCCGTAGGCATATATAGTTCCCTGTTCAGGGCATCTTTATAGCCTAATATTTTTACTGCGGCTTCGTTTATGATCACGGCCGATGAATCTAATTTCATTTCTTTAGAAAAATCGCGGCCATATTTTATTTTCATGCCCATGGTATTGATATAGTCCTCATCAACATCCCAAACGCCGATGGAAACTGCATGCTTGGTATCTAATGTTGGGCTCTCAAACATTGATGTATTATTTCGCCAGCCGCCTGTTGGGATATAGCCCGTAAGCGTTGCATTTTTAACCCCGGGGAAGCGTTTTATTTCTTCTTTAAATACTTTGGCTTGTTTATCCAGCACATCTGTATTATTTACTATCAGCACCTGCTCGCGGCTGTAGCCGAGGTCTTTGTTTTGAATATATTTTAGCTGGTGATAAATAACAAGGGTACCGATGATGAGGAATATGGAAATAGAGAACTGGAATACCACCAAAAAGCTACGCAGGAAACCGCCTTTGAAGCCGGCAGATAACTTACCCTTCAATACATCAATAGGTTGGAAAGCCGACAAAAAGAATGCCGGGTACGAGCCTGCAAGGCAGCCAATTACAACAACTATTATCAATAATGCCGGCAACAGCCATACAAAGGTGGCGCTTGTAAACGCCAATTGCTTATCGGCCATTTGGTTGAACACCGGCAATAGCAACCATGCTCCAACAACCGCAATAACCGTTGCCGCAAAGGTTACCAAAACCGACTCTGACAGAAACTGTGCAATTAGCGAACTACGCGGCGAGCCTAATACTTTACGCACACCTACCTCGCGGGCCCGGTTCGAGGAGCGAGCGGTAGACAGGTTCATGAAATTTACGCATGCGATGAGCAATATAAAGATGGCTACTGCCGAAAAAATATACACGTATTGGATATTGCCATTAGCGCCAAGCTCCACTTGCATGTTAGAGCGCAGGTGTATATCTTTTAATGCAGTTAAACTGAGCCTAAAGTAGCTCCCATCTTTTTCAAAGTCGCTGAAACTCATGTGCGTGGCGGCCTGTAACTGCCCGCCTACGTATTTTGCCACAAAAGCGGGGAATTTAGCTTCCAACACCTTGGGGCTAACGCCGTTTTTCAATACGATGTAAGTGTTAAAGTTATTGCTTAACCAGGCATTTTCCTTGCTCTCGTCCAGCCCGCTCATGGCTAATAAAAAATCGTAGTTAAAGTGCGATTGTTTAGGGATATCTTTAATCACTCCCGTTACTTTATAGGGTACGGTATCGTTAAAGGTCATCATTTTTCCGACCACATTGGTGGCACCAAAATATTTTTTTGCGGTAGTTTCATTTATAACTACGCTCTTGGGTTCTGTAAGCGCAGTTTTTGGATCGCCTTGTATCATCGGCAATGTAAAAACATCAAATATGGTGGAGTCTACATACGTCATGCGGTTCTCCTGGATGTTCTGCCCGTCTTTACGTACCTTATTTCCACCGCGGCTCCTAAACCGCACCGTTTGTTCCACTTCGGGGAAATCGCTCTTCGCTGTTTGGGCCAATGGCGCGGGCGAAACTGCATACTGGCTTGTTTTACCGCCAAATTTGATATCGTTATTTACGCGGTATATCCTGTCGGCTTTAGTGTTATAGGTATCGTAGCCAAGCTCATCTATAACATAAAAAACTATAAGCATACAAACGCACAGCCCCAGGGCAAGCCCCAATATGTTGATGGCTGTAAAGCCCTTATTTTTCATCAAGCTTCTGAAAGCTGTTTTAACGTAATTTTTAAACATGATTTTTTTATTGATTTTTCGCGATTCGTTGTTTTTTTGTGCTCAAGAGGGCTTCGCCGTTACACCGATGAAGATTGATTTCACCGATTACGCTGATTTGTTTCCTCTATTTCAAATCTTATTAACAATACAACAGTCAACTTATTTACCCCTATTTAATTAATATAAATGGTTTACCCATTTATGACCACCATTTATCGACTTAGGTTACTCGCTGCGCAAACTTTTTACCGGGTTTGCCAATGCTGCCTTTACCGATTGGAAACTTACAGTAACAAATGCAACCAATATGGCTATAAAGCCAGCCAGTACAAATACCCACCAGGATATATCTATCCGGTAGGCAAAGTCCTGCAGCCATTTATGCATGGCGTACCAGGTTACCGGTACCGATACCACTATGGCTATGCCTACAAGCTTTAAAAACTCTACCGAGAGCATCCCGGTGATGGTACCGGAGGATGCGCCTAACACCTTACGGATGCCGATCTCTTTTACCCTTTGCCTGATACTGAATGCCGCAAGCCCAAATAGGCCAAGGCTGGCGATGATAACCGCTACAAATGCAAACGATGTAAATATTTTACCGGTACGCTGCTCTGAATTGTAAAGGGCTGCATATTGCTCATCCAAAAACGAATAGCTGAACGGCGCGGTGGCACGGTAACCGTCCCATTGTTTTTTTACATCGGTTAAAAACGCGGCTACATCTGCCGAAACAGGTGCAGGTAATTGCGGCGCACGGGCAGCACGTCGCCACGGCCCTTGAGGTGAATGTCAGCCGTTTCGTTCGCGCCGCGCGTGACGTGATCGATCGAGCTCAGGTTGACGACGAC
>NZ_CAMLOV010000141.1 GCF_946481715.1 uncultured Mucilaginibacter sp. | reverse complement strand
CTTTTCTTCGTGCCCGGCAAAAGATTTCACACGCAAGCCCGTCTTTTTGCCATTCAAAAATATCCCCACCGAAATACAAACGATCTTACCAAACTCCGCCCAAATGCCGGCCCGGTCGTAAAACTCCTCGCCGGTAGCCTCGTTGCGCTGCAGGCGGGTTTTGTGCGCCCAAAGTTCCTGCAAATGTTCGGGCACCTCAGCATGCGTTGCATATTGCGGTACGGTTTCTATATCCAAAACCATTAGGTTGCCCAGGTCGTATTGTTCAAGCATTTATTCGTAATTTCTAAATCTAAATTTAGGTTATTTATTTTTATCCAGCACCTCAAACTTAATACTGATGGTATTGCCGGATGCATCTACCAGCGTCAGTTTATGCTTGCCGGCCGATGGGTTTAGCGCCATTTGATGGAAAGTGCTGCTTTCGCCCACATATTTATCATCCAGGTGCCAGAAGATTTTAATGCCCGGCTGCCGGTGCGCAGCGTTGAACACCACCCGCCCGCGTTTGCCATCACCCTCTATAGGTACATATATTTTGGCGTTTTCCTTCGGATATATCAGCTCCATCGGGTTACCGTAATCGGCTTCGCCACAGCCGGGCTTAAATGGCGGCAGTACATGGTACTGGTAGTTTTTGGTTTTGTAATAATACTCCATAGATGGCGGCAGCACAAACCAGCTTTTGTTAACAATATTCTCCGGACTTTCGCAGTTACCCGTTACCTGGTATTTTTCATCGGGCGATAGATGTACCAGCCTGTGCCAGGGGCATGCCGCCGCTTTTAGCCCACTTTTTGGCACAAATTGCTCGGCAGTGTTGTTGCAATATTGCCCGGCGCGGTAGCCACTCTCTTTACATACGCTTATCTTTTCCATTTCGCCCATGGGCATGCCGAACCAATCGCGCGAGGCAGGCAGCAGCCGGAAGATCTCGAACAGGGCAGGGGCAGCGGTGTTGATACCCGTTAAGCCCGGGCGGCCTTCGCCATCGGTATTGCCCACCCAAACACCAACCACATATTTGGGCGTAACGCCAATAGCCCATCCATCGCGAAAGCCAAAGCTGGTGCCGGTTTTCCAGGCAATGCGTTGCGTGGAGCTGAACTGCTGCCAAAGCATTTCCTCGCCGGGGCGCATCACCTCTTCCATAGCTTGTAGAGTATAATACAGCGAACCGGCATCCAGCAGCCCGTTTTTCTCTAATGTAGGTTCAGCTTTTGGCGACAAGGCATAAACCGGCTGGTGGTAATCTTCGGGGTCGTATTGCCCTTTATATTTATTGTAATGGTTCAGCACCCGCGCCATATCGGCATAAATACCGGTAAGTTCCCAAAGGGTGTTTTCGCCACCTCCTAAAATAAGGGAGAGGCCGTAGTGGTCGGCAGGCTGTTTCAGGGTAGTAACCCCCGCCTTTTTCATCATATCATAAAAACGCTCGTACTTGTATTGTTGCAGCATTTTAACCGCTGGCACGTTCAGTGAGCGCGACAAAGCATTTGAAGCCGGCACAGCGCCATCATAACTCAAATCAAAGTTCTCGGGGTGGTAGCCTGCAATTTGCGTGGGCACATCGGGTATCAGGCTGTTGGGCAATATCAACCCATCGTGAAGCATCGAGGCATATAGCAGGGGTTTTAGCGTGCTGCCCGGACTGCGGGGCGCACCCACTACATCCACATCGCTCTCCATCTCCGGGTCTTCCCGGTGTGCTATATTGCCCGCGTAGGCGAGGGTTGCGCCAGTTTCTACATCCAAAACAACGGCGGCAATATTGTTGATATCGTTAGCCTTTAAAACGCGGTGGTGCTGCTCTAATATCTCTGCCACCTGTTGCTGCAGGTTGGTTTTTATGGTGGTGGTGATGCGTGTAAGCGCCTGTTGCTTGTTTTGATAGTCGGCTTTAAAGCGTTGCAGCAGGTGGGGTGCTAACTGGGGCAGGGGCACGGGCTTTTCGGGTACGGGCTCAAATTCGGCAAGTTTAGCGGTGGTGCTATCAATAATGCCTTGTGTATAAAGCCTGTTTAACAACAGGTTGCGTTTTTTTAAAAGGATGAGCCTGTTTTTGCCGGGATGCACCAGTGAGGGTGAATTGGGCAAAACTGCCAGCGCTGCCATCTCGCCCCAGGAAAGTTTATCCGGGCCGCGGCCAAAGTACCGCCATGCGGCGGCATCCAGCCCTATAACATTACTGCCAAAGGGGGCATTGCTGGCATACATGGCCAAAATCTCCTGTTTACTGTAACCAAGTTCCAGCCGCAAAGCCATAAATATCTCGCCTATTTTGTTGAGGATGGTACGTTTGTGGCGTGTGGAAAGGCGCATTACCTGCATGGTAATGGTGCTGCCGCCACTGGTAACCCTGCCCTTGCGGATGTTTTGCCGGATGGCCCTGCCGAAGGCCAATGCATCAAAACCCGGGTGGTGCTCAAAGCGTTTATCCTCAAAGGCGATAATGCATTGCTTAAATTTTTCGGGTACGCTATCATTATAGGGGAAGCGCCATTGCCCGTCGCGCGCTATGGATGCGCCCAGTAGTTGGCCGGCATCATCGTCAATTACAAAAGAAGTTGGGCTGCTGAAAAGCGGCTTGGGCAGGCAAAGCGCAAACCACAGGCTTAAAGCCAGTAAAATGCCTGTTATTATAATTACTTTTGGCTTTTTAAATTGATTTTTGAGGTGTTGCAGGCGTACTTGCATTAAATGCAGGGCGTTTAAAATACAGCCTGAAAATAGGCAAATTATCAATATTATTGGTGGCCCGGCCCATTTAAATTAACCACTACTTGGCAGATATCTTTCAGTTTAAACAATTTGCTGTAAACCAAAGCGGTTGCGCCATGAAGGTGAATACCGATGGCGTACTGCTTGGTGCATTGGCCACTGCGAATGAACCGAAAAGCATTTTAGATATTGGCACCGGCACCGGCGTAATTGCCCTGATGATGGCACAACGGTTCGACACTGCGATGGTTGACGCGGTTGAGATTGATGACGCTGCCGCGAAAACCGCCGGGGCAAATTTTCAGGAATCTAAATTTGCCCACCGGTTGGAATTATTCGCCATGGGATTTGAGGAGTATTTTGAAGCTCATCCCGATAAACAATACGATCTCATTGTTTCTAACCCGCCGTTCTTTTTAAACTCCCTCACCTCGCCGGGTGCCAAAAAAAGTTTGGCGAGGCATACTGATGATGCTTTTTTTGAAAGGTTGATAAAAGGTGTTTCCGGGCATTTAACGCCGGATGGTGTATGTACCATGATACTGCCTTTAGAAACAGCGGGACTGGTGAAGGGGTTACTAGCTGGATGTGGTTTGCACCTGGTGAGTATTATCAGCATTAAGTCCTTCGCCGATTCTGTGCCGCATCGCGAATTGCTAACCATCGGCAAGCATCAAGTAATCGCGGAGGAGTGGGAGTTTGTTATTTATGATGAGCCTAAGGTTTACTCGAAGCAATATCAAGCTGCTTTGAGGCCGTTTTTGACGATATTTTAGTCCTCCCTACGTCATTGCGAAGAGCAGCGTCAGGTTGCGGAACGGGGCGATGAAGCAATCCCCGGCAAGCAGAGCGGCTCTGCCTACCGATGGTTGCCACGCTTCGCTCGCAATTGACGATGTGGCTATTATAAATCGTAACTCACGCTCTTCTCCGGTATGGTCACCTTATAACCATCCTGCTCCAAGGCATCCGCTAATGCCTGCATGCTCACCGTTTCGCCGTGGACTAAAAACACGCCTTTTAGCTTGTTAACATCCTGCTGTTTAATATTACCCAGCAAATCTTCATGGTCTCCGTGGGCGCTTAGCACGTCGGTTTGCTTAATGGTGGCGTAAACAGCCAGGTCGCGGTCTTTGATGTGTACAATGGGGTCGCCCCGTAATAAACGGTACCCCAAAGTGCCTTTGGCGCAATAGCCAATGAAGAGGATAGTGCAGTAATAGTTTTGGATATTGTAAAACAGGTGATCTTGTATACGCCCGCCCTCCAGCATCCCGGCAGAAGATATGATGATGCAGGGTTCGTAATAGTTTGACACCTGCCGGCTGTCTTTTAGCGTTTCTACATAGGTAAGGTTGTCAAACTCAAACTCATCGCCCTGGCGGTTATAAAATTCCTGCGCTTCGGGGTTCACCAGGCCGTGGTGCTTGCGGAAAATGTCCGTAGCGCGGGTTGCCATCGGGCTATCTACAAATATGGCTACAGGCGGCAACAAACCGCTGCTGAATATTTTATTCAGTGCAAATACAAGCGATTGTGTACGCCCTATGCTAAATGCAGGGATAATTAATCGGCCCTGTTCTTTAATACAAACCTTATCAATGGTTTCTACCAAAGTTTCTTCTACCGATTTGCCTTTGGTATGCATACGCCCGCCGTAGGTAGCTTCGCTTACCATATAATCTACTGGTGGCAGAGGTTCCGGATCGTTTAGCACCGGGTAATTTTTTCGACCAATATCGCCGGTAAAGGCAATTGATTTTTCTACGCCGTCTTCTATCACTTTAAAAACAGCAGCGGCAGCCCCTAATAAGTGCCCTGCGGGGATAAAGGTAAGCTCGATATCGCCATTAATACGAAAGGGACGGTTAAAGCCAATGGTTACAAAGCGTTCTACCGTATCCATTACGTGCTTTTGCAGGTACAATGGCTGCGGGCCGCTATTGCCATGCTTTCCGCGCTTACGGTTGCGCCTGCCTTTTTCCGCCTTGCTTAAAAAGATGTTTACAGAATCTATCAGCAGCAGTTCGGTGAGGTCGGCAGTAGGCGGGGTGCAGAGTATTTGCCCGCTGAAGCCCATGCGTACCAGGGTTGGAAGGTTACCCGAATGGTCGATATGGGCATGGGTAAGCACCACTACATCTATCTTTTCGGGGTCGAAGCCAAAATCCTCGTTCACCTGTATATTATGGTCTTTCTCGTAATCAAGCCCGCAATCAATCAGTATCTTATATTGGCCAACCTGCAATAAATGCATGCTGCCGGTTACCTGCCGGGCCGCCCCGTGTATGGTTAATTTCATTCTTATTAGTTCATGGTTGATGGTTCATAGATGATAGTTCATGGATAATGGCATTAATCGCTTTTGACAGAGCTACCATGATCTATGAACTATCAGCTATTTACTGTACCTCATATTGCAACTGGCTCAAATACCGGTAAAGTCCCTGCTCGTTGGCTACCAGTTCCTGGTGGGTGCCGTTTTCGATGATGTTCCCTTTTTCCAGCACGATGATCTTATCGGCTTCGCGGATGGTGGATAGGCGGTGGGCGATGATGATAGAGGTGCGCCCCTTCATTAGTTCTTCCAATGCTTCCTGTACCAAACGCTCCGATTCGGAGTCGAGGGATGAGGTTGCCTCATCGAGGATCAATATAGCAGGATTTTTTAACAATGCACGCGCTATAGCAATACGCTGCCTTTGCCCGCCCGAAAGTTTTACGCCGCGCTCGCCTACAACAGTTTCATAAGCCTCGGGGAATGAGGTGATAAACTGGTCGGCATTAGCGCGCCTGGCAGCCTGTATAATTTCTTCTTTAGTAGCGTTCAATTTACCGTAGGCGATGTTTTCCATAATAGTACCGCCAAACAGCAATACATCCTGTGGCACAATAGCCACCTGGTTACGGATATCGGTTAAGGCAAATTCATCCGCAGGGCGGCCATCAAACAAAATGGTACCGCTTTGCGGATGGTAAAATTGCAGTATTAGCGCAGCCATAGTAGATTTACCCGAGCCGCTTGGCCCAACAATAGCCACCTTTTGCCCGGCCGAGGCATCAAAAGAGATACCGTTTAACACTGTAAGTTCTGAGCGGGAAGGATAGGCGAATTGCACATCCGTAAAAGCGAGGTTACCTTGTATGGTTTGTTTTATAGCGTTGTTAACATCTGTGATAGAAATATCTTCGCCATGTTCTGCCAGTATCTCCAACACCCGCTCTGACGAGCCCACAGCTTTTTGCAGATTGGCGTACAAATCAGGCAGGCTGCCCATGGCTGCGCTGATAAAAGCAGCGTAAACAATAAAATTGGTGAGTTGACCAAAAGTAAAACCTTTATCGTGGATGGATACCAGGTACGAACCGTACCATATTTCGCAAAAGATGGTCCCGAACAAACAAAAAACAATAAAGGCCCCAAACATACCACGGTATTTTGCACCTTTTACGGCAATGGTAACTACACGCTGTAAGGTTTTGTCGTATCTGCCAGCTTCAAAAGCTTCGTTTACAAAGGCTTTTACATTCGCTATACCCTGTAGGGTTTCTTCTACAATGGTATTCGATTCGGCAAGCTGGTCTTGCGCCTGGCGAGATAGCTTCCTGATAAATTTTCCAAATACGATGGCCACTACTATGAGCACGGGGAGTAGCACCAGCAACGCAATAGTAAGTTTCCAGGAAATTATTACCAGCACGGTGATGCCGCCGACAAGGATAATTACCTGTCGTATGATCTCGGCAAAGGTAGTAGTAAGTACCTCCTGGATCTGCGAGAGGTCGGCAGAGATGCGGCTATTTAATTCACCAACCCTCCGGTTGGCAAAAAAGTTCATGGGTAGGGTGATTAGTTTAAAATAAGTATCGCGGCGCATATTAGCTAGTGCATTCTCCGCAACCTGCACGAACCACGTAATACGGAAATACGATACAAAACCCTGTACGAATAATACTACGATGGCAATTTCACCAATTTTTTTTAAGTTGGCGGGTAAAAAGCCACCATGCTTATCGCCATGCGCTGTGTCAATCAATGCGCCAAAAAAACCGGGAAATATTAAACCAACCAGGCTTGATATTACAAGAAAAAACAAGCCGGCTATGAATTTTACTTTATATGGTTTTATGTAGCTTGTAAGCTTGCGGATATTTTGCAAGCTTTGTTTGTTTAACTTTGCTTTAGGTAATTCAGCTTCAGCTTTGCTGCCACTATTCAATCGTCCTCTTGCCATGTATCAGTTTATGATTATCAACCTGCAAAACTAAGGGTTTAAAGTTTTGCTTTTACTATAGTGTGTAAAATTGACGCAGAGGTGAAAAGGTGGGCAATTAAAGACCGCGATCTAGGTTAAGCCATTTTTTGATCGACGGCCGGGATATCTGGTTTGAGATGTCGCAAATATAACATTAATGTCGAATTGCGGAAAGGGGACACCTTTACAATAAGGATTTATAAATGACTGATTTGCCCGGAAATCCAAAGAAATTCAAAGATTTTCGCAGATTTTCGGATTTGACAAAACAGCTGTACGAAAGTGTACGAAACTGTACGACGTTGTACGAAACTGTGCGAAATTGTACGAAACTGTGCGGATTTTCCGAAAATTGTACGAAGGTGTACGAACTGTACGATTCGTACAATTTGTGCGAAGTAATTGTATTCAATCCACTGCTGAAGATGTAGCGGCCGATGCTGAAAGAATTTCCGGCAACGAGATCAGCTAACACTAAAACGCCTCATTCAGCCCCAAAAAGAAGCCCCGCCTGCCATATTTACCCCAGGCATAATCCAGGCACAAGTTTGTACGCGTGGCTTTGTTAAACAGTACGCGCAACCCGCCACCGTAACCAGGCTGCCAGACTTTAAATATTTTAGTTCCGGCCTCGTCATTGGCGGTTTGCAGGTTAAAAAAAGCCACGCCGCTTAAAAACTTGTTGTTTGTTATGGGGAACCGGTATTCAGCTTCGGAGTAGTTGTATTGGGTACCCTTAAAATACCCGGTTACATAGCCACGCCCGCTTCGGAATGCTCCGTCTTTGGCGGTACCCGGAAGTTCGAGGTAGGGTACATCCCCGCTGATAAGGTACGATCCCCAGTTCCAAAACGCGATCACATGCTCGGGGTGGCTGGAGGATAGGCTGAAGTACTTTCTTATATCAGTAGAAAATTGAACAGCGCCACGAGAGCTTCCCATCCACGTTTGGTTTACCCTAAAACCGGCATCGGCATACAAGCCTTTGTAAGGTCGGTTCTGGTTATCGCGGGTAGTGTACTGCACGTTAAACAACAGCCCGTTTGCCTGGTAGCTGCCATCGCTAAAAACGTGGCGCTCGTTATAAATGCTATAAGGCGTTAAACCGGTAGATTTGGTATCCTCGATGTTGCTACGGATATCAAACGATACACCTGCGCCTACAAACAAGTTTTTCTGAACCTCTTTATACACTTTTTCCCTGATGTTGAAATAGAAGGAGTGGAGTGCGCGGCCCGTGCGTTCGGCATTTGCCAGCACCTGGTCTTCGGCACTACCGTTATTTGCCTCGGCAATACCTAAGCCATAATCGGGCGATACGGTTTTGGCTGCTACTAAATTCCCCTGAAAATTCCACTTATTACCCGGCGTATACACGTTATGGTTTACATAAAAATAAATGATGCCCTTAGTGGTAATAGAAGCGGATGTGGCCGCCACTGACAATAAGGTGTTGGGGTCGTTGCCCAATTTACGCCCGGCAACTGCCTTTATGCCAAGCTGCGAGCCAATACTTGGGTTTGAAGCGATGTTTGGAATTATGGTGATACCCGACGGCTTCTTAAAAACACTGTCGGGTTTGCGTTTAGGGTGAAAGATATCTTTGAATAAGTCGCCCACGTCGTACTGCTGTTGCAGTTCAAGTTGTTGGTTGTTTTGCTGCTTTAGCTCCATTGTTTTCATCCTGGCGCCTTTTATGGTGTCGGCAGGGGTGGGCTGCACTTGGGCAAACACATGGCAGGTACCCAGTGTGAGCATTAAAAATAGTGAAACTACCCGTTTGCGGTTTATATCTGAATGTTTATTAATCAAAGCGTTGGTTTTAAATACAGCCTGTTTTTAACAACAATGCAGTTTTAAAACCGAAATGACAACGGAAATGTTTGTGTGTGTAGCCGACTTGTTACGCCGGTGTGACAGAGTTTTGCTTTATGGATATCGAATAGGGTGGAATAACAAAGGCAGATTATTGCTGTATTACGTTTATTTGTCCATCAGTTTAACCCAGGCATTTACCATTTTTTCAATCAGGTCTTTGTTTGCCGTTACCTGATCCATGGAATAAAACTTTGCATAGGTTTTCCCCTTGGTGGCTTCTTCAAGAACGTCGGATTTGATGTTGAGAAGCTCCCCTTTGTGAAAGATAAGCGCAACGTAGTTTTTTATCCTCGGGTTGAAGGTAGCCAGTTCTTCTTTGTAAAAAAAGCTTGGACCACCCCATTTTACGTCTTCTTCTATTTTAGGATTGGCATTGATAATGATAGCCCTGACGGCTTCGAGTTCTGCTTTCAGCGGGTGTTCCAGTTTAAATATAAACTCATCAACTTTCTTTGTATTGCTCATATGGTTGGGTGTTAATTGTTATTGCAAATATCAAAACCTTTTTTCCAGGCAAACAGGTGTACAAACGACAAATAAGGGGTTGATTGGGACTATTTGCGCAAAACCAAATAGGATGCGGCAACTCTTTATCGCCAGGAAAATATACCGGCTACAGTCAATCTTCCATAAAACCATCTTATTTTGACAGGGAAAAACAGCCCTGGTATACGATGCGGTACGGCAAAATGTAATCCATCGCATAACCAATCCCTTAAAATCCTTAATTTAGCCTTTGATGAATAAGGATACCATAGACAGAGCCGACCGTAAGAAGAAAATATTTGTGCTGGATACCTCGGTTATCCTTTACGACCATAACGCTTTCGAAAATTTCCAGGAGCATGATGTGGCCATCCCCATACAGGTGCTGGAAGAGCTGGATAACATGAAAAGCGGTAACGATACCCGCAACTTTGAGGCACGCAGCTTCATTCGGCTGATGGATGACATCTCTAAAAACCAACTTATCAACCAATGGATACCGCTGAATGGCAAAAGCAAGGGCAGCTTTAAAGTCATCATGGATGTAAAAAACAGTAGCGCCGATGCTGAAGAAGTTTTTGGATCAGACAAGATAGACCATCGTATATTAAACGCCGCCCTGGGCGTGCAATTTGAGAATCCCGACAAAAAGGTGATACTGGTATCGAAAGATATTTGCCTCCGCCTTAAAGCAAAATCGCTGAATCTTTATGCCGAGGATTACGAAACTGGTAAGGTAAAGAATATTGAAGAGCTATACAGCGGCAAAACGGTGCTGAATAAAGTAACCGAAAAGCTGATGGGCAAGCTTAATAAAAATGACAACCTGCCCGTAGCCGAATTTGATATACAGCCCCAAAGCAACCAGTTTTTTGTACTGAACAGTAAGAATGGTACCGCATCTGCCTTTTACAACAAACAAACTGGCCTGGTAGAAAGGGTTACCGAGCAGCCGGTGTTAAACATCCACCCGCGCAACCTGGAGCAGGCCTTTGCCATACATGCCCTGCTACACCCCGATATTAAGCTGGTTACCATACAGGGCAATGCAGGCACAGGCAAAACCTTGTTGGCACTTGCCAGCGCGCTGGAACAACGCAAGCACTACCGGCAGATATTCGTTACCCGCCCTATAGTGCCGCTTAGCAATAAGGACATCGGCTTTTTGCCCGGCGATATAAAATCTAAAATAGACCCTTACATGGCGCCTATTTGGGATAACCTTAAATTTATTAAAGACCAGTTTGCCGATGACGAGAAGATGCAGAATAAGATAGACGAACTGGTATCGAACGATAAGATCTCCATCACCCCGTTGGCTTTCATCCGCGGGCGCACATTAGCCAAAATATTTTTTATTGTGGATGAAGCGCAGAACCTTACCCCGCACGAGGTAAAAACCATCATCTCCCGCGCCGGCGAAAACAGCAAATTTGTGTTTACCGGTGATATTTACCAGATAGATACCCCATACCTGGATGCCGAGAGTAATGGGCTATCGTATTTAATAGACAAAGCAAAGGGGCACCCGCTGTACGCGCACATCACCCTGCAAAAGGGCGAGCGGAGCGAATTGGCAAATTTAGCTACGGAGTTGTTGTAAGCAATACCATATTGCCGTTGCATCGAGGTACGAAGCAATCTCCTGATAAGCAGGGCGGTGTGCAAAGCTTAGAGATTGCTTCGTACCTCGCAAAGACGTTGCTGAAAAGCTCTCTACCTCAAAATATTCTCCGTAACCTTTGCAATATCCACCGTTATTTTATTGATAAAGCCGAGCTGTTCTTTCATCAACACGTCTTCGGCGGTTAAAGGGGCAGGGCTAACATCAGCCGCTTTAACGGTTTCAGTAGGTTCCACAACCGGCGTCGGCATTTCGCCGCTTAGTTTCTTATTGGTTTCTTTTAAAACTGCAATACTGCGTTTTACAAGTTTCAGCGTATCGGCATGGGGTTGCTGCGGCCCGGTTTTGATGAGGGCCGACGCGATGTTAGCTGTATACGATGCCAAAATATGGTTAAGCACCACAAATTTATGGATGTCTTTAATATTGTGCTGTTTACTTTTCGGCTCGGAGGTCATGCGCTCGAAGGTGGCAGATAAGTTGGCCGAATTTACAAACACATCCTTACGGGCAAGCTTGTAATCGGTAATTAACACCGGCTTGCCGGCAATACTTTCTGATACCTTGCGCAGGTAGTTGATGTTGGCTGTTATTACTGCTTTCAGGTCGTGCTGTATCTGCTGAAACTCCCAGGTAGGGAAGATGAGATAGCTGGCAATAAACGCAATAGAAGAGCCAATGGTGGTATCGATAATACGCTCCTGCGCCACGTTAAGTAAGCCTACGCCTAAAAATTTGAACAGTATCAGCACAAAGGGCGTCATAAATATTACGCTTACTACATAGTTTAGCCTTAAAAAACTGTACGTGCCTATCATAAACACCACAAAACATACAAACTGTACGGTGGTGTTTGGTATAAAAGTCAATATTAAAATACCAATGGCACCACCCACAATGGTACCCACCAGCCTTTGGTAATTGCGCTGCTTAGATAGGCTGAACCCGGGCTTCAATATTACTATAATAGTAAGCAGTACCCAGTAACTATGCCCGCCCAGCGATACATTTTTAGCAGTTATGTACCCTATAAAACAAACCAGCGAAACCCGTAAAGCGTGTTTAAACGTTGCCGAGTCGAGGCTGAAGTTGTCCCAAAAGATGTGCGGCGCAAAATCCTGATGGGTTACAAATTTAGAATACTCTACCTCGCGGGTATCGTTCAGCAGCATATCGGAGGCTTTGGAATGGTAATATTTATAAATATTACTAATGCCTTTGGCCACATCGCGCAGGTTGATAAGTATCTTTTTCAATACCAGGTTACTGCTTTCCTTATACCTCGCACCAATTTCGTCTATTTTAAGCTTTAAAATCTCCAGCCGATGGTTTAAGTTGCTCAACTTTTCGGGGCGGGTGTTGGCTAATACGGCAAAGCCGATATTGTCTAAATCGCCGGCAACGGCGTGCAGAAAATCGGCTATCTCGTTCAGTACGCCAGTGTGCGCGTATTTCTCGCGGATATGGCGGTAATCGTAGTGCGTGGCCATTATTTGCTCAAACATATCCACCAGATCAATAAAGGTGAGCACCAATATGCGGCTGGCACCTGTAGATTCCTTTACCATCAGGCGGCTTTTAAAAAGCATCTCGCGCACGGCATCCTGGTGGTTGCTTACCGATATTTGCTGTAGCACCAGGCGGCGGTAATTATCATCTATATCGGTTTCGGGGCGGTAAAAATCTGCCTTCAGTCTTAAAAAGCGGGCAACATCGGCAACGTTTTCGCCGAGTGTTTGCTGTGCAGCGCGGTAGGGGCGTATGCCAAAAAAGGTAAGGCTAAATATCATATACCATAAGCCGCCCGCCAATATGGTAGCGCAAAATATTGGCAATTCCGGCGGGGGGATGGCCTTATCCATCATAAATATCATTACCAGCAAGGCGGAGGTGCCTACCGATGCTGCCCGGTTGCCGTAAACGATAAGCATGCTAAACAGGAAAGAAAACACCGTGATCTCCAACCCCAATGTGTAAACATTTAGCCGGGCATAGCCGGTAATAAGCGATACCACTAACAACAGCAGGTTGCCAATTGCCATAGCGTTGCGTTTGTGTTGTACCGGCCCGGGGCTGTCTATAGCGCAGATACACAATGCACCCAGCGACATGGTGAGCCCTAATTCAAAATCGCCAAACTTCATAGCAACCAGCGATGGGATCAAAATGCCGGCCGAAATGCGTAGCCCGTCAGAAAAATACTGGCTGTAAAAAAAGCTTTTTATTTCTCTTTTGTGGCTGATCATGAGCATTGCTATAGCGGGGAATTTTCGCCAGCGCAAATTTAAACAAATAAAATCGCCAATGTTGAAATAACCATAATTGCATTAAAAACCACAATCTGTTATAAATTATTCAGATTTTAGTATAATTTAATTTTAGATAGCTAAATTCACGCCAAAATACCCGGCCGGCCGGGTTTGTATAAATTTTGCAAAAACCTGTTTTATTATGCCATCAAACCAAAGGCTCGGTCAGCGAGAAACCACATTTAACCAGGAAGTTGTAACCCGTTTTGAGTTGTATAACAGCCTGTTTCAAACGCTGCCCTTTTACCAGGTAAAGGATACGGGGATATTGCTGCCGTTCTTTAGTTCGCATTGCGAAAAAGGGGCCGCTGCGGAATTATCCCCTAATGAGATCATCGAATCATTCTTTAAGAAATACGTGCCGGGTATCGACCACCGCGAGCAGATCAACCGTATGTTCCGTTTTATCCAGTACATCGAGCGGCAAGTGGTTTTGTTTGATGCTATCGAAGATTCATCTTTTGGTACGCTTGGCCGTACAGATGATACCGGGCCGCTGCAAAGTATGGTTCAGCAGGCAACCTCTAACGAGCGCGCCCGCAAGCAAATAAGCAAACAGCTAAAAGATTTTTCTTTGCGTTTGGTACTTACCGCGCACCCCACCCAGTTTTATCCCGGAACGGTGTTAGGTATCATGACCGATTTGATAGAGGCCCTTAAAACCAACGATATCCCTGCCATAAACGCCCTGCTGCAACAGCTGGGCAAAACGCCATTCTTTAATAAAACCTCGCCAACACCTGTAGATGAAGCGGTTAGTTTGGTTTGGTTTTTAGAGAATGTATTTTACCATGCGCTCTCGGGCATCCAGTCGAAACTGGAAGAAGAGTTTGAAATTGAAGGGAACCAGCCCGTTTTAGAGCTTGGTTTTTGGCCGGGTGGAGACCGCGACGGTAACCCTAACGTAACTACGCAATCTACCCGCGAGGTTGCAGCCATGTTGCGTAAGCATATCTTCCGCAGCTATTACCGCGATTTTAGGTTGCTGAAACGCCGCATCACTTTCCGCGGCTTTGCTGATAATTTGGTGAAGCTGGAGAAACTATTGTACGATAATGCCTTTAACGTACAGGACAATCCTAAAGACCTGCAGCCCGAGATGTTGGGCATCCTTAAATCGATGCGCGAAACGCTGGTTACCAGCCACGACAGCCTTTTTGTGGGCATTGTAGATAACCTGATGCAAAAGGTACAGCTCTTCGGCTCGTACTTTGCAACTTTGGATATACGCCAGGATAGCCGCGTACTGCGCAGCGTGTTTGATTACGGCACCAAAAAAATATACACAGGCGTACCAAAAGGCTATGCCGATATGGACGAAGCAGCCAAACTAAAAACCCTGCCTTTTACCGAGGCTGATTTTGTTTGCCCTGCCGATGCCGACGATATGACCCGCGATACACTGGATACCATACGCCTGATGCAGCAGATACAGCAAAGCAACGGCGTAAAAGGATGCCAGCGTTTCATTATCAGCAACTGCCAGCAGGCATCGG
>NZ_CAMLOV010000140.1 GCF_946481715.1 uncultured Mucilaginibacter sp. | reverse complement strand
GGTGCTGCTCTTATCAAATATGATAGCGCTGCTGCTGCAAAACCTATGCGTAAGGCTGGGCATTGTGCGCGGGCTGGATCTGGCACAAGCATCTAAGCATTCCTACCCTCGCTTTGTAAATTTTTGCCTGTATATATTGGCGCAGATATCCATCATCGCCTGCGATTTGGCCGAGGTAATAGGTATGGCCATCGGTTTAAACCTATTGTTTGGCTTACCGCTGATATGGGGTGTATCCATCACTATGCTCGATACGCTATTATTACTGTTCCTTCTGAATAAAGGCATGCGTAAGCTGGAAGGCTTTATTATATCACTGATATTTATTGTAGGGCTGGCATTTTTATTAGAAATGTTTATTGTGCAGCCACATGTAATAGATGTTGCCAAAGGCTTTATCCCTACGGCTTTGAATGAGCGGTCGTTGTATTTAGCCATTGGTATTATAGGTGCCACGGTAATGCCGCATAACCTTTACCTCCACTCCTCACTGGTGCAAACCCGGAAGATCGATCGGACCGAGCAAGGCATCAAAAATGCCATACGCTACAACTTTTGGGATACTACCATAGCGCTAAACCTCGCCTTTTTTGTAAACGCTGCTATATTGATACTGGCAGCCAGTGCCTTCTTCGGACGAGGTTACCACGAGGTAGCTGAAATACAGGATGCGCATAAATTATTAACCAATATCTTCGGTAAACTGGCACCGGCCTTATTTGCTATTGCATTGATAGCTGCAGGGCAAAGTTCCACCGTAACGGGTACACTTGCAGGGCAGATTATTATGGAAGGCCACCTTAACCTGCGTATAGCGCCCTGGTTAAGGCGGTTACTCACACGGATATTTGCTATAGTACCCGCATTTTTCACCATATTATACGCAGGCGAAGAAGGCTTGGGCAAATTATTGATATTAAGCCAGGTGGTATTAAGCCTGCAATTGGGCTTTGCTATTATCCCGCTGATACATTTTACATCAGATAAAAAGCGTATGGGTAAATTTGCTACCAGCCTGCCTTTAAAGGTGTTGGCCTGGGTATTTGCCGTGCTGATAGTAGGTTTAAACGCAAGGCTGGTTATACAGGAAATAGGTGGCTGGGCTGAGGCAAACCAGGGATCGGCCAATTTGGTGCACTTTGTAATAACGCCGATAGCTGTTGGCGTTGCAGCGCTATTGCTTTATGTTTTCCTGCGCCCCTTGTTTTGGAAACATACCGACCAGCAAGTTTACATACCCCATGGTATCGCGGCTTCGCTTGATAATTTGGAAGCGGTACATTACAATCACATCGCTGTCACTATTGATTTTTCTAAAAACGACCAGGATTGCATACGCCATGCGCTAATGCAGGGGGGCAAAAAAGCTAAATACAGCCTGATACATGTGGTAGAAACCGCCGGTGCACGTTACTACGGCAAACAGGTAATGGATAACGAAACCCAGAGCGATGTAAATAATTTGGATAAATATGTGGATACCTTAACCAAGCTAAACTATAAAGCCGAAGCAAAAATAGGCTACGGCGGGCCTGCAACCGCCATTGCCGAGATTGTAAACAACGAGGGCATCGATTTTATTGTAATGGGCTCGCACGGGCACAAGGCGCTTAAGGACCTGATATTTGGAACAACCGTAAACAGCGTAAGGCACAAGGTGAATGTACCGGTGCTGGTTGTTAAGCCGGGCGCAAAATAATTTGCATATTTGCATCGTAATGAAGCAGGATATCTACATCAAGAATAAAAAAGCATACTTTGAGTACCACATACTGGATAAATATGTAGCGGGCATACAACTGCTGGGTACCGAAATAAAATCCATCCGTGAAGGGAAAGCCAACGTGAACGATGCTTTTTGCACCTTTATTGGCAACCAGCTTTATATCCGTAATCTGCATATTTCCGAGTATTCATTCGGTTCGTTTTACAATCATGAGGCCAAGCGCGACCGTGTGCTGTTACTCAATAAAAAAGAACTAAAAAAACTGCTTACCCGCGGCGAGGAAAAAGGATTAACAATTATCCCACTTGCCCTATTCATCAGCGAACGCGGCTTTGCCAAAGTTGAAATAGGGCTTGCCCAGGGTAAAAAGACATTCGACAAACGCGAAACCATGAAGGAGCGCGATACTAAGATTGAAATGGATAGAGCGATGAAGAGGTAAAGAGCCCCCCAGCCCCCTGAAGGGGGAGTTTTTGAAATGCATAAAGAAAGCCCCTTGACAAAAATCAAAGGGCTTTCTTATTAAACTTCTGCTCCCCTTCAGGGGGCTGGGGGGCTTCGCTTCACCACGCTCTATCCCCTACCAATGGCACAAACCTGAATGTATCCAGCACATGCCGTTCGTAATCATTCTCGCTGGTTTTTAGCACTGTAACCATTTTTTGAGATTTCTCGTCGCCTACAGGGATAACCAGGACACCACCAATATTGAGTTGCTTTAATAGCAGGTCGGGTACTGTTGGGGCACCGGCGGTTACGATGATCTTGTCGTATGGGGCATCACTTGCTATACCTACCGAGCCATCGCCTAAAAAGAACTTTGGTTTATAACCCATGTAGGGCAGTACTTGTATAGTACGTTCGTAAAGTTTTTCCTGGCGCTCAATGGTGAATACTTTGGCTCCCACCTCCATCAACACACAGGTTTGGTAACCGCAGCCGGTGCCAATTTCCAGCACCTTATCGCCTTTTTTTATGTGGAGTAATTCTGTTTGATAAGCTACAGTGTAAGGTTGCGAAATGGTTTGCCCGGCCCCTATCGGGAAGGCAATATCTTTATAAGCCTGGTTCCAAAAAGTCTCGTCGAAAAAGTAATGGCGGGGCACTTTACCAATGGCAGCTAACACGCGCTCATCCTCAATTCCTTTTTTTCTCAAAACCTCTACCAGTCTTTTCCTTGCGCCTTGCTCTCGATAGTTATCAATAAACTTGTATGCCATTTCATCACGAATATAATACAGGATTTACAGATTTACCGCTTAAGACGACTGATTTAGCTAGTAGCAAATTTATCAAGTTGATTTTGAGACTAATTATTTTAGTATAAATTCATCAGTACGGGTCAACGTCGGGTTGTATTACGCTGCCCTTACTCAACTTCGTTGTTTGGAATTGCGTAATTATATCCCGCATAAGTGCCTTTGCTTTCACCACTGATACACCATCCCGTTCAAACTTTAGCATAATGGTTTTGATGTAGTAATTACGGATGCGGTTAACCAGTGGGGCTTCCGGGCCTATCACCCGGTCGCCAAAGTGATTGCGGAGTTCCCGGGCGAGATACTCTGCCTGATTGTACAATATTTCGGGGTTCTTATGCTTTACATCTATGCTAATGATGCGATAAAATGGTGGGTATTTAAAACTTTTGCGCTCCTCCATTTCGGTGAAATACAAATCGGCATAGTTGTTCTCTATCACCTGTTTTATCACCCGGTGGCTTGGGTCGTAGGTTTGTATAACTACTTTGCCCTGCTTGCCCCTGCGCCCTGCCCTGCCGCTTACCTGCGCCAGCATCTGGAAGCTCCGCTCATTGGCACGGTAGTCGGGGTATTTTAAAAGGCTATCCGCATTGATGATACCTATTACCGTTACATCGGCAAAATCAAGCCCCTTGGCAACCATTTGGGTGCCAATTAGTATATCTATTTTCTTTTCCTCAAGATTGTTCAGGATGGTTTGCAGTGAATTTCGCGACCTGGTGGTATCCAAATCCATCCTTGCCAAACGAGCATCCGGTATTAAAACAGACAGCTCATCTTCCACTTTCTCGGTACCAAAACCTTTATATTCCAGGTGGGTAGAACCGCATGCCGGGCAAACAGCCGGGGTATCTTCTTTGTAACCGCAATAATGGCAATGCAGCTTAGTAGTATGCTTATGGTAGGTAAGGCTTACATCGCAGTTGATGCATTTTGGTGTATAGGCACAAACCCTGCACATCAGTACCGGGGCATAACCACGGCGGTTTTGGAACAAGATCACCTGCTCTTTATTCTCCAACGCTAATGCCATATCAGCCATCAATACGCTGGTGAAATGCGATTGCATCGTTTTTTGTTTCAGTTCTTTAGCAATGCTCACCACTTCTACCAAAGGCAATTGCACACCGCCATAGCGTTCGTTTAGCTCCGCTAAACCATATTTATGGGTACGGGCGTTATAATATGTCTCAAAGGAAGGCGTAGCCGAACCAAGCAATACTTTCCCCTGGTGCATATTGGCTAAATAAATAGCCGCATCGCGGGCATTGTAACGTGGTGCAGGGTCGTATTGCTTGTAAGAGGTTTCGTGTTCCTCGTCTACAATAATAAGCCCGAGGTCCTGAAAAGGCAGAAATACCGACGACCTGGCGCCGAGTACCACCTTATATTCATTCCGCAATACTTTTTGCCAAACCTCCACACGCTCGTTATCATTAAAACGCGAATGGTATACACCTATAGTACTGCCGAAATAAATGCGCAGCCGTTCTATAATATGGGTGGTCAAAGCAATTTCGGGCAGCAAGTAAAGCACTTGCCTGCCGGTTGCAATCATATCTTCTATCAGGCGGATGTATATTTGGGTTTTGCCCGAGGCGGTTACCCCGTGCAGCAAAACCACATCCTTTGTTTTAAAATGCTGTTGAACATCTTCCAGGGCTACCTGCTGTGCCTCGCTCAGGGTAAAATTGCTTAGTGCTTCTTCATCTTCCTCATACCCAAGCCTGCTTATGGTTTTTTGTTCGGCAAAAAAAACCTCCTTTTCTATCAGCGATTTTATACTGGCATCACCTGCACCGCTTTCTTCTATCAGTTCGTTTTTTGCTACCGCTTTTTGCTGGCGCGATAATTTAAGGTAGGCTAACAAAGCATCCGCCTGTTTTGGCGCACGTTTTTCCAATATCTCAAACAATTCCTTCCGGTTGTCGGGGTTCTGGTAAACCGGGTTTAAAGTAATATAGGTTTTGCGGCGCGGTTTATACCGTTCGCTCACTTCCTCAGATATGGTTATGATGTTTTTCTCAAAGAGCGATTTCAATATGGGCATCACCGTTTTTTGGCCCAGCAGCTTTACAATATCGCTTATTGTTAATTCAGGCTGAATATCCAGCGCTTCGGTTATCAGGTATTCTTTATCATTCAGTTGAGTTTTATCATATTCAAACTCCCTGTTCAGCATCACCCTAGTTTCGCTTGCAAGTTTTAAGGCCGATGGCAGTGCAGCATTCATTACCTCGCCCTCGTTGCACATATAATATTGGGCCAGCCAGTGCCAAAACTGCAATTGCCTTTGCGTAACTACCGGTGCATCATCTAATACCTCGATGATGTATTTCGCTTCATATTTTTCGGGTGCACTCTCGCCAATGGCTGCTATAATTGCCGTATAAAGCTTGCTTTTACCAAACTGCACCACCACCCTTTTGCCCACCACAGCAGCGTCATTCATCTCAAATGGCACGCGGTAGGTATAATTGCGGCTTATTGCCAGGGGCAATATCACCTCCACAAAAAGCGTTTTACGGTTGTGCTGCTGCACCTCGGCAAATTCTAACATCGCAGGTTATTTGTTTCGGAAAGCGGCGAGCGCCAGCGTTATCCAGCCAATTATAAACAGCAAGCCACCTATGGGGGTTACAGGGCCAATGGCAGTTAAGCCGGGCATTTTCAGCAGGTCGCGGCAGGCTAATAAATAAAGCGAGCCCGAGAAGAGTATAATACCAATTGTAAACAGGTAGTAAGTAGCGGCGATAAGCCCATTTTTAAACCGGGTAAAGGTTGATAAAAACAACAGCCCAAATACGTGGTAAAATTGATATTGCACCGCAGTTTGCCATACTTCAAGTTGCCGGGGTTCCAAGGTTGCCTTTAATGCATGTGCCCCAAAAGCGCCGCAAATAACTGCAACAGCGCCAAGCAGCGCCGCGGTGATAATAATTTGTTTGTTCATGCAGATATAAAAGGCTAAGTTAACCAAATGAAAGTATTACTTTATTGTGGTACGGTAAAATTCTAACTTGCGTCCGCAATCAAAAATGAAAAGATTTATTCTATTTACAATTATATTGATAGCCGCAACCGGGTACATCACCGTTAAGTACTTTAAAAACTTAAACTCATCGGGGATGCACGCAGGCAATGTGATGCGCACTATTCCGGATAGCGCAGTGGCCGTATTTGAATTTAGCAACGATAAGGGTTTTTACGATATTTTTACCGGCAACACCCTACTTGGCAACCTTATAGGCGAACAGCAAATGGGTGAATTAGACACCGTAAGGAAAACGCTATTTGCCAACGCAGCACTACAGCAGTTTTTTGATGCCAGCAATATCTTTATTTCCCTGCACCCTTCTAATAGTACCGAACCCGGCCTATTGCTTACCGCTGCCGCCGCCAAAGGTTTTGATACCGGCAACTTTGACGCTTTGGCCAAGCAAAAAAATACGGGGATGCTGATAACTGCATTAACCATCGGCGAAAAAAAAGGCTATACCATTTACTTTAATTCGCTAAAAAAACGCTTCTACATCATCAATACGGATGAAAATATATTCTCTGCGAGTTTTTCGAAAGAACTTGCCGGAAAGGCGGCAGCCTACAAAACTGATAAGGAAGAACAAGCCTTTGTACCACTTTCCGATCAACAAAACTCTAACTCCCTTGCCAATTTATATATCAACTATGCGCAGTTGTCGCCTTTGTTCGATCAATTTTTTAAAAACAAGAACAATGATATTTTTAAAAGCTTCCGCCTGTTGCCAGCCTCGGCCGCCCTTAACCTTAATTATAAGGCCGATGCCTTAATGTTTAATGGGTACACCCTGGCGCAAACATATAAACCCGCCAGCTATTTAAACCTATTTACCAACCAACTGCCTGTAGAAAATCAACTTAAAGAAATATTCCCGTCTACCTTAGCATATTCTATGTCTATGGCCGCGTCCGACCCCGAAAAGTTCATAGCCAGCTTAACCAACTTCCATGAAAAAGCGGGTTTAAAATCCGAAAAAGACAGTTTATTCAGCCGCATAAAAACCGAAACAGGCATTAATTTAAGAGCCGAAGTGGCCAAGTTGCTCGGAAACGAATTTGCAGTTGTAACTACCCGCTACCGCGAAAAATTTGCTTTGATAGCCGTGAAAGATGGCTCCAAATTGCGGCCTTTTATGGTGAATATTAGCACCATGGCAAATGATGATACAGGGGAATTCAACTATAACAAATTACCTTATTTTTTATTAGGCGATGCCTTTAACTCTTTCAGGCGGCCATATTTTAGGATAATTGATAATTACCTGGTACTGGCAAACAGCATAAAAGAGCTTGATAGCTATAGCGATAGTTACCTTAACCGTAAATTTTTAAACAAAACCGAACAATACCTGCACTTTGATAACTTAATGGCCGAAAAAAGCAACGTTACATTTTTTATAAACTTCAAAAACTCGCAAGCGATATTAAAGAATGATTTGAAGGAAAATATTTATGACAAGTACAAAAACAATAAACTGTCGTTATCCAATTTTTATGGCGCATCTTACCAATTTACCGCTGCCGATAAAAATTTCTATACAAACTTTTGCATGCTGCAAAACCCAATTGATACAACCAATAGCGCTAATATTGTTAAAAAAGACTAATAGGTATAACCCTCTTCTGTAAATTCCGTTAAAAGGAGTAATTATTTGGCTTAGCTTACGGCTAAATCAAATTGGTGTTATATATTTAAGGGCGTTTAGCGCTACCATAGATACTGAGAGATTTTATGAAGAAAATTTTACTGGCTTTCCCCCTCCTTTTATTTAGTATCCATTCCTTTGGCCAACAGTTTTCTCAATACAATACCGGCACACTATACGATTCTTTCGAAAACCCATCACGCGGTACGTTTATCCCCGATTCGAGCCGTAAGTATGCTTTCAATTTTTTGCTGCCCAACTTCTCCGTAAATTCATTTTTAACCGGAAACTCGCAGGTTCCGCTTAAAAGCAGAGCCTTCCTGGGTTATTATACCACCACAAATTTAAAAATGGGCGAAGGAAGGCTTAACCGGATAAATGCCAATATAAATTATTATTCCATCATGTTTAAGGCGTTCACTAATTTAAATGGCAACGCCGAAATAGGCATATCGGCACAAAGCAAAATAGAAGGGCGGGGCGTTTTTACCGATGAAAGCGTTGCTTTATATAACGGGCCTGGTGCTTTCGTTAACGACCATTACGACAATATTTTTAACAACAGCGGTACCTACCAGGCCTATCATCAGCTTAGCTTCACCTACCGGGAAAAAATAAACCGGAAGTTGGCAGTTGGCGTTAAACTGAGTGCATTAATGGGGATACGCTACCAAAAAATAACGATTGCAACTTCCGCGTTGGATATCGACCGGCCTAACGACCAGGCCTTTTTAACCATGACGGGTAAATACCGCCTGAATTTTGTGCCCGGCAACTTTACCACACATGATTATATCCCCACATTAAGGAATCCGGGTGCATCGGTTGGAGTGGGCGTATCGTTTAAAACAAGGGATGCATTTAACCTGCAGTTTAACGTTAAAGACCTGGGCTTTATCCGATGGAGCAGCAGGTCGAATATTTATAACTTCGCTTCCACCGATACCATTGCCCAGTTCTCGTCTAACAAACGGGAGCACAATATTTACGAGGCGGCAAAAAACGTTGCAAAAACCAATGGTGTATTGAGCTCGTTTGTTACCCCAACCAACGGTAAAGTAGAAATAAGCGCCAATAAAACTTATTGGCTCGATTATGACAACCAATACAAATATTCTCCTACCCTTATATTATCAAAAGAAATGTTTTTTGATGGGTTTACAGCCGCGCTGGTAAACCCTATTACGCATAATAATTACACGCTAACTTTAACTACTGCTTACAATAACTACAAAATATTGAGTGTAGGCGGCCAGTTTATGATAAAAACGCCCAATGCCGAATTTTTTATAGGCAGCGAAAGGATGTTCCCAATGGGCCGCTTGATATTGGCCTCGGCAAAAAATACCAACCAAATAAACCGCAGCCCGGCTTATTCCGGCGCAGATATGTTTTTAGGTGTCTCGTTTAAGTTTGGTCCGCTTATAGAGCATCCGCTAAATGCCAGCTTTATACCAACCGACGATAAGGTGGGCTTTTTTAAACGGATATTTAATCGTTTGTTCAGAAAAGGTGAAGATTATTAAGCGCCGGCTTTTTTCCCGGCTATAAAATCTTTAAGGTAATAAGGCTCAAAGTAAGCCACATCCACAAAATCCTTCTTATTGAATTTGGCGGCGGCAATGGTAGTGAGGTACACTGCCGAGTTTACAAAGCCAGGCGCAAAGTTGGCGTTGGGGTTTCGGCTTAATGCTTCGCGGCATTTTTCCGCGCCATCGCCAAAAAACAGCACCTTATTCCCGGCTAAAATTTCTGCAAAACTGTGCTCATCTATAATTTCTGCAGCGGTAGGTTTAATTATATTGCCATCGGCATCAAAAATGGCTGTAAACACTTCCATGCGGCGTGCATCAATCATTGGGCAAAACAGTGTTTCGGCATAATTTTGCGCCACACCAGTTGCCATAGCTGCCAAGGTTTCAACTGCTATTAAAGGTTTATCCAAAGCAAAACAAAGGCCTTTTGCGGTAGAAACCCCTATACGTAAGCCGGTGTACGAGCCGGGGCCGCAACTTACCGCAATGGCATCCAAATCGGCATAAGTAATCCCCGCATCTTTTATCAAACCATCAATATATACGGTTATTACCTCGGCATGTATATTCCGTTGATCTATCTCTTTAAAACCCAATACATCTCCATTGCGGGCAAGCGCTACCGAGCAGGATGTTGTGGCGGTTTCTATTTGGAGGATGGTCATGTTAGTTCGTGGTTAATAGTTCAGACTGTGGTGGTTATAGTAAAAGAGGTTTTTCATAAGTGCAGCTATAAACTATGAGCCATCCCCCATTTAACTATGAACCAATATTAAGGTACCGGATCGTGCCCATGCCCACCCCAGGGGTTACAACTGGCAATCCGTTTTATAGTTAACCAGCCGCCTTTAAAGGCACCGTGTTTTTTGATGGCCTCTACGCCATACTGCGAACAGGTAGGCGTGTAACGGCAGGATGCCCCCGTTAGCGGCGATATAAAATACTGGTAAAACTTTATCAGCACCAAAAATATGCTCCCGATAAGCCCGGCAAATATATCCCACAAAAATTTCATTTTGCTGCCTCCGCTGCTATTTGCGCTAAAAGCTTCAGCATTTTTTTTTCGATGAAGGCATAATCCGCTATCTCTTTGCCTATGTAGCCAATTGATAGCACAATGCGTTTATCCGCGCCGGCAAGTACAGTATATAAAAGGGATTGCTTATTTAAGCGGTAAGCTTCGCGCATGCGGCGCTTTATTAAATTGCGGTCTACAGCCCGCTTATAGCGCTTTTTAGCCACTGCAAATAATATTTGCACAGGGAACTGCTGTTCCGTATCCGAAAGCATCCAGGAGGCCCTGAAGGGGTAACATAAAAAAGAAGAACCGTTATGAAAAAGCCCGTCGATAAGCTTTTTGTTACATAACCGTTCTTCTTTTTTAAAAGTATGCATAGTTGTTAGTGCTGAACCTAAATTAAGCTTGTAACCGGTTCGGCCCCTTATTTAAAAGGAGAAACAACCAGTATATTAAGCTTTGTGGCTGCGCTCGTCAGATACTGACAGTCTTTTGCGGCCTTTGGCTCTTCTTGCTGCTAAAATCCTTCTGCCGTTAGCAGTTGACATGCGCTCACGGAAACCGTGTTTATTTCTTCTTTTCCTTTGTGAGGGCTGAAACGTTCTTTTCATGGCTATATTTTATTCTTATTATCCTTAATCTTCGTCCTAAAAAACAAGAGTGCAAATGTAGCGTATTTTTTAGTTTTTCACAATAGAAATGTTGTTATTTGATAATGCGTATTTATTAACATATTAACATACCCAATTAAGCAATGAAATTCAGCGCCGCCTTATTACTATGCCTACTACCTATTGCAGCCTTTTGCCAGGACCCGATGGCTGCGCATTACAAGGTATACAATACCGCCAAAAACGCCCAGGCCACCCTTGATGACGTGGTGAACGATATGGCTAAAGCTGATGTACTTTTCTTTGGAGAAGAGCACAACGATAGCACCGGGCATTACCTGGAGGCACTGGTATTTAAGAAACTGATTGAAAAATACCCGGGGAAATTAGCCTTATCAATGGAGATGTTCCAAACAGACTGCCAAACGGTATTAAACGAATATTTAGCGGGGTTTATACGCGAGAAGAACCTGATAACCGAAGGCCGCGCATGGAAGAATTATAAAGATTACCGCGCCATGGTTGATGCCGCTAAAGATAACCACCTGCCCGTTATTGCTGCCAACGCCCCTACCCGCTATACTAATATGACCACCCGCCTGGGGCTGGGCGAACTGCAAAAGCTGGATGCCACAGCCAAAAGCTGGCTGCCTCCCCTGCCTATTGATACTGCTACCGGCCGTTATTATGATAAATTTGGCCAGGTTATGGGTGGCCACGCCGGCCCTATGAAGGTTTACCAATCGCAAAACCTATGGGATGCTACCATGGGCTACAGCATAGCTAAGTTCTACAAGGCCAACAAAGGCACAAAAATATTCCAGGTAAATGGAGGCTTCCACAGCGAAGAAAAGCTGGGCACAGTCGCGCAGTTAAAGAAGTATGCGCCTAATGTTAAAGTGATCAACATCCAGGCTTATACCGATGATAGCTTTGAAAACCCGGACTGGGCCAAGTACGTGAAATTTGGCGACTATATTATTTTGACTGATCCGAAGTTGCCGAAGACTTTTTAGTCATTGGGTCATTGGGTCATTGGGTCATTGGGTCATTGGGTCATTAATTGAACTTATTTCTGTTAATGGTGTTGCTAATCATCAAAATTAATTAGTGCCGCATATTTCTTTGGTGCCACTTCGCAATATGCCACTTTTAACAATTCGGTGCACATCTCCGGCTTAACGGTTTGCAGGTTGACATGCGTCCACCCAAGTTTGCCCCATTTATTAGGTACGGGATAAATGCCGTTGCTTTCGGCAAGGCAAAAGATATCCTGATCGGCCGGGGAAAGCTTTATGGTTGCCCGGCTATGCTCGGGCACCATGGTAGCGAATATCTTTTTAGCTATTTTAAAGGAGGTTTTATCAAAGTGCGGTTCTTCGGTTACATCTGGTAAGGATAATGCCGTTTGTCGGAAAATCTTCGGATCAACCATTTTACCTCTCTGCTATCACCCATCAACCAAACTACTTCTTCGCAGCCAAAATATCCCTTATCTCGGCAAGTAATACTTCTTCCTTGCTTGGTGCAGGTGGCGCAGACGGGGCTTCTTCCTCTTTCTTTTTAAGTGTGTTAATTGCCTTTACTACAACAAATATGCAGAGCGCAATAATCAAAAACTGGATGATTGCATTGATGAACAAGCCGTAATGAATAGCTACTTCGGCTACTTTTGCCGTGGCATCTGCAGGGGTTAGTACTATCTTTTTATCGGCAAAATCTACGCCGCCGGTTATGTAACCGATAGGCGGCATAATCACATCCGAAACTAAAGACGTAACTATCTTACCAAAAGCAGCGCCTATAATAACACCTACTGCCAAATCAACCACATTGCCCTTTACGGCAAACTCCTTAAATTCTTTTACAAATCCCATAATCCAAGTGTTTATATATTTTTAAAGTTATTAATATTTAATAACGCGCCCAAACAAATTAATGTTAAAAACATTTACACCTTTACATCCTGCCTCCACATCTTATTTTATAAGTTAAGGTAATTGATGTACTTTTGCCCTTGTCTTAATTATGCTTAAACAGAACCTTCAACAAAAACTTTTACAAAAACTTTCGCCCCAGCAAATACAATTTATAAAGTTGTTGCAGGTGCCTACGGTATCGCTTGATACGCGCATTAAAGAGGAATTGGAAGAAAATCCCGCACTTGAAGATATCAGCTTAGCCAATATAAACGAACCCGAAGAACAATACCCGGACCGCGACCCCGACGAAGACACGTTCAACGCCGATGAGGAACGCGGCGAAATGGATGAATTTAACATTGATGATTACCTTCAGGAAGATAACGTAAACGATTACGGTTCGCGGTACGATCAAAATGGCGATGATGAAGATGAACGCAAAGAGATCCCCATTGCCGTACAGAGCTCCTTCTTCGAGAGTCTGCAGTCGCAGTTGGACTTATTACCATTATCGGATAAAGACTTTGCAATAGGCAGGCAGATCATTGGTAGTTTGGATGATGATGGTTACCTGCGCAGGCCCATTATGAACATAACCGACGACCTGGCATTTTCACAAAATGTAATGGCCGAAGATGAAGAGGTTGAAGATATGCTGAAGGTGATCCAAAGCTTCGACCCTGCGGGTGTCGGTGCCCGCAGCCTACAGGAGTGCCTGCTGATACAGCTTCGCAAGAAAGACCCTAATGACCTTATCATCAAAAAAGCGATAATGGTGGTTGAGGATTACCTGGACGAATTTACGCGCAAGCACTACGATAAACTGGAACGTTCATTAAATATGAACTCGGCAGAATTGCGTGGCGTTGTTAATGAAATACTAAAGCTTAACCCGAAACCGGGCGACAGCAACGAGGTAAGCACCAAGCAAATGCAGGTGATACCCGATTTCCATATCAGCAATAACGATGGTTTCCTGATACTAACCCTCAACTCTAAAAATGCTCCCGAACTAAAGGTTAGCCGCTCTTACCAGGAGATGTTTCAACATTACGATAAGGCAGCTCAAAAAGATAAGAAGTTAAAAGAGGCGGTGCAGTTTGTTAAACAAAAGCTCGATTCGGCTAAATGGTTTATTGATGCCATAAAACAGCGCCAGCAAACCTTGCTGAAAACCATGAACGCCATTATGCAGTACCAGTACGATTTCTTTTTAACCGGCGACGATAAAAACCTGAAGCCGATGATCTTAAAAGACATCGCAGATCGTATTGGGATGGATATCTCTACGGTATCGCGCGTGGCCAACTCTAAATACGTACAAACCGAGCACGGTACCTTCCTGCTGAAGTCATTCTTTAGCGAAGCTATCCAAACCGAAAGCGGCGAAGAGGTATCTAATAAAGAGGTGAAAAAAATACTGGAAGAACACATTGGCAAAGAAGATAAACGCCACCCACTGGCAGATGAAAAACTTACCGACATATTAAAAGATGCCGGCTACAACATTGCGCGCCGCACGGTAGCCAAATACCGCGAGCAAATGAATATACCGGTAGCGAGGCTCCGCAAAGAATTATAAAAGAAATAAGAGTCAGGAATCAATATAAAAACGAAGCCCTTTAAAATTTAATTAAAGGGCTTCGTTTTTTAACCAAATGTTTGTCTTGCCTCCTGATTCTTAGTTCCTGACTCTAATTTAAAATCCGTGTTGCGGGCTCTTCAAGTTGTAGCGGTTATTCAATAATATGCCTAACACAATTTCGTGCGAGCCATTACTAACGCTGCGCAGGGCTGATGTGGTAACATCATAAGAGTAACCCACATTTACCACCGAACTCAAGTTGAAGCCGGCCAGTACCGAGTATGAATCATCTTTACGGAACGAGCCGCCGAACCAAAACCTATCGCGGAAGGACAGTTTCATATTGATATCAAAAGTTACTGGCGCAGGGTCGATAAACTTTAACAGGGCCGATGGCAGTAAAGTAACATCGTCGGACAGGAATATTTTATACCCGCCGGTAGCAAAAAAGTGTGGTACGGT
>NZ_CAMLOV010000139.1 GCF_946481715.1 uncultured Mucilaginibacter sp. | reverse complement strand
GAGATCCTGTCAAGTGACTGGAGTTCAGACGTGTGCTCTTCCGATCTCGGAGCTGCATCAAATGGAACACTTTTTCCGCCGGAAGGGTAACTGGGGATACGTGGCACTGCAACGCCGCATCTTGTCGTTACTCAATGATAAACCAAAAGAGCGCTATGAGCAGCTTTTAAATTTATACCCATCGTTGTTTCAAAGGGTCTCCAAAACACTTTTGGCCGCCTACCTGGGCGTTTCGAGAGAAACCCTGAGCCGGCTTTCTTCTTAGCCGGTTACAGGTTTTTATTTCAGGAATAAACCTTTAATATCTTCCCGTTAACAGCTCCTTCCACGCTAAGCAGGTAGGCATTCACCAGCTTTTCCATCGGCACCAAATTATAGCCCGGGAACAAAGCGCCATACCGTTCTTTACTATCCTCTACTAGGCCGGGGCTTACCGCGTTTATCCTTTGGTCATTTTTCAGTTCCTGGGATGCTGCCAACATGAAGCTGTTGACCGCGCCATTGATCATCGCAACCGCACTGCCATTTCGGGCCGGGTGCACAGCGGCAATTCCTGTTGTCAGGGTTATGGAGCCTTCGGGATTTAAAAACTCTTTACCTAATAAAACAAGATTGATCTGCCCCAGCAACTTACCCTTAATGCCAGGCATTATATCATCCTCCGTCATGCCATAAAAAGGGCCGTAGTAGCCGGTTCCGGCCGTGCATATAATGCTATCAACCTTGCCTGTTTTTTTAAACATTGCCGAGATGGAAGAAGATGATGCAATGTCGACCATTATATCCCCGGACGTACGGCCGCCGATGATCAGTTCGTGTGTTTGGGAAAGCCTTTCTGCTACTTTTTTGCCTATGGTGCCGTTTCCACCAATTATTAAAATTTTCATATGCTTATTTTTTAGCAAATGTATGGTAACCCGTAGCGCGGGTGTTGCCCAAACGGCTCATTCAATAGCAATAACGGCTCTTATTGCCTGGGGCGTTAGGCCAAATTCGCGCTTAAATGCACGGGTAAAATAAGAGGTGCTTTCAAAAGCGCATTCGAAGGCAATATCGGAGATGCGCTTATCGGTGTTTTGCAATAACATACGGGCATGCAGCAGTCGTTGCCGGTTGATATATATCCTGGGCGGGGAATCGTATTGTTTTTTAAAATCCCGCTTAAAGGCGGCAAGGCTGCGGTTACAAAGCCCGGCCAATTCGGTAACAGTGATGGGTTGTAAAATATGCTCCGCTATTATCGAACGCATGTCCAAAGAGTCCTTGCTTACGGCGCTTCTAATAAAAGCCGTCATTTCCTGTCCGTATCCCGATGAAAACAAGAGTGTTAAAATTTCCTGTTGCTTGAGCGGAATGAGATGGCGGTAATCAAATATCTGATGGTGGAAATATTGCCGAAACTGGGACTTAAAATCATGTATAAGCCGGTTAGCTGCGAAAACAACACATGGGGCATTTTCTTCAACTGCCAATCGCGGTTCGGAATTCGATAAAAAAGATCTTAGGATACTTTCAGGTAAAAACAACATTAAGGCTTCAAAATCCATTCCCTCCTCAATGTATTCGGCCATCACGTAAATACCTTTTCTTAATAGAAAGACGCTATCCGATGTGACCTTTAGTGTTTGATCGGCGAAGTGCAGCAGCTTCGCCCCGCTGATCACAAAAATCAGCGTGTGCTCTGTCAGGAAAACGGTCCGTTTACCCGCTTTCAACTCCACCTTCAGCTTGGCAAAAATTGTTTGGCCCCCAGTTAAAAAAGTGGGGTCGTTAACGGGTAAAACATTTGGCGGGAAACGAAACAACATGGGAGATGGTTATTTTTTACCGCGAATTTATCGATTTTATATAACGGCGCCAGTAACCACTGTGATTTGCCTCACACCAAACTTGTGACCTGCTTCCTATGCCGCCCGGCTAAATGTTTAGAATTTTGGCTCATCAATCCAATCAGATGAAAACAATAGTTCAACATTTTTTAGCAGGGATAATGGTTGTTGCAGTTGGTACCATTTCTCCTGTTTTTAACAAAGCAACTGCGCAGACAAAAAAAACACAACAAATGCAAAAGAAAATTTTATTTGTAATTACCAGCAACGGCCAAAAAGGAAATACCGGCCAACCTACCGGTTATTATTTAGCAGAAGTAAGCCACCCCTGGGAAGTGTTAACAAATGCAGGTTACGAAATTGATTTCGTGAGCCCGCAAGGTGGTAAAGCACCCGTTGACGGATTTAATTTAAGCGACCCAGTGAATAAAAAATTCTGGGATGATGCAAACTACCGGAACAAAGTGGAGCATACGATGAAGCCGGCGGATGTAAACCCGGACGACTACGTGGCCATATTTTATGCCGGCGGCCACGGCAGCATGTGGGACTTTGCGGACAATACCGTATTAGCTAAAATTGCCGCAAGCATTTATGAACACAACGGCGTGGTGGCCGCTGTTTGCCACGGTCCGTCAGGTCTGGTGAACATTAAGCTGAGCAATGGCCAGTACCTGGTAACGGGTAAAAAGGTGAATGCCTTCAGCAATGAGGAGGAAGCGGCTGTAGCGCTGGATAAGGTGGTACCCTTTTTATTGGAAAACAAACTGATAGAACGCGGTGCCAAATTTGAAAAATCAGGGCTTTGGCAAAACCATGTAGTTATTGATCAGCGCCTGGTGACGGGGCAAAATCCGGCTTCTGCAAAAGGTGTCGGCGAAGCTCTGCTGAGCGAGATTCAAAAACTGGACCTCTACAAGTTAGCGGTCAACCTACCCGCGGATGACGTGATGGGTGTTAAAGTGGAATGGCTGATCAACGCGAACGATGCACCCAATAAAGAATTGAAGGAACTGCTGAACGAGACACCGGATCCCAATCAGTTAAAAGGAAAAAAAGTGGCCATTGTAGTAACCGACGGCGTGGAAGAGATAGAACTAACGCTGGTACAGCGTATTTTACAGGAACGCGGCGCAGAGGTGGACATTATATCGCCCCGAAAACCAAATTATCCGCCCATGTTTGGTGCCTATGTACCTGCCAAAAGAGCCACGCACATCAGTACGGTAAACTGGATGCAAAACGCCAACTATATAAAAATTGACAAATTTTTGGACGAGGCCGATCCCATGGGCTATCAACTGGTTTACATCCCCGGCGGTGCCTGGAACCCCGATGCTTTACGTGCAGATAAGGATGCCTTACAGTTCATCAAAAAGGCCAGCCAAAATGATATCCCGGTAGCGTCTATCTGTCATGGCCCCTGGGTATTGATAAGTGCCGGCCTGGTAAAAGGCCGTAAAGTAACTGCCTGGTGGGCCATGCACGAGGACCTCACCAATGCCGGCGGAACTGTGCTTGATCAGGCTGTTATTGTGGATCGCAACGTCATCACGGCAAGGGGACCGGTAGACCTGGCACCCTTCACCAGGAAACTAATCGATATTTTGTTGAAGTAATATGATAAAGAGGCTGTATCATGATCATGAGCAGCCTCTTTGTAATGATTTTTTATTAATCGGTTTTGCTAATTGCCCCCGGTGCTTTCCCTGTACGGATACTCGCGCCAGGTTGAGAGACGCCTGACCGGCAGGGCAGCACTTTAAACAAAAAGCCAGGGACGGTTCACTTACAAATCAAACGGGTTTTCATCCACATAAAACGGGTTATACCCCGTAGGTAATTGGGTAAGGATGGTACGGTATACTTCAAGAAAGCCTGAGTTTCCCTGCGACGTATCCATTACCTTTATACCATTAAAAAAAATCTCGCTTCTTGGGGCATCGGTATTAATATGTTGGCTAATACTTTTTCTTCGATCGATCGATTTGATACTGTTATAAAATGGCCGGATAGAATCGAGCTTAAAGAAACTGCTGGTATCCCCGCTTTCGATCTTTAAAGGTTCGGTAAAATAAGTTCCCCTTCCTTTAATAACATACGCCTCCCCCTGTTGATTAGCACGTAACGAAAAAAACTTATAACCATACCTCATATCTACCCTTATTAAAAATTGGCCTTCGGTTTTTTGCTTTTTTTCGTAAGCAAAAGTTAATAAGAACAATACTATCAAAACAAAGCAACCACGATTGTTTCTTTTATATTGGGCCATAATTTTAATATACGGGTTTATTACATCCATGCCAGCAGGGTATTAAAGCGCCTTAAAAGCGTAGAAAATAATGAATGCCCCAAAATTAAAAATAAGATAGCTATCGTTATATATAGCAGTAATTTATGGCGACGGTGGTGCATAAACGCAGGTGAGCGGTTATTGCCAGTGCAAGGCTACTCATCCGCTATTTGGGCGGGTATGATCATTACCGGCAGCGCCTGGTTCTTTAACAAAGCCTGCGAATGGCTTTGCTTGAATAACCGGCTTAAAAAACTATGCTGATCGTGTACTAAAGCTAACACATCGCTGCAGTTTTCCCCGCAAAAATCATTAAGCCGGTTTGCCAGCTCCTTCCCGCTGATATTGTGATAGGTAATGTGGGGGTAATTAAATTTTGCTACCTGTTTCATAAAAGTATTTTTTATTGCATCAGGCATAGCTTTGTCGCCCCATAAGGCAATATGTACAATGTTTATGCTAAAATTAAACACCCTCCCTAACCTGGTGAGATAATGTACTGCCTTAAGCCCGCCCTCATCAAAAATTGTAGCCAGGGTAACGTTTTTTATTTTTGTCAATGGGTGGCATGCCGGCACCACCAATACCGGCCGGTTGGTATGGTTTATTACCGCAGCGGTATCGCTCCCCACTAATATATGGTCGAGCGCTTTGCCCGACTGCGAACCCATCACAATCATTTCCACTTTATCATTTTCTACAATGTCTTTAACCTCATACCCCAGGCTACCAATTACCTGACGGGTATCAATGCTTGGGTAATGGCTGTTTGCGGGCAATTGCTTCACAAATTTTTGCAGGCCTTCCCTAAGGTACGCCAGTTTTTCTTTTCCGTCATCCTCCCATAACAATTGCTCTACCGGCCAGGGCATACCACCATATTCTGATAGTACCGGCTGGCTAATAAATGAATTGCAAAGGATAATGTTGGCATGCAACCTGGCGCCGATAAGCACCGCAGCCTCTGCAGACCGTGTTGCGTTATCGCTGAAATCTGTAAGTACCAGTATCTTTTTCATGATGTGAAAACTGATTAATGTTACAACAAATTTGATTGATGTTATGCTGATTTATAATGACGTAGACCGGCAAAAAAACTGATCTTCGGCACAATAGTGCTTCCGCCCTAACAAACCGGCACCCTGGTTACTAAACGAAGGATGGACGCTTTCACCCCTTCCAGGTGTTTCGCATCCATATTATCAAAGCCCTTATTCATCACGGCTTTCTTTTTGGGATCATTTTCCAGCCAGGCACCCAGTTTTAACATGATACGGTCGCCCCAAGCCAGTTTAGCAACAACGCACCTGCCAGGTAAAAAGAACACCTCGGTTGCCGCACGGATTGCAGCGTCGAGGTTGTTTTGGATGATTAGTTTCTGCTGCGCCGCGTCGTCAACGGTAGTTCCGCATACAATAAATAGCAAAAGTTTCTTTTTGGCCGCAAGTATACCCAGGTTTTGTTTCAGCCAATTGCCGATAGTTAGCTTGCCGATATAAACAGAGCTACCCAGTATAACCAATTCATAACCGGCTAATATAGCGGGCGTGGCGTTTTCGGCTTTTAGCAATGGCAGCCGCAACGCATCCGCCAGCCATTGGGCATACTGCTCTGTTGCGCCGTATTTACCCTGGTAAATAATAATTCCTCTCATTTCAGTCGGATTTGTTTGTGCAAATGTAACCCACGGCAATAAGCCATGAAATGATATTAATCACCCGATAAGCTGATTAGGGTCCGCAAAATACCTTAATAAGGGTTTTCATTTAAGCAGCTTACCCCGCCTCTTTATTCAAGGCAATTATAACTTTCTTAAAATCTTCGCGGGCAATCAGGAACTGGGTATTTACCTTGCCTTTTGCAACGCCGCGGACTGACGAAGGTGGCTGCCGCCGGCCTCGATTTACTTTAACGGAAATTCAATCCGGAAAGTAGTGCCAATGTGTTCATTGCTTTCTACACTTATATTCCCTCCTAAAATTTCAACCTGAGATTTAACCATAAATAACCCCATGCCTTTGCCGGGAAAATTTGAATGGAAACGCCGATACAAGCCGAAAATGTGTGCTTTGTTCTTCTCCATGTTAAGCCCTATACCGTTATCGGCAAACCAGAGCACGGCGATGTTATTTAATACCTGGCTTTTAATTTTAATATTGCCTATAACCCCTTTCCTGCGGTACTTTAGGCTGTTGGAAATAAGGTTATAAAAAATGCTGTATAAATAAGCTCTTACTGTAAATAGCTCGTCAATTGCCGAAAAATCGCAACTAATATCGAATTCCTCGGTTATCAACAGCTCATCAATACTCATTTTTATATCGCCCACCAAATCAGAAAACCGTACAGATTCTTTAGTTGGGTTGCCCGATTTTATCTCCAAAATATGGTTCAGGTCCTGGATGATATGGTCTAAATTAATGGCGGATTGATGAACTGCTTTGTTATAAATAGCCCTGTCTTCACAATCCAGTTCGGGATCCTGCAATGCGCTCGCCGCACCCATGATATTGGCTACCGGGGCTCTCAAATTGTGAGAAATGATATAACCAAACTGTTCCAGTTCTGCATTTCGCAGAGACATCTCACCGATTATCGCCTCACGCTCCGCTACAGCAGCTTTTCGTTTGGTAATATCCCAATTGATGCCAATCATCCGGACCGGGACACCCATATCATTCCATTCTACCGTACCTGTGGCCCTTATCGTATGAACACCATGGTTACCATCCATCAGCCTGAATTCGGTATCGTACTTTTTTTCTCCCCTAAGCGCCGATTGTATTTCCTCGTTTATTTGAGCCTTGTCATCAGGGTGCAGCATTTCGGTCCAGGCTTCATATATCGAATCAAACCTTTTATAATCAATATGATAAAGCTTAAACATACCGTCGTCCCAATGCAATTTATTGTTTACAACGTCCCAGTCCCAAATACCCAGGTTTGCGCTTTTGGTAGCCAGTTGCAGGCGATAGTTTAAACTTTTTAGTTCTTCATTTACTTTAAGCCGTTCAGCTTTTTGTGCGCGTATCAGGCGGAACTTTTCAATCACATTGACCACCGCAGAGGGCAGGCGCGATAACCGGTCTTTAATGATATAATCATTTGCCCCCTCTTTCATGATCTTTACCGCGAATTCATCCGTCATGGTAGATGTGATCAGTATAAACGGGATCCCCACCCCTGAAGATTCAACCATTTTTAAGGCCTCATGAGAGTTAAAGTTCGGGAGCGAATGGTCAGACAGGACGATATCAGCCGGATAGTTACCGAGTGCCTGCCGAAAGCTTTCTTTGTCGCGCACCAACAATATTTCATGATCGATCTGCCCTTTAATAAGTTCCCTTTTGATTAACTCTGCATCCAGTAGAGAATCTTCCAATAGCAATATCTTAATCTGAGATTTCATGTAATATTAGCATTAACTAAGTGGTGGATGGTTATGTGATAACCAGTACATACCCAGGTCGTTTACGATCTTCTGAAAACTTTCAAAATCGACGGGTTTAACAATATAACTGTTAGCGCCCAATAAATAAGCGCGTTCTACATCCGGGTTTTCTTTTGAAGAAGTAAGCACCACTACCGGGATCTTTTTGGTCAGTTGGTTGCCGGTTATTTTTTCCAGTACTTCCAGCCCGCTTACTTTCGGCATCTTCAGGTCCAACAAAATAACCCGGGGCTTGTTATTTACGTTTCGGCCGGTATAAGCTCCATTGCCGAAAAGAAAATCGAGCGCTACCGCGCCATTTTTTAAATGGACGATCTTTATATGGGCGTTGTTTTTGCGCAACGCTCGCATGGTTAATTCTGCATCATGTAAACTGTCTTCTATCAGCATGATGTCGAGTTGTTCGTTTTCCATTAGTTTACTGTTTTTTGCCTGTATGTGGTAAACTGAAATTAAAAGTGGCGCCTTTATCAATTTCAGCCGTCGCCCATATTTTCCCACCGTGCTTTTTTATGATCCTGTGTACCAGCGCCAACCCTACACCTGTTCCTTCAAATTCTTCCGTATCGTGCAGCCGTTGGAACACCCCGAATAGTTTATGCGCGTATTGCATGTCGAAACCGACGCCATTATCTGCAATTGAATAAATAACCTCCGCATCGTGTTGAACGCAGCTGATTTTTATAATAGGCTTAGGCGAGTGTATCGAATATTTAATGGCGTTGGATAGCAAATTAAGCCATACCTGGCTTATGAGCGATCTGTCTGCAAGCCCAGTTGAAAGTTGATTGATTTGAATGGTTACTTTGTGTGTTGTTAATACCATTAATTCATCTACAGCGTTTTTTACCATCAGGTTCATGTCCACATTTGTTTTGAATACCCCGCGTCGGCCCAGCCTTGAAAAAGTCAACAGGTCATCAATGAGTACACCCATTTTTTTTGCGCTACCCTGTATTATGGATAGCAGCCGCTTGCCTTCATCGTCAAAAATATTCTGATAATCTTCCCGGAGAATGATAGTATAACCATTTACTATGCGTAAAGGTGCCCGGAGATCATGCGACACAGAATAGGAAAATGCCTCCAGTTCCTGGTTAGCCGCCTCCAATTCCTGGTTAGCCGCCTCCAGTTCTTCCGTCCGTTCAATAACCTTTTGCTCTAACGCTTCGTTTAATTTCCGGATATCTTCCTCATTTAGCTTCCGGATATCGTCTTCCGCTTTTTTTAAATCGCGGTTAGCTATAATTAGTTCGGCCGCGCGCTTTTCCTTTTCCTGATTTTGAAAGATGAGTTCTTTGTTCGCAATAATCAACTCCGATGCCCGTTTTTCTTTCTCTTTATTTTGAAACAAAAGCTCCTTGTTGGCAACGGCCAGCTCGTTGGCCCGCTTTTCTTTTTCTTTATTTTGAAAAGCAAGTTCCCTGTTTGCGATAATTAACTCAGCGGCCCGCTTTTCTTTCTCTTCGTTTTGAAAGATGAGCTCTTTGTTCGCAATGATCAACTCCGATGCCCGTTTTTCCTTCTCTTTATTTTGAAAAGCAAGTTCCTTGTTAGCAACGGCCAGTTCGTTCGCGCGCTTTTCCTTTTCCTTATTTTGAAAAGCTAGTTCTTCATTAGCCAGTAATAACTCGGCGGCGCGTTTCCCTTTCTCTCTTTTTTGAAAGGCAAGCTCTCCTTTGGCTATGACCAATTCTGTGGCCCGCTTTTCCTTTTCTTCATTTTGAAAAAGCAGCTTCTTATTTGCAACGGCAAGCGCTCCTTCCGGCTCCCTTGTCTCCACATTTGGCTGTCTTATTTCATTGATGCTTTCCTGCAACGCCTTACCCGGGGGATTATTTACCTGTTTATCCATTTCGTTGTGAAGTGTTAAAATAAGGTTTAGTAGGTTTTTTATATTAATTAGATATCACTACCAAAAAATAGTTGGTGCTAAGTGTACACACTTAGCGTCCCTTTCTATTGATCGATTGTTTGGTATAGATATTTGTGCAGGGCACCGGGCTGGATAAATAAAACAGGTGCAGGAAGTGGTTCTGCTTAATACGAAAGCGTTTTTATTGGTATGCGGTTTAAAATACCATTAGGCTTTCGTCAAAGTACTACAATGTACAATTAGTTTCCGGCCTTTTTATTATTTCGCACTCATTTTCCAATAATAATTAAACAACCGGAAATAAATAAATAAGCCAACAACCGCCAGATAGGATGGCCACCGCCCGCAGCAGGTTTGCTGATTGGTTTCTGTAGGAGGAAAATGCCTGCATTTGGGCGAAAAACAGGCATTCTTAAAAAATAAGATAACGCGGTTGCTATCAAGGTGCATTAACCAACCTCCTTATTCAAAGCAATTATGGCTTTCTTAAAATCTTCGCGGGCAATCAGGAACTGGATATTAACCTTGCCTCTTGCAACGCCGGCACTGATGATATTGATATCGGCTTTTGCCAAAGCAGTGGTAGCTTTAGCCAGCAGCCCAGGCTGATCCATATTGGTGCCCAGCAGGCAAACCATGGCAACCGGTTCGGTCGTAATTTTTTCGAACTTGCGTTGCAGGTCGGTGATGAGTTCGGGTTTCAGGTCGCTTTCCCAAATCACAATACTAATGCTATTGGCGCTGGTTACTTTGAATGTATAGCTGATACCGTGCTGGTAAAAACATTGCATGATCTGCAGATCGCTGCCAACGTTGCCCGTCATCAGCGGGTCGTAGATATCAATAAGGCATTGCTGGCCGGTACCGGTGATCACCTCCACCCTTTTTATCTTCGATATATAATCTTTAGTGATCAGTGTCCCCGGGTGTTCCGGCTCAAAGGTGTTTTTTATGCGCAAATGTATCCCGGCCATTTCCAGCGGCTTGGCTGCCTTGGGGTGTATGGCCTCCATGCCCACATCTGCAAGCTGGTCGGCAATATCATAATTGGTGTTCCCCACCGGTTTCACATTATCAATGCCCACCAGGCCGGGGTCGGCAGTAGACAGGTGGTATTCCTTATGGATGATGGCTTCCTGGGGCTTAAGTATTTCGGCTATTTTTGAAAAGGTTACTTCAGAATAGCCGCGGTCAAATTCCCTCATAATGCCTTCAGTACCTTTTGTATAGCCGGTGGCTATAACCATACATTGCGCGAGGTCTATTTTAGCAAAGGCATCCTCTATCCGTGCGGTTATAGATAGCGGCCTCGCATCCATCGTGCCGGCAAGGTCAACCAGCTGTACACTTAGCCCTTTGCCTTGCAGGATACTTGCCAGCACGTATGCAGAATGGCTTTCGCCAAGGGAGGCTAATATTTCCCTCGCCGCAAGCAGGATACCTTCGTTGAGATAACCGGAGGCGAGCATGGTAACGGCACTGTCGAGGTAGTTTAGGGCGGTTTTTATTTCGCGGTCAACCATATCATCGGCCGCCGCTATATCCAGCCCAAGGTACTGGTATTGCCCGTTCAGTTCTTTCAAGTACACGGCTACAGCTGCAAGTTCGCTGTGGAAATCCTCCCGGTTGGCCAGTTTTTGATAAACGCCGGGCGCTTTGGTCTTTTTGTTTTCCAGCAATAAGTTGGTCACCCCCGAGAAAGCCGACACCACAAATACGCGGTTGTGCAGCTGGTTTCCGGTTTTATTAAAAAGTATAATATTTTCAATGACATCCTTTAGCGCACTCATAGAAGTGCCGCCAATTTTTTCTACCGTTAGCATATTGATCTTTTAAAAACGCTGAAACTAAATATTTTTTTTCAACCCCGGGGGGTTATTCGGCAAAACGTTTTTAATTTTTAGTGGGTACAGGCTCAGCTATCAATATCGCCGCAGGCAAACGAATTGGGGGTTCCACAAAAAAGAACCTTGGCAAACAACCGACCCTAAATTTTGTGGATGTAAGTTAGTTTGAGGATGCCGCCCTGCTGCCGCACGGGCACGTTAAAGGGCGTTGCTTTATCATAATTATTAAGGCTGTTTACCACCAAATAAACATACGATAACGGGCGGTATTCCCAGGAGAAACGCGCGTTTAACGACCCATTCCTGCTATCGGTATTGTACTGGTAAAAGCCGGAAAGCAACACTTTTGGGCTGGCAGCAAGCCGCAATTCCGGGGCGAATAAATTGGTGGTGGTACTTAATTTATTGATGCCTGTTTTCTTAAAATCGTTGCGGGTGTAATTAAACACAAACGCTATATGTGGTATTGGCGCAGCCCGCAACGCAATAATGTAGCTGTTAAGCGAGCCATTGTAATAGCCGCCGGTGCTTATATCTACCTGCGCGCTGTAAGGTGCGCCGGCGTTAGTGCGGCCTTGCAAGCCAAAGCGGGTGAACCGGTAATTGTGCGCGGCTATATCAATACGCTTCACAGGCTGAAAGTTGGTGGTAAGGTTTTCCCAGGAGGATGTTATGCTTATGCCAACTTCGGCCAGGTTGGTAAATACCAGGTGGAACGGCATAATAACCAGGTTTGCCTCCTGGAAGGTACCGCCGGATGCCTCATGAAAAACATCGGCAGTTATAGACGGGTTGTAAAACGCGAGGGATTTTGGGAACCAGTTTTTATGAATGTAAAAGTAAGCTGATGGCTGCGTGTTTATAAAATTTTCGCGGGCAACAAAGCCGGTTTGCGGCTGGTAGTTTTTGGTAACCGCCGTCTCAAACCAATCTACATACAACAGGTTGCTCGAATAATTAAATTCGGTAAAAGCCGCCATGCCGTTTTGCCCGGTTAATGTGTTTGACGAATGGGACACCATGCCACGTAAAAATAATGGCGCACTCACCTGCCATTGCGCATCAATTGCCTCCACGGGGTTTAACGATGATGGCCGCCCTGCGCCTGCCTGGTTTTGGCGAAGCACTTCCATTACCCCCAGCTGTAGTTTATCCCCTACGTTCCGTTTGTAGCGGAACACCCCAAATAAAGCCCCCGCCTGGGTAGTATCCCCGGCTTGTTTCATGGCCAATATACCTGCCGATTGTTTGTTGTCCTGGTGAATAAAGCGCAGCCCGCCATCGAGGGTGAGGGGTACTCCCCCATCGCTTAAACCTACCCTGCGGCTAAAAAACGGCTGGATAAGGCTGTTTTGGCCTACGGCAAACAAACTTGCATTCTCTAAAAAAAACTGCCGCCGCTCCGGGAAAAACACGCTGGATCGGCTAAGGTTTACCACCTGCCTGTCTACCTCCGCCTGCGCAAAATCGGTATTCACGGTAGCTTCCAGCGTGGTGTTAGAGCTGATAGCATACTTTAGCTCTCCGCCAAATTCGGGCTTATACTTTGTTTTGCTAAGGTTGGTTTTATTAGCGTTTACAAGGGCGTAGGGCTGTATTTGCAAGTTAACATTAGCTTGTGGCGCAACAATACCGGCTAAGATGCCGCCGTAATCCAGCCGCCCCTGGCTAAAAGCCTGTGGCCAGGGCGACCAGCCGCTCAGTTCGCCCAGGTTCCGGATGTTCCTTGCAAAGTTAATGCTCCATTCGGCAACGCTTTTTGGGTAACGCAACGTGGCGAAGGGAATAGCAATTTCGGTTGTCCACGAATGTTCTTGTATGGTGCTGGCTGCCTGCCAAACAGCGTCCCATTTGTAATCGTAGGTTTGGTCGGCATAATACATCAGGTCCATTTGGGTGCCATAAGGGCTTACTGCAAAGCTCATCACCGGCATCCTTCGGTCTTTAAAAGGGTCGATAAGTATTTGGAAATTCTCGTTATTACTGAAGCTAAAATCTCGCCGCATATCCTGTACCTGCAGGCCTTTCTTACCCGGCGGAAAGTGGCAAACTGCGGTAACGTAAATATTCTTATCATCGTACAGCAGCCTTACCTCGGTATCGTAGGCAGCGGGGGCGCCCTCCCTGGGGTAAGATGTGATAAAGTTTTTTGCAACTGGGGCGCTTGCCCAGGCGCTTTCGTTCGCCACGCCATCAATTGCAATACGCCCGGTTACGCGGGTAGCCACCATCTGCAGGCGCTGCGCAAGGGCGGGAGGCTGGAACGACTGGGCATTGGTCCGATATATATCGGCCATTATAAAAAGGCATACTGCACAAAAAAAAACATAAAAATTCGGGCGCAATAAATATTTCATACCCCAAATAAAGGGTGCTGCGTGTTCTTTTTTTTAGAATTTAGACAAAGGGCCGTTTCGATGCCGCAGGTAGGGGCTTTAGAGCCGCCGAAGTATTTAAAGCCCTTAAAACGTCAATTAAAGGTAACAGATGTAGTATTGGCCGAAATGGTAGCAGTTTTTGCAAAACAATGCGCAAATTTACGCTATGCAAACCCTTCGGCAGGCGCGTTACCCGGCCTTTTTACGGCACCTACTCTTCTGGCTGGCCTATATCGGCTACCTGGCCCTAACGGATGCCTGGGAGGATAAGGATGAACTGATTTTCCAGATAGACCCGCAATTCACTACGGATGTGCCGTTGGTTATCGCCCTGTGCTACTTTAACCTGTACGTGCTGATGCCTGCTTATTATCATAAGCATAAGTATTTCCATTATGCGGGGGCGCTTGCCATATTACTGCTGGTGGCAGGGCTCCTCGCCCGTTTTTTTAACTATGCTATTTGGGTGCCATGGGATAAAATACACGAGCCTGCGGTTTACGCCGCCGAGCGAAAGGATTTTTGGATAGAGGTGCGTATTGTGCGCAATGCAGCTAAACAACTGCCGGTTATTATGATAACCATGCTGGTAAAGCTGATGCGGAACGCCTTAGTGCAGGAAAAACACATGCGCGAACTGGAGAAGGAAAAGTTTTCGGCAGAGATGGGATTGTTAAAGGCACAGATAAACCCGCACTTCTTTTTCAATACGCTTAATAGTTTATACGCGCTTACCCTGCGGGGTTCGCAACAGGCATCGGCGGTGGTGCTGCGCTTGTCGGAACTGATGCATTATATGCTTTACGAGGCGGCAGCACCCAAAGTACTGCTGCTGGACGAGATAAAACACCTGGAAAGTTTTATAGGCATAGAGCAAATGCGCTTTGCCGACCGGCTGGAGCTTTCTTTTCAGTACTCGGGCGATTTGGCGGGCAAGATGATAGCACCTTTATTGCTGCTGCCCTTTGTAGAGAATGCTTTTAAGCACAGCCTGGCAGATGGCAACGGCTGGATCACCATCAGCCTGAAAGTGGCCGGAGATAAGCTTTTTTTAAAAGTTGAGAATAGTTGTGCCGAAGCGCCGGCCGATGGCAAAAAAGGGCTTGGGCTAAAAAATGTACAGCGGCGTTTGGCACTCACCTACCCCGGCCGGCACCAACTGCGGCTTCGGCAAAACAGTGGCACCTATGAAGCAGACCTAAAACTCGACCTATGAAAACGATCACTTGTATTATAGCGGACGACGAGGAATTGGCAAGGGAAATTATGCAGAGCCATGTGGCAAAGCTACCCTTTTTAAAGCTGGTGGCCACCTGCAAT
>NZ_CAMLOV010000138.1 GCF_946481715.1 uncultured Mucilaginibacter sp. | reverse complement strand
AAGAATCAAGAGACAAGAATCAAGAGATAAGAATCAAGAGGTAAGAGTCAAGAGACAAGAATCAAGATAAAGAAACGGCCGCCGGGATGAAATTCTCGGCGGCCGTTGGATTTCCATGCTTCCCCCGCCCGCCATATAACCGAACACCTCACCGTCCGTTTCCGAACAATCGTGCAAAATAAATCATGTGTAATTGCTTGATTATAAATAATTTGTGAACTTGGCATACATCTTATACTACTCCGCGCAGCAAGCTTGCTTGCCACACCGATAACAATCGGTGTAATCACAAAAATTTAATCGGTGTAATCCAAAGTAGTAATCGGTGTAATCGCAAAAGTCATGATCAGAAATTATTTAAAAGTAGCCTGGCGCAACCTTATCAAAAATAAGGTACACTCCTTTATCAACATAGCAGGCTTATCGGTTGGGATGGCGGTTGCCATGCTTATCGGGCTTTGGATGTGGGATGAATTATCGTTTGATAAAGTGCATCAAAACTACAGCAGCATTGCCCAGGTAAGGCAAAACGTTACCAATAATGGCGAAGTGCAAACCTGGGACGGGATGCCTTATCCGTTGGCCGGCGCGTTGCGCAAAAACTACAGCAGCGATTTTAAATATGTGGTTATGGCTGCCGGCTGGGGCGACCACCTGCTGGCCCTCGATAATAAAAAGATCAACCGTTTTGGCTTGTTTATGGAGCCAAACGGGCCTGATATGTTTACATTGGATATGCTGATGGGCAGCCGCAACGCGCTAACCGACCCATCGTCTATCATTATTTCCGCAGCAACTGCTAAAGCTTACTTTGGCGATGACGACCCGATGGGGCAAACTTTAAAAATTGATAACCAGTTGAACGCTAAAGTAGCGGGCGTGTACCAGGACCTGCCGCAAAATTCAACCCTGGCCAATGTAGGGTTTATAGCACCGTGGCAAATGATGTACGATGCTAACGACATGAAATCGATGAAGGAGCCATGGCGGCCAAACTTTTGTACCGTTTGGGTGCAAATGGCCAATAATGCTAATATGGCTTCTGCCTCGCTAAAAATAAAAGACGAGAAATTGCGCAACGTAAGCGCCGTGCTGGCCAAAAAGAAACCTGCGTTGTTTTTGCAGCCTATGAGCCAATGGCATTTGTACGGCGAGTTTAAAGACGGCAAAAACACCGGCGGCCGCATTCAATATGTGTGGATGTTTGGCATCATTGGGGTGTTTGTGCTGCTGCTGGCCTGCATTAATTTTATGAATTTAAGCACCGCCCGGTCAGAAAAGAGGGCTAAAGAAGTGGGCATCCGCAAGGCAATAGGGTCGTTGCGCGGGCAGCTTATCTACCAGTTCTTTGCCGAATCGGTACTGTGCGTAGCATTTGCATTTTTGGTGGCCTTGCTGCTGGTGCAGCTAAGCCTGCCCTTTTTTAACGAGGTGGCCGATAAACAAATGAGCATCCTGTGGACCACCCCCATATTTTGGCTGCTTACTATCGGCTTTAGCTTAATAACCGGTTTAATAGCAGGAAGCTACCCGGCATTTTACCTGTCATCTTTCCAGCCGGTTAAGGTATTAAAAGGTTCGTTTAGGGTGGGGCGTTTGGCCGCTATCCCGCGCAAGATTTTGGTAGTGGTGCAGTTTGCCGTTTCGGTAGTGCTGATCATCGGTACTATTGTGGTTTTCCGCCAGATAGAATTTGCTAAAGACCGCCCCGTTGGTTACACCCGAGATGGGCTGGTGGCTGTGCAGATTGGCGGGGAGGCTATTCATAAAAGTTTTGCTTCTGTAAAAGACGAACTGCTGAAAACAGGGGCTGTGGTTGCCCTTGCCGAAGGCGATGTTGCGCCAACGGGCATGTCGGGCAGTACCAGCGCTATCGAATGGAAGGATAAAGACCCCAACCTCAGTGTTGATTTTCAGCAGGCAGGCGTATCTGCAGGCTACGGCGAAACTGTGGGCTGGCAGTTTACAGGCGGCCGCGGTTTTTCAAACGCCTACCCGTCTGATTCTTTAGCCGTGGTAATTAACGAGGCTGCCGCCAAATTCATGGGCATGAAAAACGCTACCGATCAAAGTATTTTCTTTTACGGCAGCACGTATAAGATCATCGGGGTTATAAAAGATATTGTAGTTAACTCGCCCTACGCGCCGGTAAAACCGGGCGTGTTTTTCCTTAACAAAGGCCCGGGCAATGCGGTAGTATTAAAAATAAACCCTAAAGTAAGTGCCAGCACAGCGGTAGAAAAAATTGAGGCCGTGTTTAAACAGTTTAACCCCGAGCAACCTTTTCAGTACAGTTTTGTGGATGAAGTTTACGCCAAAAAATTTGGTAACGAGCAGCGCATAGGTAAACTGGCGGCATTTTTTGCCAGCCTGGCCATCTTTATCAGCTGCCTTGGTTTATTTGGCATGGCATCGTTTATGGCAGAGCAGCGCGTAAAAGAAATAGGCGTACGCAAAGTGTTGGGCGCATCTATATACAATCTGTGGCGGTTACTGTCTACCGATTTTATTATATTGGTAACGGTATCGTTGCTGATAGCCGCGCCAATAGCCTGGTACCTCATGAGCAACTGGCTGCAAAACTTCGAGTACCGCTCCGGCATTTCGGTATGGACGTTCATCGTCACCGGGGTAGGTGCAATAACCATCACACTATTAACCGTAAGCATCCAAACCATAAAGGCAGCGCTGATGAACCCGGTGAAGAGTTTGAAGAGCGAATAGGGTCGAGAATCAAGAGACAAGAGTTGAGAGTCAAGAATCAAGAGACAAGAGTCAAGAAAAGAGGAATCAATCAAGAAAATCACATCGGTGTAATCACAAATAGTAATCGGTGTAATCACAAAATATAATCGGTGTAATCACAAATAGTAATCGGTGTAATCATGATCAGAAATTACCTCAAAGTTGCCTGGCGCAACCTCATCAAAAACAAAACGCATACCTTTATCAATGTGTCGGGGCTTTCCGTTGGTATGGCGGTGGCCATGCTGATTGGGCTTTGGATATGGGACGAACTATCATACGATAAATACCACGGAAACTATGATAGGGTAGTTAAGGTAATGCAGCACCAAACGCTGAATGGTAAAACCGGCAGCCAGGTAGCCATACCTATTCCGCTGGGCACCGTCCTCCGCACCGATTATACCGGCCCCAACCGCGATTTTAAATACGTGGTTTTATCCAGCTGGAATTTTGAGCACATACTAACCGTTGGCGATAAAAAACTGAGCATGACCGGTAGCTATATGCAACCCGAAGCGCCCGACATGCTTACGCTAAAAATGCTAAAAGGTACCCGTACAGGTTTAAAGGACCCCTCAGCCATTATTATATCGCAAAAAGTAGCAAAGGCTATGTTTGGCGATGCCGACCCGATGGGCAAGATCATAAAAATAGACAATAAAAAAATAGTAAATGTTACGGGCGTTTATGAGGACCTGCCGCGCAATACCGAGTTTAACGAACTTACTTATATACTGCCATGGCAGCTTTACCTTGATACCGAAGAATGGTTAAAACGGGCATCAACACAATGGGGGAATAACTCTTTCCAGCTGTTTGCCCAGCTTAACCCGGGCGCGGATATTGCTAAAGTTAACGCACGCATCAGCGGGCTTAAAAAGAAAAATATTGCCGCCCAGGGCGATAAAGTGGGCGCCTCGTTTAATCCGCAGGTGTTTTTGCACCCCATGGCCAAATGGCACCTTTACGGCGAATTTAAAGACGGTAAAAACACCGGCGGCGCCATCCAGTTTGTTTGGCTGTTTGGCATCATCGGCGTATTTGTACTGCTGCTGGCCTGCATCAACTTTATGAATTTAAGCACCGCCCGGTCCGAGAAAAGGGCCAAGGAAGTAGGTATCCGCAAGGCAGTTGGTTCGGTACGCAGCCAATTGATCGCCCAGTTCTTCAGCGAATCGTTATTGGTGGTGGGCTTTGCTTTTATATTGTGCATCGCGCTGGTTTGGCTAACGTTGCCCTGGTTTAACCAGGTTGCCGATAAAAATATGAAAGTGCTTTGGGCCAACCCCGTGTTTTGGATGATGGGGCTTGGCTTTAGTTTACTCACAGGCGTAATAGCAGGTAGCTACCCGGCGTTCTACCTGTCGTCCTTTCAACCGGTAAAGGTTTTAAAGGGTACGTTTAAAGCAGGGCGTTACGCAGCTGTTCCGCGCAAGGTATTGGTAGTGTTGCAGTTTTTTGTATCGGCAACGCTTATTATAGGCACTATTGTAGTTTTCAGGCAGGTACAGTACACTAAAAACCGGCCCGTTGGATACGAGCGCACCGGTGTGCTGCAAATGAGCATGAAAACCACCGATATCCACAACAACTTTACGGCCGTACGCAACGATCTGCTGGCAAGTGGGGCAATTGTGGAGATAGCAGAATCGGGCAGCCCGCTTACAGATGTATATTCAAACAGCAGCGGTTTCGATTGGGAAGGCAAAGCGCCGGACCTGCAGGACGATTTTGCCTTTATACGCATAACGCCCGAGTTTGGCAAAGTGGCCCAATGGCAGCTGATAGATGGCCGCGATTTTTCGAGAGATATTAAGGCTGATTCAGCTGCACTTATCCTCAATGAGGCATCGGTAAAATTTATGAATTTGAAACATCCGGTAGGCGCCATTGTAAAAAGCGGCGACTATAAATACCACGTTATTGGCGTGATAAGAGATATGGTGATGTCCTCGCCGTACGAACCGGTAAAAACTACGCTATTCTCACTATCAGGGGGCGGCGGCGACCTGGTGGATATACGCCTTAACCCTAAAATGAGTACGCATAATGCATTGGCTAAAATAGAGGCGACGTTTAAACAATACGATCCGGCAAGCCCCTTCGATTATAAATTTACCGACGAGGAGTACGCCCGCAAATTCTCCAGCGAGGAGCGCGTGGGTAAACTGGCAGGCTTTTTTACGCTGTTAGCCATTTTTATTAGCTGTATGGGCTTGTTTGGCATGGCATCGTTTATGGCCGAGCAGCGCACAAAGGAGATCGGCGTACGCAAAGTATTGGGTGCATCGGTATTTAGCCTGTGGCAGCTTATGTCGAAGGATTTTATTGCGCTGGTTTGTATCTCGCTGATGTTTGCCATACCGGTAGCCTATTACTTTATGGGCGGCTGGCTGCAAAACTACAAGTACCGCGCCGACCTTTCCTGGTGGATCTTTGCGGCAACAGCCATAGGTGCAGTAGGCATAACCATGCTAACGGTAAGTTACCAAAGCATCAAAGCTGCGTTGAGCAACCCGGTGAAGAGTTTAAGAAGTGAATAGAGGGTAAGTTTTAGAGACAAGAACTAAGAATCAAGAGACAAGACTTGAATACTGTTTTAAACAAAAAAGGTTCGGTGTTTTGCACCGAACCTTTTTTTATCTTGATTCTTGACTCTAACAGTCTTGCCTCTCAATTAGCAGTATTCTTCAAACGCACCGATCAGGTTGTCGGCGATCATTTGTGCAGGGCGGCCTTCTATCTGGTGGCGCTCGATGATGTGCACCAATTTACCATCTTTAAACAGCGCCATTGACGGCGATGACGGAGGGTAAGGCAACATCAGGTTACGGGCGGCATCAACGGCCTCGCGCTCCATACCGGCAAAAACGGTAACCAAACGATCGGGGTGTTTTTCGTTTGCCGATGCCATACGGGCAGCAGGGCGTGCATTGGCAGCAGCGCAACCGCAAACCGAGTTAACCATCACAAATACAGTACCTTCGCTTTTAATAGCTTTATTTACCGCATCTGCATCTTTCAATTCTTCAAACCCAACCCGGGTTAATTCTTCCCGCATTGGGGCAACTAAATATTCTGGGTACATATGTATGTTAGCTTAATTCTAAATTTTATACAAAAATACCCAAATCATTTTACAAAAAAACACGTAGAAAGAATAATCGCCATTAATTGACGTTGGGGTTATAATTAAACATTAACAGGATATCGGGTAATGTTTTTATATTGCAACGTCGGTTAACGCCGATCCCTGATTAATTAACTAAAGAAAAAACTTAAAAACAAAACGTTTAGGTAATGGGCATATTTACGCAAAAAAACCAATCCCAACCCCGGGTTGTACAGGTAAGAGCAAAGCATTTTAACAGCCTTAAACTGGCAATAGCTGCCGGCCTTATTATGGTAATGGTACTAATGGCTGCGATTATGAAGCTAAACAGCAAGGTAGCCGAGCAAAGCCACGAAAACACCCGCCTGCACTCGCAGATAGCGGCTTTACAAAACGAAGTTGATAAAACTACCGAAGAAGCTATGCTGGCCAACTCGGAGAAAGAAGGCAACCGCAGCAAGGCTGTTGGGTATATTGAGAGCATCCAGTCGAAATTAAAAAACATCAACAATTATTTAAGCAAACGCGGCTTGCGCAGCATCAGCTTTAAAACAGTTAACATAAGCAGCAATAAAGCAAAAAGCGATACCAAGATGTACAGCGAGTTTAACAACTACCTGGATAAACTGGTAAATAACATTGCTTATATGCCAATGGGTTACCCGCGCTTAAGTTCGTTCACGTCGTTTTTTGGGTACCGCAGCAACCCCTTTGATTTTGGCGGGGGCGAGTTTCACCCCGGGCTGGATTTTAAAGGCAAAAAAGGCGAGCCGGTTAAATGTACCGCCAGCGGCAATGTTATTTATGCTGCAAAGGCCGGTGGCTACGGCAATTGCGTACGTATAAAACACCCCAACGGCCTCGAGACATGGTACGGCCACCTATCAAAAATTAACGTGCGCGAAGGGCAACGTGTTACGGTAGGCGATGTTATTGGCAAAGTAGGCTCAACAGGCCGCTCTACCGGCCCGCATTTGCACTATGAGATACGTAAGAACGGCCGCCCGGTTAACCCAAAGCAGTATTTGAGTTTGAATATGTAAATTTAGATTTGAGATGTGAGATTTGAGATTTGAGACAGAAGGTCTCGGGTATAATAATAAATGGCGATGGGTGATCCTGTCGCTTTTTTATTTGGCGACGGGCCAGCGGCAAACTGGAAACCGCCCTGTGCAAACTGCCGCTACAATTAATTAATTGTAAATGTACAAGTTAACGCGATGTTAATTTGAATAATTGGATTAGGTTGTTTACTTTGCAGTCCCAATTAATTAAATCGATGAGTCCAAACACATCTGATGTAAGCACTATTGTCATATTAAACCGCAACCAGCAAACCCAATCGTTGCAGGTAAAAACCAAACACCTTAAAAGAATAAAGCATTATGCCGCTGCTGTTGCAGGCGTTTTTGTAGCGCTGGCCGGTGTTATTTTTTATTTGCATGCCCAAAACGCCAAGCATCAACAGGAAAACCTGCAACTGCTATCGCAAATAATAAAACTTAAAGGCGAGATACCTGCAAGCATGCAAAAGGCCGGCGAAGAGCAATCTGCCCAGGGCTATATCCAGCAAATAGAAAGCAAACTAAAAACTATAAACGATTACCTGCGCCGCCGCGGGCTTAAGGGCTTCAGCACCAAAGGCACAGGAGGCGATAACAATGCGGAAGGCAAAAAACTATCTGATAAGGAAGTGTACAGCCTGTATAATGATTACCTGAACAAACTAATGGGGAACGTTGCCTTTACGCCGATGGGCTACCCAAAGGTGAGCTCGTTCACTTCATTTTTTGGCTACCGAAGCGATCCGTTCAACTCCGCCAGCGCCGAGTTTCACCCGGGTGTTGATTTTAAGGGTAGTCGCGGCGACGAAGCCAAAAGCACCGCCAATGGCAAAGTTGTTTTTGCGGGCTGGTATGGCGGCTACGGCAAATGCGTGCGGATAGACCATGGTAACAGTTTCCAAACGCTGTACGGGCACCTCTCGCGCATTACGGTGAAGGTAGGACAACAGGTAAGCGTAGGCGAAAAGATAGGCGAAATTGGCTCCACAGGCCACTCTACCGGTACGCACCTGCATTACGAAGTGCGCAGAAACGGCAAACCAATAAACCCTGTAAATTTTTTAACGTTAAATAAGTAATAGCAGAGTGGTGAATGGAGAGCGGTGAGTGGTTGCAAAGCTGACTTATCGTTCGACGCACAACTTAACTACTCACCATTTACTCAATCAACCACTCATTAATCCCACCCCCATGGCATTATTCTCAAAAAAAGAAAAAGTAGCTTTAGACCTCCAGGCCATCTCCACCCTCATCAGCGAAGGATCAGTATTGGATGGCAACCTCAAAGCGCCTGCATTCGCCCGTATAGATGGTACCGTAAACGGCAACATCACCGTAGATGAAGGGCTTATCCTCGGCGAAAAAGGCGTGGTAAAAGGCAACATTGTTACTAAAGAGATCATCATTTATGGCAAGGTTACCGGCAATATCAATGCATCATCGTTGGAGATACGCAGCACGGGTAACATCACCGGCGATATTAAAACTGCAACGTTGCAGGTTGAAATGGGCGGTGTGCACAATGGCAGCTTAAGCATGGCCCCGGTTGTTGCAGGGAAGACTATTGGGGCGGAGAAGGCAGCATAGAAAATGCGTTAGGGATTGCAGCGGAAAACCCACGGCCGCGGGCAGGCCTTGGTGCGTGGGCAAAGGCGAGGATTTGCAGCGTAAAGCCCGGGCCAAAGGCAACGCCCCCTTATTAAAAGTTTAGTGCTTAAATAAAGGGATCGTCCGCTCATTTGCCGCGGAGGCTATTACTTTGTCTTGATACAAAGTAACCAAAAATCAAGTCAACAGAGAGGCTTCTTTGCCGCACGTTCCTTTACCCTGCAAAGCGTACAGAACTCACGGGCTGTGAAAATTTGCCCCATGCTTCGCCGCTCATGCCCTATGCTTCAGCAAACATTCCCTATGCCCTTCCTGCCGCACTGCCCACCACGTTCTGTTCGCTTTCGCCCGAAGCTTCTCTGTTGACGTTCTGAAAAAAAATGCAATTTATAATCCAGTAAATCGATGTTCAGGCATCAGCGACATCATTTAATCATTGAAATCAACGGTTCCGCTTGCCCTATGGCAACAAAACCGCTATGCCTTTCATTAAAAATTTATATTCTTTACTTTTGAAGAAAAATTAGAAAAGCTATGTCGACAGTAGAAACCACCTACGTGAAAAATAAAGTGAAGGATATTTCACTTGCTGCCTGGGGCCGCAAAGAAATTGAATTGGCCGAAGCAGAAATGCCGGGCTTAATGGCACTACGTGCCGAATACGGGCCTGCACAAATATTAAAAGGCGCACGTATAGCGGGCTGTCTGCACATGACTATCCAAACTGCTGTTTTGATCGAGACGCTTCAGGCGCTTGGTGCCGAGGTTACCTGGTCGAGCTGTAATATCTTCTCTACCCAGGACCACGCTGCTGCTGCTATTGCTGCTGCAGGTACTTCTGTTTACGCCTGGAAAGGTATGAACGAAACAGAATTTGACTGGTGTATTGAGCAAACCCTTTTCTTTGGCGAAGACCGCAAGCCGCTAAACATGATCCTTGATGATGGTGGCGATTTAACCAATATGGTGTTTGACCGTTACCCGGAGCTTGCTAAAGGCATCCAGGGTTTATCTGAAGAAACCACCACAGGTGTTCACCGTTTATACGAGCGTATGAAAGCCGGTACTTTATTGGTGCCTGCAATCAACATCAACGATTCGGTTACCAAATCGAAATTCGATAACAAATACGGTTGCCGCGAATCGCTGGTTGACGCAATCCGCCGCGCTACCGACGTAATGATGGCCGGTAAAGTAGGCGTTGTTTGCGGTTATGGCGACGTAGGTAAAGGTTCTGCAGATTCTCTGCGCAACGCAGGTGTACGCGTTATTGTTACCGAAATCGACCCGATCTGTGCTTTACAGGCAGCTATGGAAGGCTTTGAAGTGAAAAAACTTTCTACCGCCATTGCCGAAGCTGATATTGTAGTTACTGCAACAGGTAACAAAAACATCGTTCGCGAGCAGCATTTCCGCGCGTTGAAAGATAAAGCTATCGTTTGTAACATTGGCCACTTTGATAACGAGATTGACATGGCCTGGTTAAACGGCGCTTATGGCGACAGCAAAATCGAAATTAAACCACAGGTTGATAAATACACCATCGACGGTAAAGACGTTATCGTATTAGCCGAAGGTCGTTTGGTTAACCTTGGTTGCGCTACCGGCCACCCAAGTTTTGTAATGAGCAACTCGTTCACCAACCAAACTTTGGCCCAGATAGAACTTTGGACAAACGCTGATGCTTACGAGCAGAAAGTTTACACCCTGCCTAAACACCTCGACGAAAAAGTTGCCCGTTTGCACCTTGCCAAAATTGGTGTTGAACTGGAAGTTTTAGATCAGGACCAGGCTGAGTACATCGGTGTTACGGTTGAAGGTCCGTTTAAACCGGAGTATTACCGTTACTAAGAATAGAATCAGGACTCTTAGAGTCAGGAATCAAGATAAAGAAAAGGGATGTGGTGAGAGCCATGTCCCTTTTTTGGTATATAATAGTTATCTTTAAAAAAGATGTTCATCCCAATTGTCAATATCTGTATAATTGATTTGCTGGCCGTAATCCTGCTGATCAGGTTCAGGGCGGTTAATTATTATACTATAAATATATTGATAGGTATAACTTACAACTTCTTGGGTTGGGCATATATTTCAAAATACCTGGATGCGGGTGGTGCCAGCCTTGGCCCCGGCCTATTGCTGATCGCCATCACAGTTGCTCATTTCATCCTGATGTTTGCAATTGCTGCCATAAAATATTTCGTGGTTTCGGTGAGGAGGAAGGTGTGATATGAAGACCATTTATAGTGGATGGATATGGTGAAAGCCAAATCTCTTTTTGGGTTTTTGCGCACGTCATACCAATGTATTTCGGCCCTCCACAGGAATGGCGGCAATTGCATGTTCAATACCTTGCAGATGGGGTGCTGAAATAAATTGCAAGGCAGACCTCTTTTACCCGTAATTACACGGTATAAAATAGGGGGTTTTCCCTGTAGGCGGTTTAAGGTAGTCGAACTAAATTAGTTACAAAATTAACGTAACTATGGAAAGTAAAAACCTGGCAATCAGAACGCTGGTATTATCCAGCTTTTTTGCCATACTGGGTACCGTAGCGGGTGGCGTAGTTCAAGGGTACTGGAACACACGGATGGCCGAACAAAAATACCAGTCGGACCTGGTGCTGAAAGCGCTGGAATCCAGTTCGGCCGAAGAAAGGCTACAAACGCTGAAGCTGCTGGTGCATACCAACCTGATAAAGCAGTCGGACGTGCGCGACAGTGTTAACAATTACATTTTAGAGAAGCAAAAAGACCCAGAGAGCATCCCGCAGGTGAAATCGGTGGCTGCGCAAACACTTGAGGCGCCAATTGTAGATAATGCCCGCGTGTACCTGCTGGCGGGCAATAAAGCTAAAGTACAGGGTTTTGCCGAAATAAATACCCAATTGAATACCGCCGGGTTTAAAGTGATGAACGCCCACTATATTGAGGACCGCGGCCGCCCTGACAACCCCGAAATACGTTATTTTAACGATGGCGATAAAGAGCAAGCCGAAAAGCTGGCGGAATTTATGCGCTTTAAGTATGATAGTACCTATGCTGCCAAATTTTATAAGGACGGTAAAGCAAAGCCGGGTTATATAGAGATATGGTTGGGGAGGTAGCGGTGCCTTAACTACTGTTTATAAAGCAGCCCGTACTTTTTATTCCTTAGTGCCATCAGCGTTCCGGTAAGCTTAAAATACCGCCCAAGCCCCTCGTCGGATAAGCCCGGCATCGATTCCTGCCGCTCTTTACGGATGGATTCCTCGTCCGTAGTGCTTAGCTCGGCTTTGCCTTGGCTGATAAAGTCCTTCCTGTCTTTTAAAACAAAGGCTTTGGTAGAGTCGGCAAGTTTGTTTTCGTCTATCAGTTTATTTAGTAGGCTGTCGCCACGGGGGGTGCTCAGGATGTTTAAAACAACTGCGGCGTTGTGGCGGCCGGTTGGGTTGCCATTAGTGATGGTGTTTATTAAGCTGCGTTCGGCAATTTCGGTTGTCATGGTGTTATACAAAAACAGGCTGGCATCAATTGCGCTTAAATCTATCACATGAATAGTTAAATACACATGCGCACCGGGTGTGCTTATCAGTTTTTCGGTAGCAGCGGTAACATCCTTGCCGTTTTTGGCCAGGAAAAAGCAGGCCTGTAAATAAATTTCCAGTTGCAGTTGTTTAAGGTCGGTTTTGTTAACGCCGGCCAATACCACGTCCAAATATTGTTGTTTTTTATCGAGGCTTAGGATAAGGGTAGAAGCATCGAAACAAAAATAAAGGTCGTTATTTTCGTTAAGGATCATTTCTTTTAAGCAGGGCAGGGCTTTGTCGGGGTCGGTTTTGGCGAGGTTCCAAAATTTATCCAGGTCAGCAGATTTTGCTTCCTGTTGTTTGCTTTTAAGTGATGTGGGAAGGAAACCGTAATACTGCGCTTTCATTGCAGCCAATTTTTCGCACAGCGATTGCGCATGGCTGCTTAGGGAGACAATGGTAAATAATACAATAACGAGTAAACGTTTCATGAGCTCAGGTGGAAGTTGCGGATTTAAATATAGGTTTTTGATTGATAAAATAAGACGATTTAGCATCAAGCAGACTCACAACAGCTCATACGATCCCCTTATCCAGCTAAAAAGCTGCGGTCGCAATTCATTCGTGTTGCTTAACCGGATATTGTTTTGAAATCGGCCTGCAGTAGTAATACTTTTAATAATGGGGGGCTCTTCTAATTTCTCTTTAGAATAAAACTTTAGCTCCAACACCTTTTGCATAGGGCGGATAACAAAGAAGGTTTGCCGGTGTACAAAGGTGATGCAGTTGGGCGTAGTGCCTACCAACACATCGGGCCAGTCGGCAACTTCGGCAAGGAGTTTATCAAAGAGTAAAAGCAACTCCGGCGATTTGCCCTTAAACAGGCTGTCCAGGCTTACCTTGGCGCAGTAATGCCTTTGGCTTTCGCTGGTTAGCTCGCGTTCGCATTTGGGGCAGGTGTAGGGCATGGTGGTAAATTTAACGCTTATCCGGTTAAACTGCAATGTAGCGGATTTCACGCAAAGCCGCTAAGTTTTTAAGCTTGCCTTTGCGGGCTTAGCGCCTTTGCGCGAAAAAAATTAAAACACAATTGTAAACTTCGTCCCCACGTTGGGTTCGCTCTCCACAGTTATCTTTCCGCCAAAGGTTTCTATCTGGGTTTTGGTCATGAACAGGCCGACACCCTTACTGTCGTAACCCTGGTGGAACACGTTGTTTAGCTTAAACATGTTTCGCCCGTGGCGGTTAAGGTCTATCCCCAGGCCATTATCCTTAAACTCCAGCACCACGCGGCCGTCCTCAATTTTCGAGTAGATATCTATCTGCGGGGCAACATCGGGCTTGCTATATTTTAGGGCATTGCTTACCATATTGTAAAATATACTCTCGAGGTACATCTTCGGGAACTTCATGCTCGGTATCCCAAAATGCGTAGTAATGGTAGCTTTTTTGGCAGCTATCTGCCCTTTTAGCATGGCATCGGTAACGGCTGCAATATCCGGCAGGTGGCATAAATCGTAAGCCATATTTTTATTATTGCGTACCTCCAGCACCTTCATCAACTCGTCCAGCGTTTCGTTGAGGGTGAGGCTACTGGTTTTTAACATTCCCAACAGGTTTTCTTTTTCCCCGTTTTCTTTTTCGTCGGCAAGCATATTCAGCAGCATGCCTATACTACCGGCCGGGCCGCGCAGGTTGTGGGCAATAATGCGGTTAAAATCTTCAAACTGGCTTATCTTATTTTCGAGATTAAGGGCGCGTTTATATTCATCAATATCGGTGCAGGAGCCAAACCATTTTACAATTTCGCCCTTGTCGTTCTTCATGGGCAGCGCCCGCGATAGGTGCCAGCGGTAAACGCCATCGGCCTTGCGTTTAAAACGCACTTCAGATTCGTACGGGTTGCCTGTTGCCAGGCAGTGGTTCCAGTCTTTACCGTCTTTCTCAATGTCATCGGGGTGCAAAACCAAAGGCCATCCAAAAGCTTTGGTTTCGTCGAGCGTAAGCCCTGTATAATCAAACCAATAGCGGTTATAGTAATCCACGCTGCCATCCGGGTTTGATGTCCAGATGATCTCGGGGATCGAATCGGCCAGGAACCTGTATTCCTGTATATCCTGTATCGTTTCGCCCTGCTTTTGCACCAGGCTAACTTGCTCAGTTAGTTCCTCGTTCAACCTTTTTTGCCTGTCTATCGATTCCTTAAGCGCTTGCTCCAGTTTAATTTTTTCGGTTACATCGCGCCCTATACCAAAAATATTACGGGTGTTCGCCTCCGGGGTAGCTGTCCATTGTATGGTTTTGTACTCGCCTGTTGCGCTTTTAAAACGTTGCAAAAAGTTTACGGTTGGTTCGCCTTCGGCTAACTTTTGCAACTGTTTTTCGGTAGGTTCAATATCCTCAGGGTGTATAAACTCAAAAGTGGAGGTGTTTAACAAATAATCTTCGCTCCAGCCTAAAACGCGAGTAAAGGCAGGATTTATCTTTTTAAAAAAACCGTCATCGCCGCCTGCGAAAACCAGGTCGTTGGAAAGGTTGAATAATTTTTCGAAACTCGCCAGTTCTTGTTTTTGCCTTCGTTCTACAATTAAAACAATTACCTCTTCGGCCAGTAGTTGCAACGATCTTTTCTGCTTATCGGTAAGTTTACGCGGCTTAAGGTCCATTACGCAGAGGGTGCCCAGGGCGTAGCCTTTTGGGTCTATAAGCGGGTAGCCGGCGTAAAAACGGATCTCGGGCGGGCCAGTAACAAAAACATTGTGCTGTAAGCGGATGTCCTGTGTGGTATCGGGTACCTCCATCAATACATCATCCAAAATAGTATAGCGGCAAAAGGACAGTTCGCGGATGGTTTCTTTTATATCAAGCCCTATAGCCGATTTAAACCACTGGCGTTTTTCGTCAACGAGCGAAACGAACGAAATAGGCACATCGCAAATAGTGGCAGCAAGTTCCGTAATACGGTCGAATTTGCGTTCGCTCATCGTATCTAAGATCTCATACTGGCCTAAGGCTTTTAGGCGTTCTTTCTCGTTAACAGGAATAGGGCAATCAGTCACAAGCGCATCTTATAATTAGCATTACGAATATATTAAATAAATACTTTTATAAAAGCATGAATTACAGCTAGTAATGAAATATTTTTTAATATTTACAATAATTATGCCGTTATTTTAAAAAACAATCGGTTGCATAGTTAGTTTGGCGGATGGC
>NZ_CAMLOV010000137.1 GCF_946481715.1 uncultured Mucilaginibacter sp. | reverse complement strand
AGAAAAAAAAGCAAATTAACGAACGCAAAAATTGGAAAATATACCCTTGCTGTTACACGCTTACAGCCCCCGGATGTTTGCAGGGCGCAATGAAAAGCAAAAAACGGCATTGGGTTTAACGCAGCCCAGTTGGAACGGTCATAATTAAGATAATCACTAAAAGCGGGCTGAGCTTTGAGGGTATAAAATGTAGTTCGTAAGGCTTCACGCACTTTTACTGGGTTCCCATTAATACCTATTGGCAAATGTAAGTTTTTAACGCGTCCAAAGCACCGGGGCTATCAGTTTTTACGCTAATAGTTAAGTGTGCTGTGCTTCTCTTATCTTTAGGGATCACGGCCGAATTTGCCGATGGGGTATAACTGCCAGCCTTATTAGAACAACCTATTAGGCGAATTGCCATTTGATAAGGAGCATTCCTGTGCGTCCATAATAGATATACGATCGGGTTTTCATAAGGTGTGGCAGTAGGCAAATAATATCTGTTAACCGCCGGGTAGTGCCCGAAAAAAATAATCAGGGTTTCAGGTGGAACTGGATGGTTTCATCCTAAAAATTAATTTATGCACCATTGCTAATAGCTACATTAGGGCCTAAAATGTAAATAAGTTTTAAGTAACTTTGGTAGCATAGGCGGGCAAAAAATGCAGAATTTAAACAGGGTTGGTGTATTGTTGAGGAGTAGTGAGAGTGCACGTTTTTGGTTGTTATTTTCTGTATTGTTATCTTTTTTAAGCTTTAGCGCACACCCTGTAGCTAATGCCGCCGGGGATATTGATAGCCTGCAAAAAGTGCTTAACCAGGCTATAGAAAACAAAGCAAAATACGAGCAGGCCAAATTGCACGATATCCAAAATATTAAAAAAGAACTTGCGGCTAATTACACATCGCTAAATACGAGGTACACTAATTACCAAAGTTTGTTCAATGCATATAAATCCTTCGTGCACGATTCTGCCTATGTTTATTGCCAAAAGCTGAACAGCGTAGCGCATCAACTTAACGACCCTAACAAGGTAAACTACGCCAAAGTGAATATGGGCTTTGTGCTGGTATCTGCCGGGATGTTTAAAGAAGGGTTGGATACCCTAAATAAAGTCGATATCAAAAAACTCACTGAAAGCCAGCGGTACGAGTACCTCTTTCTGCAAGCCCGCAGCCATTTCGACCTGGGCGACTATGATAAGATAAACGACTACTACCAAAAATACAGCGCCGTTGGGCTGGCTTATTGCGATTCGATAATCAATTCGACTAAACCGGGCACGTATGAAAACCTATCGGCGGTAGGCTTAAAGGCCTTGCGCACTAGCCAGTACAAGGCGGCGCTGGTGCCGTACACAAAAATTATGCGTATACCGCAATCGTACCAGGATAGCGCAATCAATTATAGTTGCCTGAGTTACATTTACAAGGAATTGAACAAGCCCGAGCTTTCCATCAGCTATTTGATGAAGGCTGCCATTATTGACAATGCGCACTCTACCAAAGAGGCCGTTGCGCTTACCAACCTTGCTGAGTATTACTACCAGCAGGGCGATGCAATAACGGCTTTTACGTATATCAATAGTTCGATAGATGATGCAAACTTTTACGGCGCAAGGCACCGCGAAGCGCAGATAAGCAGTATTATGCCTATTATACAGGCGGAGAAGATAAACGGGATAGAAAAGCAGAAACGCTCGCTGGCTATTTATGCGTCCATCATCACCTCGCTTATTGTGGTGGTTATCATCTTCACCGTAATCACCCTGCGGCAATTGAAGAAATTAAAAATTGCCGACCAGGTGATCGTCAATAAAAACCAGGACCTGAATGTTGCCAACGAATCGTTGATAAAGGTGAATAAGGTGCTGGATAGTACCAATCGCTCGCTCTCGCGCATAAACACCAAGCTTGATGAGGCCAACATTATTAAGGACGAGTACATCGGGTATTTCTTTAATATCCATTCGGATTATATCGAAAAGATAGACCGTATGAAGCGCTCCATCGACAAAAACCTGAAAGAGAAACGGTACGAGGAAGTGATGCTGGTGCTAAACCGGCTGAACACCAATTTTGAGCGTGAGAACCTTTACCACAGTTTTGATAAGGTGTTCCTCAACATCTTCCCCAATTTTATTGATGATTTTAACGCCCTGTTTGATGCTGACCACCGTGTTCATTTTAACGAGCACCATTTGCTGAATACCGAGCTGCGCATATTTGCGCTGATACGCCTCGGTATAGACGAGAACGAAACCATCGCCAAAATACTCAACTACTCGGTAAACACCATTTACACCTACAAAACCAAGGTGAAAAACCGCTCCTTTATAGCCAACGACGAATTTGAGGAGAAGATCATGCTGATAAAAGCGGTAAAAGAAGTGGCGGATTTGAGTTGATAAGCCTTAATTTTTTAATACGAGGTATGAGTAGGGCCCAAGTGTAATACTATTTGGTGCTTCCATCTTCGCGCCGGTAAATACGATTTTCCAATTAGTTCTTGAGAGACTTTCCGGGACAGTGTAAGTCACCTGTTTGTTTCGCAAGTTACTGAGCACAAACACTCTTTCACTGCCATCCTCTTTTGTAAAAGCACAAACGTCCGCAGAGCTGTAAGATGTTAACTTACCCCTGCGGATGGCTTTGCTATCATTCCTAAATTTGATGATCTTTTTATACTCGGCAGTCACATCCGGGTTTAAGCTCCAGTCTATTTTTTTCGCAGTGAATGGGAAGAGCAGGCGGTAGGGCGTACCAACTTCTTGCCCGTTGTATATCATGGGTACGCTTTTCATGTAAGCAATTACCACAAATGCCGCCATCGCGCCCTTTTTACCACCGAATAACTCCTCAGGCGTACCATCTGAGCTGTTTACGTCGTGGTTGGTAGTGTAGCGCACTATTTGTTGCCCCTCTTCGGTGCCTTTATAATCGGCAATATTGAGGCTATCGATAGATAGCACCGGGCGGTTACGGTTAAATATGGCTTTTAAATCCCCAAAAAAATTAAACCCGAAGTTATAATCGAAGCCTGCTTTGTAATGGTCCCTACGGCTGCCTTCGGAGAGCAGCAACAGTTTATGGTTGGGGATGCTTTTTAGGGTATCAAGCGCTTGTTTCCAAAAATCAAAGGGCGGCCCGTCAGAATAGTCGCAACGGAAGCCATCTACATTGGCGGCCGATACCCAGTATTTCATGGCGCTGATCATAGCCTGGCGCATGTCCCGGTTTTTAAAATTTAGTTGGGCTACATCGCGCCAGCCCATATTTGGCGGGCTGATGATATTGCCGGTACTATCCTGCAGGTACCAGCTTTTGTTTTTCGTCCATACGTGGTCGTAAGCCGTATGGTTACCCACCCAGTCCAGTATCACCGCCAAATTGCGGTTATGTGCGGCGGCCACCAGTTGGCGCAGGTCTTCCAGCGTGCCAAATTCTTTGCTTACTGCTGTATAATCGCTGATGCAATAAGGGGAGTTAACGGCTTTGAGTACCCCAACCGGGTAAATAGGCATCAGGTAAATTACGTTTACGCCCAGCGCCGCAATCGAATCGAGGCGTTCGGTAACGCCTTTCAGGTCGCCGTTTTTGCCAAAGGTGCGGATGTTTACCTGGTAAATGGATACATCGCGCCTGTCGGGCACATTTTTAAAGGGCTTGCCGTATTGTTTTGGTTCGGAAATTACTTCCTGTGCAAGTAATGTTCTCTGCTGCGTGCAAAGCACGGCAATAAATAAGGATAATATAAGTAAGTTTCTTTTCATAAACATTTTTGGGCCTCGGAAGGGGTTGTTGCGTTGATGGGTTTTATTTAAAACCCGGTAATAATTGGTTATGCGATTGAATAGCGCAGTACAAATCAACCGCTCGGGTGAGCAAAAATCAAGGCTTTGGAAAGCTGATATAGAAATTTATTAAATAAATTTAATTCTAACTATCTGATTAATAGTTGATTGTGGTATATTTTATCCAAATTAAATATGAACCATTTTAAGCGCTTTGGTTACCCCGATCTTTATTTAAACCGGTTTTACCCGCAAAAATGAGGAGAAGGAGCCAAACAGCCTGTAAAAAGTAGTTGATGCCCTCATTTGCCCCCTAAACCCCAAAAAACGACCCGCCAAAGCAGTAATTATTGCGGTTTCAGGCGTTGGCAGACACCACAAATCACTGTTTTTTACACGGCTTATGCCTCAGAATATGCATGTAAAGTTCATATCGCTGATGCAATTATCTATATAAATCTTCTTAAAGAAAGTTTGTAAACAATTGATTATTAAATATCTACAACAGCAACTTTTTTATTTTTTTTAATATTACCTTTTCGCGCCGTTGTTTTCGGGCCTACCGCCCATCTATATTTGAATAAGCCGCACTGACCCAATCAGAAGGTTTTAATAAACCAATTTAAAAACCAATTTTCTATGAACAAAGTTTACTTATTTAAGTACGGCCTTTCCGTGCTATTCCTTATCTGCACATTAACAACTTTTGCCCAAAAGGCACGCTTCAGCGGGACGGTTGTTGATGAGCGCAACTTAACACTACCCGGCGCTACCGTTGTGGTGAAAGAAACGGGCCAGTCGATGACGACCGACAAGGACGGCGGTTTCTCCATTGCAAATACCAGCCTGCAATCGTTAACCGTTACGGTTAACTTTTTAGGTTACGATGCTGCCGAGCGGATCCTGGTTGCAAACCAATCGCTCAAAATTAGCTTAACACCCAATTCGCGCTCATTGGCAGAAGTGGTTGTGGTAGGTTACGGTACCGTAAAAAAATCCGATTTAACCGGCGCGGTATCAACCATTGGCAGTAAGGATATGAACCCGGGACCAATAACCAACCCTTTACAGCAACTGGCAGGCAAGGCGGCCGGTGTAAACGTTACCCAAACAGGCAGCGAGCCGGGTACTGCGCCAAGCGTGCGTATCCGTGGTACCACTTCGCTTATCGGCGGTAATGACCCTTTGGTGGTTGTTGACGGCGTGCAAGGTAACATGGACCTGTTTAAACAGGTGCCCCCAAGCGAAATTGAATCGGTAGACGTATTGAAGGATGCATCTGCAACCGCTATTTACGGTTCGCGTGGTGCACCGGGCGTTATCATCGTGACGACTAAGAAAAACCGTGCCGGCAAATCAAGTGTGGAGTACTCAACCAGTGCTTCGATAGATGTTATCGGCAAAAAACTGGAACTGCTTAACGCCGAACAATGGTGGGAGCAGGCGCAGAATTACGGCGTGCCGGCATCTGCCAACCACGGCTCCAGCACCGATTGGTTTGGTTTGCTTACCCGTAACGGTTACACGCAAAACCATACGCTTGCGTTTGGCGGCGGCGCAAACAGCTTTAACTATCGCGCATCGTTAACGGCTATTTTGCAAAACGGTATCGTTATCAATTCCAACTACAAAAACTACATCGGCAGGATAACCGCTACCCAAAAGGCTTTAGATGATAAGCTTACACTTACCATGAACCTGAACAGCGGTATTGATAATGCGCGCTACAGCCCGCCAAGCATTGGCCGTGCGGCGTTCACATCAAACCTTATCAGCAACGCCTATGTATCCAGGCCTACCGACCCGGTGCTAAATGCAGATGGCAGCTATTACTCCGACCCTAACGTATTCCAATACATCAACCCCTATGCGGTTGCACAAACCGTTAAAAACGATGTTAAGGCAAACAGCCTGTTCGGCAGCTTGCGCGCCGATTTGCAGTTGTACAAAGGCTTATCTGCCGGCTGGTTTGGCAGCTGGAGAAAGGTTGATGGCAACACCGGTTATTACTTGCCGGCCATGTCAACCGTATCTACCGCTATCGATAACCAGGGTATTGCCAACATAAGCAATTACCACCAGGACGAAAAGCTGAGCGATATAAGCCTGAGCTATAAAACAGATTTTGGCCAGCACCATTTAGATGCGATTGCCGTTTACGAGTACCAGATACAAACTTACAATGGTAACTTTTCGCAAGCTAAAGGCTTTATCAACGATATTGCCACTTACAACGCTTTGCAATTAGGCGACCTGAGCAAAGTTACTCCCGGCGATTTCTCCTCATACAAAAACGACCGCAGCCTTTTATCCTACCTGGGCCGTGTAAATTACTCGTTTGCTAACAAATATTTATTGACAGCCAGTTTCCGTAGGGATGGTTCGTCGGTATTTGGCGCTAACCACAAGTTTGGTAATTTCCCGTCGGCTTCATTAGCCTGGAGGATAGACCAGGAAGGCTTTATGAAAAACCAGCGCGTGTTTAGCTCGCTTAAATTGCGCGGCGGTTACGGTGTTACCGGTAACCAGCAGGGGCTTGCTCCGCAAAACTCGCTGCAGTTAGTAGGTTATTCGGGCGTTACGTACTTCGGCGGGCAAAGTATCACCAACTTTGTTATCAGCCAAAACCCTAACCCCGATCTGCGTTGGGAAACCCGTAAGCAAGCCAACATCGGTATCGACTTCACTACCCTGAACGACAGGCTGAGCGGTACCATCGATGCCTACACCGCAAAAACAGATAACCTGTTGTTTAACTATGCGGTTCCGCAGCCACCATACCCATATGGCAGTATTGCCGCCAACGTGGGTAGTTTACAAAACCGTGGTTTGGAGCTTACTTTAAGCTACACCGCTATCAAAACCCTCAACACCACGCTAACCCTTGCCGGTAACGCATCGTACCTTAAAAATAAGGTGCTAAACCTAAGCGGATCTATAAACGGCGTGCCATTGAACACGGATTACGTACCATGGGGCGCAAATTCATACCTGATAAAAGGCAAACCGGTTGGCACTTACTACATTTTGCAGCACAGCGGCAAGGATGCATCTAATGCCGAAACCGTTGTCGACCAAAATGGCGACGGCATCATCGACCAGGGTAACCAAAGTCCGGATAGGGTGTTTGCGGGTTCGGCGTTGCCAACTTATACCTACGCATTTACCCCAAGTTTCCGGTACAAAAACTTTGATGCCTCTATGGTGTGGAGAGGATCGGGCGGTAATAAAATCTATAACGGTATCCGCCCAAGCTTCAGCTATTTCGAAAACCTGGGTAAATCAAACGTGCTGCAAAGTGCGGTTCCGCTGGGCTTATTTACCTCGCAATATGGCTCAAACCTGTGGTTAGAGAATGGCGCGTTCCTGCGTTTCGAGAACTTATCATTCGGGTATAGCATCAAAACCGATAATATAAAATACATCAGTTCGCTGCGCTTATCATTAACCGGGCAAAACCTGGCGGTGATAACCGGCTATACAGGTGTTGACCCTGAAATAAACCTGAGCGGTGGTAACGGGACAGGCTACGATGGCGGTATTTACCCCCGCACCCGTACCTTCTCTATTGGATTAAATGTGGTTTTAAAATAATACGATCATGAAAAAAATATTAACAAGCATTTTAATCATCGGGCTTGGTGCAGGTTGTACCAAGGTTAATGAAAATGTGTATGATAAATATCCTGCCGCCACGTTTTACGGTTCTGCAAAGGGTGCGGATGTGGCGCTTGCGAATGTGTATTCGCAGGTGGGCGGTAACTGGGGTGGGGTTGGATATGCCGGTGCCGATAACGGTTGGTACGACCTGAATGCCATGTCATCCGACGAGCAGGTGATACCTCACCGCAACACCGGCGACTGGCAGCTTGATTTTGCCATACTTTACCAGCGCCAATGGCTGCCAAACATGGGTATCATTAATAACACCTGGAACTGGCTTTACAAATCAATCTATACGGCAAATTTAGCGGTAGACCAGCTAACCAGTTCCAATGCCGACCCATCGAAAATTGCCGAGGCAAAGGCGCTGCGTGCGTTTTTCTACTACCTGCTGATGGATGATTTTGGCTCGGTACCGTTTTATACCGATAACAACATCACCGTTGACAAAATACCGCAGGCAAGCCGTGCAGATGTGTACAACTTTGTGGTGAAGGAACTTACCGAGAACATAGATAAGCTATCCGAAACAAAAGGCGGCGAATACTATGGCAGGTTTAACAAATGGGCGGGCTATGCTTTACTGGCTAAGGTTTACCTTAATGCCGAAGTGTACACGGGTACCGCACACTGGCAGGATTGCCTGAACGCCTGTAACAAAATTGCCACGGGCGGCTTTTCGCTGCACCCGGGTGGCGCAAGCGCAACAAGCCCGCTGGGTTACCAGTATTACGAGCTTTTTGGCAACCAGAACCCAACAGACGAAACCATCCTGTCTATTTATGTAACGGTTGATATTGTATCGAGGAATATCTTATCTATCCGCAGTTTAAACGGGCCAAATTTCCAGGCAACGTTTGGCTACAGCGGCTGGAACGGTTCTATCATCCCACCGGAGTATTACCAAAAGTATGATAATGCCGATATCCGCAAAAAGCAGTTCCTGATAGGGGCGCAATCGGGCGGTGTTAATTACAGCGAAACGGTAAGCTCATTAGATGACCCGGGTGCTGCGCCAAACGAAGGCGTTCGCGACCTGAAATTCTACCCGGTAGCCCCGATGAACGGTGGTGGTGCATCAAACGATTTCCCTATTTACCGTTATGCTGATATCCTGCTGATGCAGGCAGAGTGTAACGTGCGTTTGGGCAATGCAGGCGCAGCCAAACCATTTATAGACCAGGTGAGGCAACGTGCCGGCCTTGGCGCTTTAGGTGCAAACCCAACGCTTACGGATATCTACAACGAGCGCGGCTTTGAGCTGAACTGGGAAGGGCACCGCAGGCAGGATATGATCAGGTTTAACACCTTCACCCTGGCGCATGGTTTTGTGCCGGCCGTAGGCGATTTCAGGAAACTGTTCCCGATACCAACCGCCGCGCTTAACACCAACTCCTTGTTAAAACAAAATCCAGGTTATTAACCCATGATATCAATTATGAAAAAGTTTTTATACCTCTCCTTAGCCCTAATATGCTGCCTGGCATATGGCTGTAAAAAGGATGCGGCCATAACCAGGCTGCAAACGGTGGCATTCGGCACAAGCATTACCGCATCTACAAGCGCGGTAACACTTAGCAAGGCTAACGATACTACCTCGGTGGTAACGTTTTCCTGGCCGGCGGTTACGTATCCCATCAAGGCATCGGTTACCTACACCTTACAGATAGATGTACCTGCCGATACAGTAGGTACCGCAGCCTGGGCAAACGCCACCAACATTACCGTTGGTAACGATGCGCTAAGCAAATCGTACAAAGGCAAAGACCTGAACGCCCTGGCTATTTCCAAAGGGCTGGCCACAGGCTCAGCAGGTGCACTGGTATTCCGCGTACGTGCCTACCAGGATCAGTATGCGTTTACAAAGCCTGTTGTAGTAACTGTTACGCCATACGCTGCGGCGCCTGTTATCCCGGTACTTTACGTTCCGGGTAATTACCAGGGCTGGTCGCCTGGTACGGCGCCTGTTGCAGCGGCTTTAAAGCCGAAGATTTACGAAGGCTACGTGTACATGCCAACAGCGGATAACTATTACTTTAAGTTTACCAGCTCGCCCGATTGGGACCATATTAACTATGGCGATGCAGGCGGCGGTACCATTACCGAAGATGGTTTGGCCGGTGGTTTAGTTTCACCGGGGCCGGGTTATGTGCAGGTTGCTATTAACCTGAATTCCAAAACCTGGAGTGCAGTACCAACTACCTGGGGCATCATAGGCGATGCCACACCGGGCGGCTGGGGCGGCGATACCGATATGACGTACGACCCTGCCAAACAAGTTTGGACGCTCACCTGCGATATGAGTGCATCGGGTTCCTTTAAATTCAGGGCGAACCACCAGTGGGTGATAGATTTTGGTATAACCAAAGGCGAAGGCAAATTAGCTTACGCGGATAACCCGGTATTTGGTTACAACGGTGATTTAGATAACCTGAGCGTACCATCAAACGGTAATTACACCATCACGCTGGATCTGCACGACCCAACAAATTACACTTATACGCTAAAGAAAAATTAACAGCCGGGGCAAGCTTCAGGGTTTGCCCCTAATTGATAAAAGAGATGAGATATACTATCAGTCAAAAGATAAAAAGCGGCTTGCTGCTGCTCGTAATCGTTTTCTTTAGCTTTTGCAAAAAGAACGATTACGCTGCCCCGGCAATTGTACCCGATGCATCGTACCCGCAGGTTGGCACGCCTTATGCGGGCGTGGTTAACTCGCAGGATGCCATTATTTACCAGGTAAACCTGCGTGCCTTTAGTGCCGATGCCAGCTTTAAAGGCGTAACTGCACGCCTGGATGCCATTAAGGATTTAGGTGCCACGGTGCTTTACCTGATGCCGGTTTACCCCGTAGGCGTTTTAAAATCCGCCGGTGGCCTGGGCTCGCCCTATTCTGTTAAAGATTACAAAGGCGTAAATGCCGAGTTTGGTACACTGGCAGACCTGCAGGCCTTAGTGGCCGGTGCGCATGAGCGTAACATGACAGTGATATTTGACTGGGTAGCCAACCATACCAGTTGGGATAACGCCTGGATAGCCAACAAAAGCTGGTACAAGCAAAATGCTAAAGGCGAAATTATTGAGCCACCCGGCACCGGCTGGACTGATGTTGCCCAATTAGATTACAGCAACAAGGATATGCGCGCTGCCATGATAGATGCCATGAAATACTGGGTGTACACCGCCAATATTGATGGTTTCCGTTGCGATGCGGCCGATTTTGTGCCCTTCGATTTTTGGAAACAGGCGATTGATGCCCTAAAAACCATCCCCAATCACAAATTGCTGATGCTGGCCGAAGGTACCCGTAACGATCATTTTAAAGCAGGCTTTAACCTGGTTTACGGCATGGGGTATTACTTTAACTTAGAGAATAAAGTATTTGGCACAGGTGCATCCGCTACTATGTTGCAGGATTTAAATACCAGCGAATATGCAACTGCCTACCGTGGCTCGCAGATCGTACGCTATACCACTAACCATGATGTGTACACCACCGATGGCAGCCCGGTAAACGTTTATGGCGGCAAAGCCGGCTCGTTGGCGGCATTTGTGGTTACTGCTTACATGAAGGGCGTGCCGATGGTATATACCGGCCAGGAAGTTGGCACCACCCGCGATATGAACTTTTTTAACCATACCCCGGTAGACTGGACCATTAATGCTGATTTGGCAACTGCTTACAAAACGATACTAAACTTTAGAAAGGGCAGCGACGCCTTAAAGAATGGCGACCTTACGGTAATGAGCAGCGATGATGTGGCAGCGTTCAGCAAATCTACCGATAAAGAAAAAGTGTTGGTGATTGATAACCTGCGTGGCAATAACGTAACCTATAACCTGCCCGCAACTGTTAGCAAAACTGGTTGGAAGGATGCCTTTAGTGGTGCAGTAGTTACGCTTACGGATAAAGTATACCTTACGCCATACAGATACATGGTGTTAACGCAATAATATTAAAGATAAAATTGACGATTGGTTGGTTTGATTTGTAATAATGCATAGTGCTTAATTGGTAACGCCCCGGGATGAGATCCGGGGCGTTTTTTGCAACACATCAAGTAGAAAAAGTCAAATTCTATAGCCAATAAGAGATATCTCTCCAACTATTCTGCTTGATCCCATAAAGCCTCGTTTAAAAAGCTGGGGGTAAAGGAACCTGAAAGTAAAAAGGAAATATCCACCTACAACTCATCGGAGGTCATGCTTTGCCATCGGGATCATACTTACATGACGTTATAAAGACTGCTCTTACGTTGGTATTCTGGTAAGCCGCTGTTTGAAAATGTTTTACAAAAGATAAGTAAGTACGATCGAAAAACCGATTAAATGTATTTTTTTTCTGAATTGCCAAGAACGATTGTCGTATTTGTCATTGTACACCTTAGTTCGGCCGCGATGATTTCATTTGTACGCATGGAATATATCACAAAATCATATAAGCGTGATTTAACCTCCAAATTTGACACTATTTGAATTGCTTCCGCGACGAAAAGGGCGATACCGTTGTAGAGGTTTAATTTTGACAGATACATGTTTTCGGCATCCATTTTTATATATTTGTGTGCGGACACGCAATATTCGTCGTACAAATAAAATGAAGCATTTTAAAAGCCAACCCCTTCCCCAATTTATTGCTGAACAGGGAATGAAAAGTATCTCCACTTTTTTAGACGGGCAGCAATGGGAGGCGATAGGGGAGGCGCCATGGCATCGTAATGGTCATTTGCCCAAGGTGTCGTGCTCACTTTCGCACAACGATAACGGGATATATTTAAAATATAAAGTGAGCGAGCAACATATGCTTGCCCGGTATAAGCATATCAACGACCCGGTTTATAAGGATAGCTGCGTAGAATTCTTTATTGCCTTCGGCGATGAAAAGGGGTACTATAATTTTGAATTCAACTCCGTTGGTACCGCGCTATGCGGTTACGGTGAAGGAAAAAACAACCGGCAAGACTTGCCGGTTGCTATTATTGCAACTATAGATACATTAAGTACTATGGAGCAGCAGGATAACGAGGCTGGTTTGTGCAACTGGGAGCTTACCCTGTTTTTTCCCATTAGCGTGTTTGTTCATCATTCCATAAATGATTTGACCGAACAAAAATGCCGGGTCAATTTCTACAAATGCGGTGACGAATTGCCCGAACCGCATTTTTTGAGTTGGGCACCCGTTAAGCACCCTTATCCCGAATTTCACCTGCCGGAATTTTTTGGCTCGGTAGTTTTTTCCTGATCTATAAAATACGCTGCTTCCCGTTTAAACCAGAACGGATTTCCCCGTGAAAAATATTTTTGAAAAATGTGTACGCACACGCAAAATAAATCGCATATTTGTGAAAGCGAATAGCTATTGTATATTTTGAACTTATTTGGGTGTACATATTAAGTTTTAAAGAATGCGTGTTCGAGCACTCGATACGCGCGTTAGTATTTGCCTTTAACCACACAATTTAAAACACAACAAAATGAGCACTTTAAAAAAAGGGAAGATCTTAGTTACCGGTGGAACAGGTTACATTGGTTCCCATGCGGTTGTTGAGTTGCAAAATAGCGGCTACGAGGTTATTATATTAGATAACCTATCCAATTCACATATTAAAGTGCTGGGGCAAATAACCGCTATCACCGGGATAGCACCTCAATTTATCCAGCTTGATCTGCGCAATAAGGTCGCACTTACCGAATTTATTAACGCCACCCAGGATCTTACCGGCGTTATTCATTTTGCTGCATCAAAATCGGTTGGTGAATCGGTTAAAGAACCATTACTTTATTACGAGAACAACATCTGCACGCTGGTGAATTTGCTTGGCGCATTTGCCGGGCGTAAGATCAATTTTGTGTTCTCGTCATCATGTACTGTTTATGGTCAGCCGGATGTATTGCCTGTTACTGAAACCGCACCCGTAAAAACCGCCGAATCGCCATATGGCAATACCAAACAGATAGGCGAGGAGATTCTGCGCGAAACAGCCGGTGCCAACAGTAATCTCAAGGTTATAGCCCTGAGATATTTTAACCCGGTGGGTGCACATGCCTCGGCATTAATAGGCGAACTGCCAAACGGCGTTCCGCAAAACCTGGTACCTTTTGTAACCCAAACCGCCATTGGCAAGCGTGAGTTTTTAACAGTTTACGGCGATAATTACGACACCCCTGATGGCAGCTGCATCCGCGATTATATCCACGTGGTAGACCTCGCCAAAGCGCACGTAGCAGCCATTGCACGTATGGAAGCTGGCAAGATGGACTCGGTTTACGAGACCTTCAACATCGGCACGGGTAACGGTAACTCTGTATTAGAAGTGCTGCATGCATTTCAACGGGTAAACGGTGTTGCGCTTAATTTCCGCATTGGTGCCCCGCGCGAAGGTGACATCATGAAGATCTGGGGAGATGTAAACAAAGCCGCAACCGTGCTTAACTGGAAAGCAGAACTCACCCTTGATGATATGCTGGCTTCGGCATGGGCATGGGAAAAATATATCAATAGCAATCCTTTTTAATAATGCCAACGCTTAATAAAATCGTAATCGTATTAGTGCTTGCTTTAGTTTGCTGCTGCCGGCAAAGCTTTGCGCAAATAACCTACAGCGGCGTGCAGCCGGGTAAGGCGGCCGTAAGCATTTCAAGTGGTAGTATAATGTTGCAGAACAAGGTGCTGGGCTTATCCTTGCTGGCGAAAAATAACCGCATAAGTATCTCCGCTTTTGAAGATAAGCAAACCCAATCCCATTTAATTTTATCAAATACTCCGCTTTTTGAATTGGAACAAGGCAACGGCGACATCCTTACCTCCAATGATTTTGTGTTAACAGGTAACCCGAAGGTCATCATTGCAGACTATAAAAACCCCGGAAAACAAATACAGGCAGTACTGCAAAACGCAAAAAACGGCATAACGGTAAACTGGCAGGCCAGCTTAATCGATGGTGCCAATTTTGTAACCCAAACTTTTACTTTCCAAAGCACCGATTCGGTTAAGATCAGCAGGATAACCCTGGTTAAACTGCCTTCATCGGCAGCCTTAAAGCAGGTAGGTGCGGTTGATGGTTCGCCTTTAGTTAAGGGCACCATGTTCTTTGCTTTAGAGCATCCGATGAGTCAGGTGAGCACGACAAAGGCCTTCACTACCGTGTATTTACCAAGGCAGGAGGCGCTTAGAGCGGGACAACCGCTAACCATATCCGCAGTATACGGCGTTACGCCTAAGGGCCAATTGCGTCGGGGTTTTCTTTATTATACAGAACTGGCACGTGCCCAACCATACAGGCAGGTGTTGCATTATAATTCCTGGTTCGACCTTTCATGGGTGGACAGAAAACTTAACGAAACAGACTGCCTCGACAGGATAACAGTATTTACCGATAACCTTGTAAAAAAACGCCGTGTAAAAATGGATGCCTTTTTGTTTGACGATGGTTGGGACGATAACCAGTCCCTATGGCAATTTAATAGCGGGTTCCCCCACGGTTTCAGCAAGTTATCAGAAGCTACCAAAGCAAGCGGCGCGGCTTTGGGTGTTTGGGTATCGCCCTGGGGAGGGTATGACGAACCGAAATTACAGCGGCTTGCATTCGGCAAAAAACAAACCCCACCTTTCGAAACCAACGATAATGGCTTCTCTTTAACCGGTCCGGTTTACAACAAACGTTTCCGTGCGGTCACCACCAGGTTCATTAAAGATTACAACGTGGCCATGTTTAAGTTTGATGGTGTGGGAGCAGGAAACGGCGCAAATGGTGCCAGCATCGCTTATCAAAAAGATATTGAAGCATTTTTAAGCCTGATAAACGGCTTGCGG
>NZ_CAMLOV010000136.1 GCF_946481715.1 uncultured Mucilaginibacter sp. | reverse complement strand
TTTGCTCCTCATCGATGATCATTAGCCCCAAATCCTTAAACTTCACATCCTTGCTCACCAAGCGGTGCGTACCGATGATAATATCTACCTTTCCCTCTTTCAGCTTGGCAAGGGTGTCTTTGATCTGCTTACTGGTTTTAAACCGGTTGATGTAGTCGATGTTGGCCGGGAAGCCCTTCAGGCGGTCGCTAAAGGTTTTATAATGCTGGGCGGCAAGGATAGTGGTCGGCACCAATATGGCAACCTGCTTGCTATCCGCAACGGCTTTAAACGCTGCGCGGACGGCTATCTCGGTTTTGCCAAAGCCAACGTCGCCGCAAATAAGGCGGTCCATCGGGTGCGGCGATTCCATATCCTTTTTAAAATCGGTTGTAGCTTTCTCCTGGTCGGGCGTGTCCTCGTACAGGAAGGAGGCTTCCAGTTCGGTTTGTAAATAACTATCCGGCGAAAAAGCGTTCCCGTCCTGCGCTTTACGCAGTGCGTAAAGTTTGATCAGGTCGCGGGCTATATCCTTAACTTTTTTTTTTGTTGTTTTCTTCAGCCGCTCCCAGGTATCGGTGCCCAGCTTATTCATGCGGGGCTGCGTGCCTTCTTTACCGCTGTATTTGCTGATGCGGTTTAGCGAGTTGATGTTTACGTACAGCAGGTCATTATCAGCATAAACCAGCCTTATCATCTCCTGAACTTTGCCGTTTACTTCCACTTTTTCCAGCCCGGCGTATTTGCCTATGCCATGGTCAATATGCGTGATAAAGTCGCCCGGCTTCAGTTCGCGTAGTTCTTTTAAGGTAATGGCCTGCGAACGCTGGTACCCTTTTTTAAGCTTGTATTTATAATAACGGTCGAAGATCTGGTGGTCGGTATAGCAGGCAAGCTTTTGTTCCCTGTCGATAAAGCCCTCGCGGATGGAAACGCTTAGCGGGGTAAACTTCACGGTTTTATCCAGGTCGTCCAAGATGGCGTAAAGGCGCTCCACCTGTCGCGAAGAATCGGTCAAGATGTAGTTCTCTATCTTCTCCGCCTCGTTGTTCTTAAAATTATGGATGAGCAGGCTAAAATCTTTATTGAACGATGGCTGCGGGCGCATATCAAACATGATCTGCGCGGCATCGTGATAAAAGAATTGCTTGCCAAACTCTACCAGCGGGAAATCGTGCAGCTGGTCGGCAATTAGTTTTTCGTCGGTAAAGCTAAACTTGGGGTCAATCCAATCGGGGTTCTGGTTCTTTTCCTCTGCGGATAGCGCCTTCCATAAGGCCGTTGCTTTTTTATGCCCGGTTTGGATAATATCCAACGTAAACTGCACATCCTTTATCCATACCTGCGTACCGGCATCCACATATTCCAAAAGCGAGATGTTATTCTCTGTTAGGAACTTGGATTGCACGTTTGGTACAATGGTGATATTCTTAACTTTCTCGGCGGATAGTTGGCTCTCTATCTCGAAAGTACGTATCGACTCGATAAAATCCCCAAAGAACTCTACCCGGTAAGGCAGGTCATGCGAAAAGGAGAAGATATCTACAATCCCACCACGTACAGAGAACTGCCCCGGCTCGTATACAAAATCCACCCGGTCAAAATCGTACTCCACCAAAAATTCGCTGATGAATTCAATGCTCAGCTTATTGTTTACAGAAATTTCTAGTGTGTTCTTTTCCAGCGAAGCACGGTCAATCACCTTTTCAGCAATAGCCTCGGGGTAAGTAACGATGAGCTGCCCGAATTCCGAAGAGTGGTTCAGCTCGTTCAATACTTCGGCACGCGCCAAAACATTGCTGCTATCGGGCTGGGTAAATTCAAAGGGCTTGCGGTAGGATGATGGGAAAAGCAGGGCTTCTTTGCCTGTGAGGTTTTCCAGGTCGGCCATAAAGTAGGCAGCCTCCTCACGCTCGGGCAGTACAAATATCATGTGTTTGTGCTGCAAAAAATACAATGCCGCCGCCATGGCCGCATCGCCCGATCCGACTAACCCCCTAAGCTGTACTCTTGGATTTTTACCGGCATTTAGCGCTTGCGCCAGTGCCTTTATCCGCTCATCAGCTTTGTACCTATCTAATATATCACGGATGTTCAAAACGGTGCAAATATAGGTAAAAAAGGCGTTTTTGCCGTAGCCGCCCAATTATCAAAAATTATAGCAAACAAAAACGGGCATTGTTTACTTTTAAATGATATTCCGCTTTTTATGTGGCGCAACAACAAATCTAAAACTCAGATACCAAACTTTATACTACCATGAAGAACTCAGTAATTTTCGGATTAATTATAGGCGTTTTAAGCCTGATATGGCTTTTTGTAATGCGTGCTGCCGGCTACAACCTTACCGATAGCGAAGCCTCGCCAATTGAATACGTATCGGTATTGATACCGCTTATTGGTTTATACTTCGGCGTAAAAACCTTCCGCGATGGCGAACTGAAAGGCAATATGGGCTTTTTTGAGGCGCTCATACAAAGCTTTAAGATATTATTAGTCGGCGGTGCGCTTGCTGTGTTTGCCGGCATTGTATTCATCAACTGGGGCAACCCCGATTCGCACGACACAACTTTTCAGAGTTTTAGCGGGCGTATTTTTGGTGCGCTACTGGTTGGTGTAATTATGGCTTTTGGCGTATCTTTATTGCTCACCACCAAGAGCAATAAAGTTGATTAAAAAGCTTTTTAATAAGTACTTCGAGCTTATATTTTGGATAACTGCAATGGCTTGCCTGGCGTTTACAAACCCGGCGGGCCATTCGCATTTTAGCCTGTGCCCGCTAAAGGCTATGGGCTTTACCTGGTGCCCGGGTTGCGGCATGGGGCACGCTATAGCCTACCTGTTCCAGGGCGATATAAAAAAGTCTTTCAACGCCCACTGGCTGGGTATACCGGCGGTACTTGGCATATTTTACCGGATGTACACCCTGCTATTCCCGGTAAACTATCGTGCCCGTATGCAGGGGCACGATACTCACCGATAAATTTTCGCCCTTTAAAAATCCGCCCGCCCTTCACCGCAAATTTTACCGCTTTTACCGATACTTTATTATACGCCGCCAGTTTTGTATTGGTGGTTTTTTATTATGATATTAGTTTTACATCATAAATCATCACAAACACTTAAAAAAGTAAGAAAATGAACATGTACCAAGACCCTTATATGCCCTTCTCAGATATGACTGCTGAAGAAATGGGCTCTCTGCAACAGGCCACAAACGGCCTTACCGAAAAGCAGAAACAATACTTTTACATGGTTTACCAGAGTAAAAGAAAAAGCCAGCAGGATATGCTGATCTTCTCGCTGGTGGGCTTGTTTTTAGTGCCGGGCCTGCAGCGCTTTATCACGGGCCAAATAGGCATGGGGCTTTTATACCTGTTTACTGTAGGTTTTTGCTTCGTTGGTTCGATAATCGATTTAATTAACCACAAATCGTTAGCAAACGAGTATAACCAAAAAATGGCTTACGAAAGCTTCCAGATCACAAAAATGGCCGTTCAGGAATAATATATTTATAACCATCAACCCTACATACACAATGAAAACCCTTAACAAAACCAGCAATAAATTAACCGTTCGCTTCGATAAAGAATTGCTGAACTTATTGCAGAACGACCTGAAATCTGTCCGCGCTAAAAAAGCCTGATAGGTAAGATATACGAAGGGCGATTGGCCCGGTAAGACCGAAACGAATGTAAGCATTGGGAAGGGCAGGGAGGCCCGGCGGCGATTGCCCATCAAAGAAAATATTACATGCGTTTTGGTCTTTGTTTATTTAAAAAGGGGAGATTTTTTACGCGGCGAGTGCCTCGTCGCGAGTAGACTCACCCCCAGCCCCTCTCTACTTCGTAAAGAGGGGTGTTCTTTTTTGTTTTTTTCACCTTCTTTCCGCTTGCGGAGAGAGGGTCGGGCAGCGAAGCGTATCCGGGGTGAGTCAACTCATCAGATAGTGCCCCAAATAAAAATCCCGTCAATATTTTCCAATCTCGTCAATCCTATACTACCTTAGCTAATATGAAATTAGCACAACTCACCGCTTACCTGGAAAGCCTGGCCCCACTGGCCTATCAGGAAGAATATGATAATTCGGGACTGATAGTAGGGCATCCGGATGCAGATATCCACCAGGCGCTCATTTCGCTGGATTGTACTGAAGCGGTTATAGATGAGGCCATTGCCACCGGCTGCCAGGTCATCGTATCGCACCACCCCATTGTTTTTAAGGGATTAAAAAGGTTCAATGGCAAAACCTATGTGGAGCGCGTAGTAGAAAAAGCTATCCGCCACAACATAGCCATTTATGCTATCCACACCAACCTGGATAACATCATGACGGGAGTTAATGCCCGCATCTGCGAGACGCTGGGGCTAAAAAACAGCCGTATCCTCGCGCCCAAACATCAGCTGCTAAAAAAACTGGTTACCTATGTACCCGTTGCCCAGGCAGAGGAAGTGCGCAGTGCCTTATTTGCTGCTGGTGCCGGCAATATTGGCAACTACAGCGAAGTAAGCTTTAATGCAGAGGGCTTTGGTACCTTTAAAGCAAACGAACATGCCAACCCCTATGTGGGCGAACCCGGCAAACGCCACCGGGAACACGAGATAAGGATAGAAAGCATTTACCCCGCCAATCTGGAGAGCAAAATTATTATGGCTTTGGTGCTGGCACACCCCTACGAAGAAGTGGCCTACGACCTGTACACACTCACCAACCAAAACCAGCAAGTAGGCAGCGGGATGATAGGCGACCTGGAAAACCCCAAAAATGCCGACGCTTTTTTAGCTTTTGTAAAAGAAAAGATGCACGCCAGCGTGATAAGGCATACGGCATTTACCGGCCGGCCCATTAAAAAAGTAGCGGTTTGCGGTGGCTCGGGAGGGTTTTTATTAAAGCAGGCAATAGCGGCCGGTGCCGACATTTTTATTACTGCCGATTACAAATACCACGAGTTTTTTGATGCCGAAGGAAAAATAGTGATTGCCGACGTTGGACATTTTGAAAGTGAGCAATTTACGCAACAATTATTGCATGAAATTATTCAAAATAAATTTGTTAACTTTGCGGTCCGTTTAACAAAAGTAAATACAAACCCCGTCAAATATTATATTTAATGGAACAAACCGTAGAACAAAAGCTTAAAGCTTTATACGACCTGCAAACCATCCACACCAAAATTGATAAAATTCGCCAGGTACGCGGTGAATTACCTATGGAAGTTGCCGACCTGGAAGATGATGTTGCCGGATTAGAAACCCGTATACAAAAAATAAAAAACGAGCTTGATGACCTTGAGGACGAAATTGTAACCCGCAAGAACCTTATTAAAGAAGCACAAGCTAATACAAAAAAATACGAAGCGCAGCTAAACGAGGTTAAAAACAACCGCGAATATGATGCTATCTCAAAAGAAATTGAGATACAAGGCCTGGATATACAAGTAAGCGAGAAAAAAATCCGCGAGTTTGGTTTCGAGATCTCTTCAAAAACCGCTATCTACGAAAAAGCACAGGCCGACCTTGATGCCCGCCGTGCAGATCTTGACGCTAAGAAAGACGAGTTAGGCACCATTACCGCCGAAACTGAAAAAGAAGAAAACGAATTAAATGCACTGGCAGAAAAGGCTGTGCCAAATATTGAAGAGCGTTTACTAACTGCTTACAACCGTTTACGTGGCAACGCAAAAAATGGGTTAGCTGTAGTAACCATCCAGCGCGATTCTTGCTCGGGCTGCTTTAACCAGATCCCGCCACAACGCCAGTCGGATATCCGCCAGCGCAAAAAGATCATCGTATGCGAGCACTGCGGCCGTATATTGGTTGATGAGCTGATGGCTTTGGAAGAAGAGAACGCATAACACGCAACCACTTATAAATTTATATTTAGAAGGCCCCAGCTATGGGGCCTTTTTTGTTGGTGTACATGTAGCCGCAAACCAGTAGTAGGCCAAGCAAGAAACCGGAAATGGCCGTTACGATAATTTCACCATACGGAAACCCACCTTGGCTGCCCCAAATGTTAAAGGATGCGATTGTTTTTATAGCCAGCACCGCCAACATTATAGCCAGTACACAAATCCAAAACCGGCCTTTATTTTGCCTGCCTGTTGCCTCGCCGCTTGGCAGCCGTGTAATTGCATATCCGATAATGCTAAAACCAAGCACCGTACTGCTATGCTGGAGTAATTTATAAACAAAAACCGGGTGCCCCGCTACGCTAATAGTGGAGGTAAACACAGGAAAGTGCACGGCAAAAAAGCGTTGCTTGTGCGTAAACCCGTCCCAAAAAAGGTGCGACGCTGAACCTATCAGCAGGCATATTGCAATAATAGCTATGCTGTTTACAGAAACCCGGCCTGCGGTATTACTTTTGTAGGCAGAGAACCGGCCGTTTAGATAAACCGGCAAGTGGTCTATAAGGGTGTTTTTTATTAAACGCTGATATACAAAATAAATCAGTAAGCCCAGCGGCAAGTCGAACCAAAATAGGCCCCCAACGCTATGCCCGTAAATACCTATCAACTTCATTCTGATAAAATATTCAAAGTCGGGAATCATACTGCCTATTATTAAAGCCGTTAACGATACGAGCCGTTTAGGCAATTGATATAAAGGCAAGACAATAGCGGGGTGTGCAAAGGTGAAAGGCATTAGGCTAATTTATAAAAAAGAATGCTCCCGCAAGGGAAAACTATCCATGTACTTGCGCCCTTTATCCATTTACCGGGATAGCGCTATGCTGCACCTTTGTATTGTTAATAACAACAAACAAAAACACAGCAAAATGAAAAAGCAATTTATAGTACCCACCCGCGATGAAGTAACCCCAACCAACCAGGCAATATTTGATAACTTGAAGAAAGCACTTGGCTTTGTACCCAACCTGTACGCTGCCATCGCTTATTCCGACACAGGCCTTGCCCGCTACCTTGCCTACCAAAACGCGAAAACAACATTAACCAATAAAGAAAAAGAAGCCGTTAACCTGGTTGTAAGCCAGGTAAACGATTGCCAATACTGCTTAAGCGCACACACCGTAATTGGCAAGATGAACGGCTTTAGCGACGAGCAGATACTGGACCTGCGCAGAGGCAAAAGCGAAAACCCTAAGCTGAACGCTTTGGTACAAATAGCAGCTGATATCACCCGAAACAGGGGCAACGCAGCCGATGAAACCGTAGCCGAATTTTATGCAAATGGCTACACCAACGAAAACCTGGTAGATTTAATTTTACAGATAAGCGATAAAACCGCTATGAATTACCTGCACAATTTAACAGATATTGCGGTAGATTTCCCACCGGCACCGGCATTGTAATAATGCCGCCCGGCTTAAGCAAATTAGATATGAGTGCAGAAAACAAACGATACCCGCTACCTCCCTTTAATATGGAAACCGCCTTACAGAAAGTACAAGCAGCAGAGGACGCCTGGAACACCCGCGACCCGGAAAAAGTGAGCCTGGCCTATACGGTAGATTCGGAATGGCGCAACCGTACCGATTTTATAAACGGGCGTGAAGAGATCAAAGCCTTTTTAACCCGCAAATGGGATAAAGAGCTGGATTACAAACTGAAGAAGGAGTTATGGGGCTTCCGCGAGAACCGCATGGCGGTGCGATTTGAATATGAGTGGCACGATGAAGCCGGGCAATGGTACCGCAGCTACGGCAACGAACTTTGGGAGTTTGACGAGAACGGCTACATGCAAAAGCGCTTCGCCAGCATAAACGACATGCCCATTGCCGAAACCGACCGTAAGTTATAAGTAATGACAGAGCAGCAAAGCTTTACTTTGGTAAATCCGCAAACCGGAAACCTTGCCTTTAAACTGTTCGCATTTAGCGATAATAGTTATTTCGACCATGTGCAGCGGAATAACTATTATTCGCTTATCTGGGTAAAGGAGGGGAGCGGTAATGCACGGGCCGATTTTAACGACTACTCCTTTACAGCCAACACCCTGTTTGCTTTTGCGCCTTATCAGCCCTTTATGTTCACACCTAAAGACGGGATAAGCGGGCTCGCGCTTCATTTTCATCCTGACTTTTTCTGTATCCATAAGCATCAAAAAGAAGTGGCTTGTAACGGTGTGTTGTTCAATAATATTTATAACCCGCCCTATTTGCATTTAGACGAACCCGCCACCGCAACCATGGATATGCTGCTGGCGCAAATACGTGCCGAAATGCAAAACCCGGCGCTGGCACAGTATGAGCTTCTGGTGTCATATCTTAAAATATTACTGATAACCGCTTCGCGCCTAAAAACACAACAGCAACCTGAAGCGGAGAAAGCGACAGCCGGCAGCAAAGAACCCTTCATCCTGCAAAAGCTAAAGGACTATATAGAGCTGCATTTTAAAACCCGGCACGCCGCCGGCGAATATGCCAACCTGCTTAACATCACACCCAAGGCCCTGGCCAAGATCACCAAGGCGCATTTCAATAAAACGCTTACCGACCTGATCTCCGAGCGTATTATCATCGAAGCCAAACGCGAACTTTACCTCACCAACAAACCCGTAAAAGAAATTGCCTATGAACTGGGCTATAACGACGAAAGCTACTTTAGCCGTTTCTTTAAAGCCAATGCCGACGTAAGCCCGCAATTGTACCGCGATACGGTTGGGTTTAACCGGATGGGTGAGAATGATCTTCAGCGGGCGCAACGGCCGTATGCGGGGTGATGAGCTTTGGAAGAAAAATTTGAAACAGACAAGGCATTTATAATTTATATTTTAAGGGTGCTGGATGTTTTTCAGGGTCAGCAATCTTTAGCTATATTTATAACAAAATACAGTAGGCGCTAAGCCGTGTTAACCTATTACCTGAACAATTAACATGAAGAAACTTATATTTTTCCTGATACTCACTATTCCGTTTAAAAGTATAGCGCAGGCTTTCTACACGGGGTTGTATGGCTTTAAACTTGAGCAATACAGAGCCTCTGCGGCAACGGAATTGGGCAAACCGTTTAAAAGCGGAAAGTTTGACGATGGTTTTGAATACGAGGCGTTTGCATTAAAGCCGGATAAGTCCTTGTATATGATATTTGAATACTCGGCGGAAGAGAAAGATGTTATTTGGAGCATCCAGATTTCGGGGAACATCAACTCGGACGATGTTGGTTTCAGAGGTTTAAGGCTGGGGATGAGTAAGGCGGAAATTATAGCCTTGTTGGGTAAACCATCGGCAATAGAGAACGTTGGTGAATACGGTGACAAATGGGTTTACGATGGCACTAACTTTTCCCTCGAGGTAAATAAGTTGGAAAAGCTATCCAGCGTAAAGATAATGGATACTTCACACGAGCTGTTTCCGAAGGGCCCGGATGTTAAAAAGATCCCATCCTTTGATAGAATCCGGACTGTGCTGAACTCTGGTAGCAATGCTGATATTTTGAACCTGCTTTCGGGCGATGTGGAGGTTTATTACAAGGAGAAAGTATACGCCTTTGAGAAATCGTTTAAAACGGAGGGGGCAACCGATTACTCTAAAATCTTATCTATTATTAAAGCAATCAGTAAGGACCTTGCCACGGTAGACATCCACAGTAATTATTATGAAGAGAACATGCGCATTGCGCAGGGAACAGATGCGAGGCATGTAATAAAAATTAAAAGCGGCCATCAGATAAAGGAAATTGTGCTTAAATACTTTGGCGGCGAGTACTATATTTACGAAATAAACGCCAACGATAAGTAACCCCACATTTTTAATCTCAAAACATCCCCATCTGCTTCCCGCCTTTCGGCGTAAACAAACTCAAATCGTACGATGGCGTCTCCTTTCTGCCACTATTCTAAATTATACCACGGTATACCAAGCAAACCTGCTTTATAGTCAACCTTTACGGTTTGTCCTATTTGGGTTTCATCATATTTGTCGCTGCCAACGCGTATGTCTTCATTTTCTTTATGGGTGCCCCATGGCTTTATGGTTAAATAATAGCTGGTGCTTTTGCCCCTGCTGACGTGCTTAGCCACCACCGAGGATCGGTAAACTTTTGGGTCCGAATAATCGAAGACGCAGTTGATGCCGTAAGTTGCCGCATAGCTGTATAAAGCAATGTTGCCAATAATGTAAAGATAAATAATAAAGCGGCTCTTAGTACTTTCCTCAACGGCTTTGTGTGTAACAGCAAGCAGTATAAGCAGTAATACGAAGGCAAAGCTACCTACTTTGATAAGGCTGTAAAAACTTTCAAAGTTAAAATCGAGAATAACACGTATCAGTAATATCCATGCGGGAATGTCGATAAAGTCGGCGACATCATAATCCGGGTCCTTAAGTGTTTTGCTTATAGATACTAATGATATCATGCTGGGGCGGTTAACGCCGTTTATGATCAAGCCGATAATTGGCATGCACAGCACAACAGCAAACAAGTATGTATAGGGGTGGGGATAAAACAAAAGCCACAGGCTAAGCCCAATAGCCAACCATTCCAGCCAGCCTAATTTGTGATGGGGCTTTATGGGCGGGTAGTAATTTTTATTCATGGCATAATATTGTAAAAAGGTTCTGTGACTAAATATAGAATTTGTTGGCCTAATAAATAAATCAAAACATCCCCATCTGCTTCCCGCCTTTCGGCGTAAACAAACTCAAATCATAAGTGGGCATGTCCCTCCCTGCCAAAAAGCGCACGCAAGCCATGCGGTATAGTTGGTGAATAGAGTTGGCCACATGCCCGTCGCCGCTCATGCGGCGGCCAAATTCGCTGTCGTTGAGGTTCCCGTCGTGGCAGGCTTTTATCATATTCAGCACTTTTTCGGCACGGTCCGGGTAGGCTTTGTGCACCCAATCGGCAAAGATCTCGGCAATGCTGCCGTTGAGGCGTACAATGGTAAAGCCAGCAGAGAGGGCACCACGGTCGGCCGCAGCTTTTATAATATCCGGAACCTCGTTACTATTAAGTCCGGGGATGATGGGCGCTACCATTACCCTTACGGGAATGCCTTTTTCGGATAGTTTTTGTATCACGGCCAGCCTGCCCATGCCGGTTACGGTGCGCGGCTCCAGCTTTTGGCGCAGCGATTCGTTCAGCGTGGTGATGGAGATATTTACATGGGCGAGGTTCATTTGCGCCATTTCGGTTAAAATGTCTATATCGCGCAACACCAAGTTGTTTTTGGTAATAATGCTTACCGGGTTGCGGTATTTGTGGAACACCTGTAGCAGCGCACGGGTTATCTTCAGCTTGCGCTCGGTAGGCTGGTAGCAATCGGTATTGCCCGATAGCACAATGGGCACCGGCTGGTAGCCGCGCTTATTAAAATGTTTTTCCAGCAATTCGGGGGCGTTACGTTTTACGATGATCTTACGCTCAAAATCAAGCCCGGCGCTAAAGCCATAATACTCGTGGGTGTTACGGGCGTAGCAATAAATACAGCCATGCTCGCAGCCCTGGTAAGGGTTTATGGAAACAAAATGGCTCAGGTCGGGACTGTTAGATTCGCTTACTATCTTTTTGGCGTTCTCCTCAAACAGCTGCGTGCGGGTATCTTCCAGCAACTGTTCGTCCAGCCCCTCAATATGGTCAAGTACGTATTTTTGCTTTAAAAATTTGTTGTGCGTGTTTACCTGTGCTCCCCGCCCCTTAAAAAAATCGGGGTTGTCCTCATGTCCCATAAGCACAAATTTGCTAAATAAATTAGCAAGTTACAACTGTACCAAGTTGTTTTTTATGGCGTAAAGCACAAGGCCCACGCGGCTTTTTATTTGTAGTTTTTCAAAAAGCTGGTCGCGGTAGCCATCAACGGTACGGGCACTGATGCACATTTGGTCGGCAATTTCTTTGTAGGTGAGCTCGGTGCCGGCGAGTTTTAAAAATTCCAGCTCGCGGGCGTTTAGTTTTATATCATCTACATTGCGGTTAAAGTTGTTTACCAGATGGCGGGTAACAAATTCGGGGTAGTATATTTCTCCCTGCGCTACTTTACGCAGTGCGTGTTCAAATTCGTATGGCTCGGCATCTTTAAGCAGGTAGCCTTTTACGCCAAGCTTCACCATGGTTAAAACTTTTTCGGCATCCTCAAACATCGATAGCACAATTACGCAAATATCCGGGTAGTTTACTTTTAGCCAGCGCGCGGTTTCAATGCCCCCCATTACCGGCATATTGATATCGAGTAAAATAATATCAGGTTTAAGCTGCGGCGATAGTTTTCTTGTAAGCTCTTCACCGTTGGCTGCTTCAAATAGTATCTGGTATCCGCCAAGGCTGGTTATCAACGAAACCAACCCGCTTCTGAACAGGCGATGGTCATCAACCAGCACTATTTGTATAGCTTCCGTGGGCATATTTTTGTTGTACAAAGGGGGTTCGATATATTGTAATACAACAACCCTTTGCGCAGGCCGCTGCTAATTAGCAACAGCATCCGCCAAGGCTGCTCTGTTCTGCATGTTAAAGCCAGGAGTGCCGCTTTCGGTTATAGCCCCGACGTAAACGGCGCATTCATAGCGAGCGTTAAGTTAAATAAATGTGAAGAATACCGCAAACAAAATTTACACAGCTTCAACGGCACTTACTAAGCCCTGTTTCGCTAAGCGAAGTTAGATTAGCCCGATGCGGAACGGCTCCTGAAAGATAGGAATGCAATGGCTAAACACGAGTAAAGTATAGCTATGGAAATGTTGGCAATAGCCCTAAACATTAAAAAATAGGTATAACTATTTTTATAGGCCATGTAAGCGTAGGAAGCAAAAAAAAGGAAATTTATGATGCAAAACAGCAGCAGCCCGGTATTTACCCAAAAACCCGGAAGCTTAATGATTGATAAAGGGATTAAAGTGTAATGCATTAACTCGAAATAATACAGGCAGCATAAAATGATAAGGATAACGTATTGCAACAGCATTGTAGCAGTATCAAGGTTCCAGAAACCCTGAAAAAAGGCCATGTTTATTAGCGAGCTAACGATGGATAAGACGATTGCAACCGACAGTAATTTTTTAAATGAGGGTGTTTTGAGAAGCCCCAGCAAAAAAGCCGCATTGAACAGGAAGAAGATTATATCAGATATATTTGTTGCCCATAAATTGCGATGGTTGATACTGAACCAGTTTTTTATAGAGCCAAACTCGTAAACCACGATAAACAGCAAAAAAGGCACAAAATAACGGTACGGGGTTTCTTTTATTTTTGGCCATTGCACCAAAGCAGCAATAAACGCCATTAATTCGAAAAAAAAGTAGAGATAATCCAACAACCACATCAGGGCCAATATACAAAATTACGAGCTACGGGCAGTTCGCGGGTGTTGTAGCGCTGCCGATTGCGCTTAAACCTATTAAATATTGGGGGCCGTAATGTTAATCGAAATCGTAGTACTGCAGCCCTTGCCCGGCTGGCTGCTTATGGTAGCAGCGCCACCAATAAGGGCTGCCCTGTTTTGCATATTCCTCAACCCCGATCCTCCGGCCGCTAAGGCATCGTAAGAGAAGCCAGCGCCATCATCTGCCACAATTAGGGTGAATAGCTCGGGAGAATACATCAGATTAATTTTAAACTGTTTTGCCCCCGCATGTTTAAGTGTATTATTTAGTGCCTCCTGGAAAATTCTGAAGATAACCAGTTCCCGCTCGTCGCCCAAAGCAAAAACCGGCCCCTGCACTTCAAGCGTAGATTCCATTATACCGCTTTTGTTTATCCGGTCAGCCTCTATCCCAATGGTTTTTGCCAATCCCAACTGGGCAATATGCTCAAAACTAAGGCTTTTGGAAAGGTCGCGCAAATCGGTAATGGCCTGCGATACCAGCTTACGGCTCTCGTCTACCTTACTGGCCCGTTGCTCCTCGGTTATGTTGCCTGTAAGTGCCAGGTTCAGCTTAACAAACGACAGCACCTGGGTGATGTTGTCGTGTATCTCGCGGCTTACATAATTAAGCGTTTGCTCCTGCATCTCTATCTGCGTTTTTAGTAGCTCCTGGCTAAAAGCGGCTTTAAGCTGCTCCTGCTCGGTGATATGATTATTATGCTTGCGCTGATAAAAAAACAGGAAACCAATAATAAATATCCCCAGCAACAGCAATATGATGGTGCCCGCAATGATAATTACAACAACCGACTCGTCGTTTTCCTGAAGCATAAAAATGAAACCGTTAAACAGGAGTATAATATAGCAATAGATATGTTGGCAATGCCCCTAAAAAGCAGGAAATACTGATAATTATTTTTGTAGGCCATATACGCAAACGACGAGAAGAACAGGAAGTTGATAAGGCAGAAAAAAAGCAGCCCGGTGTTTAACCAAAATCCGGGCATGCGAATGATGGTGAGTTGTGTGGTTGTGAAATTCATTAGTTCGTAAAAGTATAAACAAGACGAAATAATAATAACAACATACTGCAGCAAAATTGTAACGGTATCCAGGTCCCAAAAACCCTGGAAAAACGCCATATTAACGGCTGAACATAGAAGGATTAGCCCGATAGCCCATTTGATCCTCTTTTGAAACACCGGCGTTTTAAGCAGTTTGAGCAAAAATACGCTGTAGAACAAGAACGATATCGTCATGGAGATATTAGAGATCCAGAGATTTCTGTGATTAATATTGAACACATTATATATAGCTGCTACTTCGTATAAAACAATATACAGCATATAAGGCACAAAGTAACGGTACTGCGTATGCTTCATTTGCCGGTACTGTACTGCAGCAACAACAAATGCCAGCACCTCGAAAAATAGATAAAGGCTATCGAGCATCCCCATTAAGGTACGTATTTTGTGTATTAACAGTTAGCGCTTGGCGGGCATAATTTGCCTTGATCCATCCCCAGGCCCTCGCCCGACCCATCGCCGCCGGCACTAGCTGTTAATAACGATTTTGCAGCCATGGTGGTAGTTTCGGTATCGTCTTTAAGCATATCCTTACCACCGGCGGTAGCGACTAAAACAACCATCAGTTTATTATCGTAGTGGGGCGCCACATCATCCGGCATCGGAAATATCTTATGGTCGTGTACGCCGAAATAGATCTTCAGTCCATCGCTGCCGGGATTAGCGGCAAACAAGGCATCTATACGGGCCTTATCGAAATACACGCTTTTAGTATCGTTCTTTTTCGGATGTTTTTTGTCTGAGCAATCAATTTGGCGGTGTGCGCCGTCACGATCTAAAATTTGTACGCGCGCAAAGAAATTGGCCGATAATGCTTCCAGTTGCTTTTTGGTGACACCACCATTCGGAGAAGCTCCGTTTGGTTTGTTTTCTGTTGTAGTTGATGACATGGTTAGGGAGTTTAAATATTAGGTTAGGGATTAATTGCGCCTAATATATTAATATTATTTACG
>NZ_CAMLOV010000135.1 GCF_946481715.1 uncultured Mucilaginibacter sp. | reverse complement strand
GGTATCGCGCCAGCATGGGGTGCTGGAGGTCGGAAGTTCGAATCTTCTCATCCCGACGATTGAGCCTTGTTCTAAAGAGAACAGGGCTTTTTTTATACGCGTTATCGCAAAACACTCAAGTCAACTACTCACCTTTTCTTGTAATCCTTCCAAAGCCATTCCAATGCTTCCGGCAATGTTTGCATTTTTACTTTATGGTCTACATGCCCGGCGTTGCGCGCAAAAACAAATTGGTACTGATAGTTTTTTGCAGCAAGGGCTTTTGCCATTTCTTCGTTGGCAAGCACCCAGTCGTGCATATCATCGCGCATAATATTGGGGTTATATAGGTCGCGGTCACCTACTTCCATCCATATCCTTAGGGGTTTTGGGCGGCTTTTGGGGATGAGCGTTGCGTGGAAGCCCCAGGCACCCTGTGGCGTTTTTGGATTGTAAGGCCATTGCTGATTTATAAATGTACCCGAATAGGTAAGCACACGGTGATATAACTCCGGGTGATACCAGGCCATAATAAGCGCGCATGAACCACCCGAACTGCCGCCCATGGTAGCGCGCGCATCGGGGTCTTTGCTGAGTTTCACGCCACACTTGCTTTCTACCAACGGCAGTATTTCCTTTTCCACAAATTCGGCATAAAGCCCGCTCATGGTATCATATTCCAGCCCGCGCTGGCTACCCTGGGCGTCGCCGCTGCCATTGCCAATAGAGATAGCCACCATAGGCGGCACTTTGCCTTCTGCAATCAGGTTATCCAACACCGTAAAAAGCAGGTTGTCGGGGCCGTCGGCACCAATAATGATGGGTGCGGCTGTGCCTGCAACATATTGCTTGGGTACATACACAGCCAGCTGGCGCGTGTATGTGGCGGGGTGGCTGGTGGTAACAATAAGCCTGGCCGGGTTTGCGGGATCCGGCGTGCCGAAAGTATTGGGTTCGCGGGCAATGCCGGGGTAAATTTTGCTATCCGCAGATTCGATGGCAAAACGGAATACAGTACCATGCGGTACGTTGGGTTGCGGCAGGGATTGCGGTGCAGGGTTGTGCGTTGGGCCGATAATAAAATTACCGTTGGCGCTGGGCGAAGGGATGCCTCCATCAGGCAGTTCGGTGGCTTTTACATAACCCGGTGTGTGCGCATCGCGGGTGGGCACCTGCGCTATGGCGGGCGCTGATATACACATTATTTGAAACAATAGGCCGGCCGCTATGCTGCGGGTAATTATTTTTGCTATGTTCATTTACGTCGGTTTAACGGAGGCTATCTGAGGTTAAATGTAAGATTTTAAGATAAGTAACAAGAATGTACTTGCCGAAGCTCCCGGCAAAATCTTCTACCTTTATTCAACAGAAAGGAGCTTATATGGCAAAAGCACAACTATCCGGCATTGCGCCGTTCTTTATTGTAAGGGATGTGCCCGCGGCATTAGCGTTTTACCGCGACAGGCTCGGCTTCGATATCACCTTTGAAGGGTCCAGTGAGGATGATATTTTTTTCGGTATTGTGCAGCGTGGTGCTGCGATGATCTTATTAAAGTCCATTGGCGTAGACCCCGTGCCTAACTACACCCGCGATATCAAACAAGGCATTGCCCGATGGGATGCCTATATTTATGTTCAGCAGCCTGATGTGCTGGCGGGAGAATTTACGCAAAACGGCGTTAAATTTTTTAACCCCATAGGGCACGGCGACGATGGCCTCTGGGGTTTTGAGGTACAGGATGCCGACGGGTATGTATTATACTTCGGTTGTACCGAAGAAAAGTAGCTACCCATTTCATCAGCTATTATCCTTTACCTAATAGCGCACATACTTTGGAGGCAATGCCCATTGCCGACCGCAACAGTGAGCGTTGGTAATGTTGACGAAATCAGCATAAGGCTCAACCAAGTTTAAAAATTATTTCTATACTATAAATCAGGTGTTATCTTTACGGGCACTAACCTTATCGTTTATGTATAGAATATTTTGTGTTGCTGTGTTTTTATTGGTCATTGTTACTTTTTGGGGCTGCAACAAAACGGGCGAAAATAAGCCTCGGAATAATGTGACAACGGATTTCTACTTTAATCCCAACGCGTATATAAATTCAGAGGTTTTTTTCACTATTGATAATTCAGCCCACAACTCGTTAAACTGGGATTTTGGTGACGGAAATACACATACAACAACGGATCAGCCTCGGCATGCTTATTCAAAACCGGGAATCTATACTGTAACCGTTAGCTCGGGAAGTACGGCTACCTCAAAAAGGATCCGTGTATTTCCAGGAACGGCCAGCTTCCAAATTAAAAGCACTTATCATATAAAACTTAACTCTGTTAAGTTTTGGTTTTTTAGATCAGGCAATTTAAATGATGTTGTATCCTCTCCTGTGAGTGTTAAGGACCTGGCACAGGGAGATATTACAGACACTATATTTGTGACACGGCCTGCGGGTTTCACCTATGACCCTCCAATGTCGACAGCTTTCCATTATACAAATGGCCGGTTAACAGACGTCGGGTTTAGATCCAGCAACTTTTCACCAATTAGCGGAACCCATATGATGTTTACGATTAGCGGAGAAACAACGGGCGATTATTCTTACCGATTGAATGCAACCACCTTCCAGTCGGGTTTTAGTAACTTATTGTATACGCAAAATTTTTAAAGCAGGCAGACCGGCTAAAAAAGCATATAACAAAAGCGTCCCCGAAAGTCTCGGGGGACGCTTTTTTTCAACAACTTATTTAATTTATTACTGTTGTTTTTCGGGTGCTTTGTTTATCAACTCCATAAACTGATCGAGTTTTGGTGTAATAATAATTTGCGTACGCCTATTTTTAACTTTACCCGCTTCGCTTGAATTATCGGCAACAGGGTTATACTCGCCACGGCCGCCTGCTGTTAAACGTTTGGGGTCTACCTGGTAGTTGTTTTGCAATGCCTGCACTACCGATGATGCCCTTAAAGCACTCAAATCCCAGTTGTTGCGGATGTTTTTTTGCGAGATAGGCACATTATCGGTGTTACCTTCAATCAGCACATCATAAGTGCTGTAATCTTTAATGATCTTGGCAATCTTGCTAAGTGTAGCGCCGGCCTGGTCAGATATTTCATAGCTGCCCGATTTGTACAGCATATTATCCGAAAGGGAAATATAAACTACGCCTTTAAGTACCTGTACGTCAACACCCTGTGCTTCTGCCTGGCTAAGCGAACGGGTGAGGTTGTTGGTAAGCACCAGGTTAAGCGAGTCGCTTTTGTTTTTGGCGTTTACCAGTTGTTGTATGTAGCGGTTAGAGCTGTTTATCTCATCAACCAGTTTAGAGATGTTAACATTTCCCTGACTGCCCGATGTTAAACACTTGTCCAAAGCAGCCTGCAGTTGTTTGGCATTTGCCCTCTCTGATGCCAGTTGTTCTTCCAGGTTCACTACACGCCCGGTGCGTACGGCAAGGTTCTGCTCGCTGGTGAGGTATTTGGCTTTAAGGTCTCGGTTGTTGCTATCAAGTAAACTGTAATTGGTTTGCAGTTCTTTATATTTTTTGGAGCTAACGCAACTTTGGGCCATTACTGCTAATACAAGCAGTGCCGGAATAATTAATCGAAGTTTCATAATGTATGTTTTTGATATCAAATTAGTTAACAATAAAATACAACTAACCAAACGCCAAAAAGTTTTATCGGCCCGTGTTTAAGCAAATAGGGCAACCGTTATAATTTTTATAATCAAACCCTTTGCCAGGAGCGGTAATTTGAAAATCTTTTAATAAATTAGCCCGCATCTTACTGATTATTAAAACTCTACCCAAGTTCCCCCTTCTGTAATATGCGCTTAATACTGATCTTCTGCTTTTGTGGCATCACTTGTATGGCGCAGCAAAAAACTATTCAAAACATTTCGGAAAGCTGTAATACCTCAACCTTAAAAAAAGACCTGTATTACCTGGCCAGCCCAAAGCTACAGGGGCGGTTGATGGGTAGCCGCGGCGATACACTGGCAGCCCGCTACGTGGCCGCGTCTTTTAAGGCCAACGGCGTGCAGGCCCCGTATAAAAGTGGCAAATCGTACTTTCAATCGATAACAACTACGCTTAAAACCAACAAGGCAACCCTCACGCTCAATAATAAAAAATATGACTATCTGGATGGCTGGCAGATGTTCCCTACCGAGCCGACTGGCCTAAAGAACGTTCCCGTTTTATACGTAACGCATAATACTGTGGAAGAGTTTTACCACGATCTGCCACAGATAGAGGTGCGGGAGAAGGCCATATTTTTTAACACTAAGCTTATAAGGCTTTTCCTGGCAAAGGGGCTTGATAGCATGGAGGTGGTGTTGCGCAAACGTGGCGCTTTAATGGTTGCTTGGAGCGGCCCCTTTTTTAACCAGATAATAGACAGGCAAAAGGCGAGGCGCTTTTTGCCGCAATACGTTCAGCCCGGCGAGGGCGAGGCTCCAGCAGTACCTCTGCCCGAAATTAATGTAACTCCCTTGCGGCTGCGCGAGATGATGGCTGCCGATAATATAAGCGTTGGCGATGATGCAACATTGCTTAATACCGGCAAGAAGCAATATTTTGATATAAAATGCAAACTGAGCGTTGAGGCACAGGTACAGTTTAAGGAAACCCACGCACCCAATGTTATCGGTGTAATTGAAGGGAGCGACCCATCATTGGCAAGTGTAGTCATCAGCGCCCACCACGACCATGACGGTGCCGACGGCAAAGAGATTTATTACGGCTCGGTAGATAATGCCAGCGGCACCGTTGCCATAATGGAAGTTGCAGCTATGATGAACCGCGCTGTAAAAAGCGGGCTAAGGCCCAAACGGACTATTGTATTTGCATCATTCACCGGCGAGGAGCGCGGGCTGCTGGGTTCGTGGTGGTATGTGGGGCACCCGGTGTACACTATGGATAAAACTTACGGAGTGCTAAACATTGATATGTTTGGCCGCACAGATACCATACACTCCAGGCACAAAATGCCCGACAGCTCCAACTACGTTTATGTGTTGGTGAAAGACACGTTAAACCGCGGATTGCGCGATGCCTTGTACCAGGCAAACGAAGCATCAACCAATTTAACGCTGGATACGTACTACGAAAACCCTAAGTATATGATGCGCCGCTTAACCGGGTCGGACCAATATTTTTTCTATCTAAAGGGCGTGCCGTTTGTGCGCATTGATTGTGGTTTTTGTACCGATTACCACAAACCCACCGATACACCGGACAAAATCAATTATCAACTGCTTACGAAGCAAACGCAACTTGCTTTTTTGACGCTGTGGAATATGGCCAATAAATAGTGATGTGGGTAAATTTAAACCACAAAGGTTGAAAATCAGGTTTTTTTGACTACCTTATCAGAAACATTTGTAACTGCGTTTTTCGTATAAAATTATTTTTAACTGGTCAAAATTAAATACATGCCTATCAGACATACGCGCAACGGAATGTTTTGCGCGGCCCTTTTTTTTTGCTTAAATACTGCTACTGTGTTTGCCGGTGTGCGCAACAGCCGGGTTGATAGCATAAAAAACTTGATGGGTATAGCTACGGGTACCCAACAGCCGGCAGATACCGTTACTGCAAACCGGCTAAACAAACTGGCTGCCGACTACTTTCAATCCAATCCGGATAGCGCATATTATTATGGACAGAAAGGCATCGAGTTATCCCGCAAAATAAAGTACAACGAAGGGGTGGCCAATGGCTTGCTGCAAACCGGGCACGTAAATTATTTTAAGGGGAGGTCGGAAAAGGCGCAACAAAATTTTGACGAGGCAATAGGTATTTTTAAACAGTTAAAAAATTATAAAGGCCTTGCCAACTGCTACGTATCGCTGGGCCGAATGTATACCCTTCTTGCCGATTATAAACAGGCACTTATTTACTTAAACCAGGGCCTGGTTATAAATAAACAAATAAAAGACGATAAAGGGCAGGCGGATAACTACAAAAATATAGGGGTAGTATATTACAGCCAGGGCGAGCTTTCTAAGGCACTTGATTTTTACTACAACGGGCTGTTTATTGCGGTTAAGAACCATTATAACGGCCCATCGGCAGAGTTATATAATGATATAGGGCTGGTTTTACAAAATATGGAGGTATACCCCAAAGCTTTGGAGCATTATCAAAAAGCGCTCAGCCTATTTAAGGGTACAAAAAATTATCAAGCCATTGCTACCGTTAACGAAAATATTGGAGAGGTGCTGCTGGCCCAGGGCGAATACAAAAAAGCCATCGGCTACCTTGCCAGTTCGCTAAAAGTAGCCAAAAGCCAGGGTGATATTGATGGGCTATGCTCCCTTTATACCGACCTTGGGCTGTGCTTTGCCCATCAGGGTAAAGATGCACTGGCTATCAATTATTTAGATACAGCGCTACAAATATCAAGCAAGTACAAGTATGTTTATAACCAAGCTTATACTTTAATAGGGCTTTCAACCGTTTATAACCTCCAAAAAAAATATAGCCAGGCATATCAGCATGCCATTGCCGGGCAGGGCCTTGCCCTTAAGTTGGGCAATTTGGCAATCCGGGCCAATGCGTCGTTACAGTTGAGTAAAACGCTTGCCGGGTTGGGTAGGTACAACGATGCATACAAGTACTTAAATCAGTATATGGAAATGAAATCCAAGCTGAAAAACAACGAAAGCATCCAAAAATTAACATCGTACAATTACGGGCTTGATTTTGCCAATAAAGAACAACGCCTGCAGGAGCAGCAGCGAGAGCAAACTTTATTATATCAGCAAAAAATTTCGAGCCAGCGCTCGCTGAACATCATCTTCGGTATTATCATATTGGCAATGGTGATAATTTTGGTAAACTATTACCGCCAAAAGCGGGCACAGCAAAAAATAAATGCTAAGCTGGAAGAAAAGAATAAAGAAGTATTACAACAGAAGATTAGCCTTGATGACCAGACATTTAAATTAAACGACCTTAACAAACTAAAAGACCGGCTGATATCCATATTGGCACATGACCTGCGCGCGCCGCTAAGCACGCTGCGGGGCATATTTGATTTATTGCAGGACGATACGATTACCCACCAGGAGATGCTGGATATGATACCAGGCGTATTGAAAAAGCTCGAATACACATCCGACTTTTTAGACACGTTGCTTTTTTGGATAAACAGCCAGATGGAAAGCTTTGTAAGTTCGGTAACCACTTTCTCGGTAAAAGATGTCGTTCGGTATGAGGTAGACAACTACCAGGATGCTGCACTGCAAAAAGGTGTTACGCTTACCGACCGCGTACAGCCAGGGCTGAATGCGTCTGCCGATCCTAACTCCATCAGGATAGTTATCCGCAATCTCATCACTAACGCTATAAAATTTACCGGTAAGGGCGACACGGTAACAGTATCTTCGGAAATAATTGATGACGAAATGGTGCTGATAAGAATAAAAGATACCGGGGTGGGTATGCCGGCAGAACAAGCCAATAAACTATTTAAAAGTAAGGTAGACAGTAAAACCGGAACCAATAACGAGCTGGGTACCGGTATGGGGCTTTTATTTTGTAAAGACCTGGTAGAAAAATGCCATGGTCAAATTTGGGTAATCAGCGAACCTGGTGTTGGGACGGAGTTTGCATTTAATATACCAATGCATCCGATGCCTGCTATAGCGTAGCAGGAAGCTCGAATTGGAGTTAAACGTCCACCGTATCGGCAGGGAAGTTTAAGTAGAAAATGGTGCCCACGCCAATGTTGCTCTCAAACCAAACTTTTCCACCGGCATTTTCAATAGAGTTTTTTACAAACGCCAATCCGAGCCCGGTGCCCGAGCTTTTTGTAGTAAAATTTGGCTCGAATATTTTATCGCGCATGTTCTCTGGTATGCCGTTGCCATTATCTTTTATGGTAAGCAACACGTTTTTACTGGTCACCAAAAAGTTTATCTCTATAATGCAACGCCTATCGGCAGGGGTTGCCTCTATGGCATTTTTAAGCAGGTTATTAAAGCAACGCAGCAACTGGTCGCGGTCGGCACTTACAAAAAAGGGAGCTACCGGTGGCATCATTATAATGTTTACATTATCTATCTGTTTAAAAATAGTTACGGCCTGCCCCAGCATTTCAAATATGTTTATCCTTTCTATCTTGGTATCCGGCATCTTTGCAAAGGCGGAAAACTCGGAAGCGATGTTAGAAAGGCTTTCGATCTGCTCGACGAATGACTTGCTAAAACGCTCAAATTTTTGGTCGAATTTTGGGTCCTTGTCTTTCCACGATTTGTCAAGCAGCTGCAACCCCAGTTTTAAAGGCGTAAGCGGGTTTTTAATTTCGTGCGCTACCTGTTTGGCCATTTCCCGCCAGGCTGTTTCCCGTTCGGATTGTGCCAGCTTATGCGCACTGTTTTCAAGCGCGGCAATCATATTGTTATACTCTTTTACCAACGCCCCAATCTCGTCGTTCCGGTTCCATTTTATGGGTTCGTTCTTCTTACCGTAAATGGTTTTGCTGAGGTTATACTGGATAAAGTTTAATGGCGCGGTAATTTGCCGCGCAATAATAACCGCAAACAGCCCTATTGCAATAAACACCAGGGCGTACACATTTATCATGATATTCAGCAACGAGCCTATCCGCTCGGTATAATCGGTAGCGTTCGAAAAATAAGGAAGCTGTAAATAAGCGATGGTTTCGTGTTTCGAATTCCTGAGCGGGGCATAGGCGGCTTTGTAAGTTAGTTTGGATATGCGTTCCTCGTTCACAAACTCCGATTTTTGTTGGTCCTTTAAAGCAATATAGGCCCGCCCATTCATTCGTGGTGCCAGCAGGCTGTAATCGTAAATTTTGGGTTGGGTAGACACAAGAAGTTCTCCGCTGAGGTTGTAAAGGGCTAGGTCGGTTGAATAGTTTTCAGCAAGTTTATCAAATGCCGCACGGTTGGCATCATTTACGCTGCTTACATAATCGTTTATCGGCCCCTTTTCCAACACCTGCGATATTTGCGTTATTTTAGTTCGGATATCTTTATCCTGTTGCGACTGATATTGCGTGCTTATGGAAACAAATGTGATAATGCCCACCAAAACCAGCGTTATGACAACGGCAAATATCATGGAGAACTGTATGCGGGTTTTGTATAATATCCTGTCGGGGTTTATTTTAAAGCTCCAGTTAATGCGGTTATTGTTTATGTTGAATATTTTCACTTTTCTCCACAAAAACCGCACAAATACCACCAGCGAGCCAAATACCAGTAATACCACAAAAAAGAAGGTAAGCGCGGTAATAATTGATGCCGCCGTATTTTCTTCCTTGCTTACTACAATGAGGTTGCGGTTGCTTGGTTTGTATAAAAGGTGGCTATAGTTGGTAAAACGCCCCAGCCAGTTCGCCTCGTCGCCCGAGGTGGATTGCATGGTGTATTTTTTCAGCTCGCCTTTAAACCCTTTATTAACCACACTGTACACGTAATTGCCGCTTTGGCCAACCAGTAAATTATCGGCATAAAAAGCATAGGAGTACTCTTTAAATTCCTCTTCCGGCTTGTCATTCTTATCAATAAGCAGCTCGGGGAATGTGCCGGTAGCAAGCTGAGGCCGGGCCTTTAGTTCAATAACGATGGTACCAAGGCTGGTTTTGCCGTCGATTACCGGGAGTATGGCGAAATAGCTTTGAAACCCGAACGACTCGTTTTCCCGGTAAAAAAAATCCGAAACCTTAAACGAGCTATAAACCACCATATCCTTAAAGACATCCAACGAGTAGCTTTTATCAGCAGAGATGGGTTGGTCGTTTATGTCAAACTCATGTATAGTAAAATCGTATTTAGAAAGATACCTGTCAAAGTATAGTTTTTGAAGCCGCGCGGTTAAATAATCATTGGTGTGCTCGCCGTTTTTAAAGTATTGTACAATTGCCGGCTCTTTTACAATGCGTTTTTCTATCTTTTTAAACAGGGTATCGGCAGTAACATCATCGGGCAACTCCAGCCGCTGTATCAATACACGGCGGGTTGCCTCCTCTTTTTCTACTTCAAACCGGTTTAGTTTTACCGACGATATAACCGCACACACCAGCACGATTAAAATAAAGGAGCCGGATGTGAAGCGGGGGATGCCGGAACGGGACATGTATCCACCTATCAAAACAACAAGCCCTCCCAACAGATAAAAAACAGTAAATTCCTGATAAAACCCTACCGAGACTGTAATAGCAACGACGCCAAAAATAAATGCAGCAGCCTGGTGTTTTATGGGGATATCGAGCTTAAGGCATATAGTTAAGGCCGTCTCGGTAAGCAATACAAAAATTAAGAAGCTAAAGCAAAGCATTAACACGCCTATCATGCTGTATACCGATAAGTTGAGGACATTATTTACGTCGAAGCTGATTTTGGAGTTGATAACCAAGCCCTGAAAAAGGTTAAGCAAGCTGGCTGCCGTGCCCATTAAAACAATAAAACAGGCTAAAAACGCAATGTAGCTAAGCGCTTTGCCAGGGGCGGCTTTAATTAGTTTGCTGCGCTGTGTATACAAATACGATACAAACCAACAGATAGCAAGGATGTTGATACAAAGGTCGCCCAGGGAAGGGTAAACATAACTGGAGCCGTACAGTTGTGGGCTGAAAAGTTTTAAGGGCTGCGTAAAGGCGGGCCAGCCATAATGCAGGTTTACAAAGCGGAATGATATAATAAAAAGGGCCAATAAAAGTAACGATAGGTATGTAAGCCCCCTATTGGCAAGAAAGGTTACTAAAACATGTATAAGCGTATAAAGGCAAAGCATGGCCAGCACCCATAAAGATAACTCGAAATAAAAAAAACGGTTATTAACCTCCCCTTTGATAAGCTTGACCGAAAAAAGGTATATGTTTTTAACATTATGCACGGCATAGATGCCTTTATCAGTAAAATCGGCTATCTCTATATTGGTGTCGTTTGTTAGGTTTGTTGCGAACGTATTTTGTAAATACTTGTTTTGAAAGCCATAGTGGTTTTTAACGGGGATAAAAAATAAGGCCGAAAACTTCCCGTTAGATTTTTTGATAACCTCGTAATACCCATTGTCGTAATTGATAAAAGAGCAGCCGTCCTTAATCCGTTCGGGGTTTCTGGGGATAATTTTTGCGCCGCTCCAAAAATTAAGTTTGCCATTATTTAAGGTGATAAGCCAAATGCTTTTGTTTAGCGTGTAATCGGTTATAAAATTGAGTGCCGCCGAATGATTGACAGAGAACCCCTTTATTTTATTGAATGCATCCTTGTCTTCCAGTATATCATAAACGTATCTCTCCTGTTTGTGAAGGTTCCCCTCCAGTATTTGGGCGGTTTGCGCTAAATTATTTGCAGGCGAATAGGTATTCTCAACAATTATTGCTGTAATTAATAAGCTGGCGAAGAGTAACGCCAGCAAAGCGCGTATTTTTCCGGCGGTAGTCAAATGTTTTTAAAGCTAATCAAATCCATTGCAAACAAAACTACTGCTTGGGTATTTAGTTTTGGCTTTGTAACCTTTATAATACAGCGGCGGCGGTAGGCACGTTCTTATCCACCTTTTTTACCAGCCCCTGCAACACTTTCCCGGGGCCTACTTCGGTAAACGATGTTGCGCCATCGCGCAGCATTTGTTCAACGGTTTGTGTCCAGCGCACCGGGCCTGTTAACTGAGCTATCAGGTTTCGTTTTATTTCTTCCACATCGGTATACGGCTTGGCATCAATATTTTGATATACCGGGCAAATGGGCGTTTTAAACTCGGTCGCCAAAATAGCATCCTGCAATTCTACCCGTGCAGCTTCCATCAGTGGCGAGTGGAATGCACCCCCTACGTTTAACTTAAGGGCACGTTTTGCACCGGCGGCAAGCATTTTTTCGCAGGCGGCATCAATACCGGCAATAGAGCCGGAAATAACTAATTGCCCCGGGCAGTTATAATTTGCGGGCACTACTACGTCGCTTACCTGGTGGCAAATATCTTCAACGGTAAAATCATCCAAAGCTAAAATAGCCGCCATAGTTCCCGGCTGTATCTCACAAGCCTTTTGCATCGCATTGGCGCGGGCTGCTACCAGGCGCAAGCCATCTTCAAATGATAAGGCACCCGTTGCAACCAAGCTGGAAAATTCGCCCAGCGAATGCCCCGCTACCATTTCCGGCTCAAAACCAGCCATTACTTTGGCCATGATAACTGAATGAAGGAAAATAGCCGGCTGGGTTACGTTGGTTTGTTTCAGGTCGTCTTCGGTGCCTTCAAACATCACATCGGTAATGCGGAAGCCAAGTATTTCATTTGCTTTATCAAACAGTTCTTTTGCCTGTTCGCTTTGCTCGTAAAGGTCTTTGCCCATACCCGGGAATTGGGCGCCCTGCCCTGGGAAAATGTATGCTTTCATTTTGATGGTTTATTGGTTCATTAGTTCAATTGTTCATTAGTGCATGGCTCATTAGTTGGATTTTGGCGGACATTACACCAATGACTAATGAAGCTCGAGCCAATGAACTAACTTAATTTTGAAGAAATTAAGTTTAAAAACTCCGTCCTTGTTTTTTCTTTTAAAAACTCGCCGGTAAATGCCGATGTGGTGGTTACCGAGTTTTGCTTTTGAACACCCCGCATGCTCATGCACAGGTGGCGGCATTCTATCACTACGCCCACGCCAATCGGGCCAAGGGTTTCCTGTATGCAATCGCGGATCTCGTTGGTCAGGCGCTCCTGCACCTGTAGGCGGCGGGCAAATACATCTACTATGCGTGGTATTTTGCTCAGCCCAACAACATAGCCGTTTGGTATATACGCGATATGCGCCTTGCCGAAAAACGGCAACATGTGGTGCTCGCACATGGAGTAAACCTCAATGTCTTTTACAATTACCATCTGGCTGTAGTCTTCCTTAAACATGGCGGAATTTAAAATCGCTTTTGCGTCAAGATCGTAGCCGTGGGTAAGGTACAGCATAGCTTTGGCCATACGCTCGGGCGTTTTTAATAAACCATCGCGTTCGGGGTTTTCGCCTATGTGTTTTAAAACATCCAGGTAATTGTCCGACAGGTGCTTTATCAATTCCGGGTTGTAGCGGTCCACCTTTTGGTAGCCGTTTATACCCGCATCCCTGTCGGGAATGTTGTTTTGGTTATCCATTATTGAGGTTTAGCCGCCAAAGTATTCGGCAGAATTATTTTCGGTTTCGAATAATCGTACCGAGTGTAAAAACACGCCCGGGTAAGCTTCAATAGGCGCTTTTAGCTGATTGAATATTTCGATGGTAAGCAGCTCGGTCGATGCCATCTTGCCCTTCATAAAATCAACATCCAGGTTGAGGTTTTTATGATCGAGCTTGTCAATAACGTACTCATTTATAATTTCCTTAAGCTCTTTAAGGTCTATCAGGTAACCGGTTGCATGGGTAACTTCGCCCTTAACAGTTACGTATAAGTTGTAGTTGTGCCCGTGCCAGTTGGGGTTGGCGCATTTGCCAAACACTTCGGCGTTTTTTTCTGCGCTCCATTCCTCGCGGTACATCCTGTGTGCCGCATTAAAATGTTCTTTGCGCGTAATATGTATCATCATAGTAATTAATGGTGCAAATATACAAAACAAAAATAGCCGAGTTGTTTATCTTAGTGCTCGAAATAAATTTGAAATATGCGGATTTTGTTTGTAGCGGCAACCGGGATGGAAGTTGGCGGGTTTATTTTAGATTTTGGCTTCCGTATTTCCGACTCGGAAAAGAAGAACGTTTTTAAAACCAGCAGCGCCGCAAAAGATGCGACAAACTCGCTACTAATCACAGGCGTAGGAATGGTAGCTACTGCCTTCGCCCTGGGGAAAGAACTGGCTACCAACCAATACGATCTTGCCATAAACCTTGGCGTTGCAGGCAGCTTCGATAGGAATATTCAACTTGGCGAAGTGGTTGAGGTTGTGGATGATAACCTTGCCGAACTGGGTGCAGAAGATGCCGACGCTTTTTTACCTATCAGCCTGATGGGTTTGGGCGAGAGCTCGTTTAGGGCATCAGAAACCATCACCAATATCTTTAAAGGCTCTAAATCGGCCAATAAATATAAAAACCTTAAGCAGGTAAAATCAATAACAGTAAACACCGTGCACGGCGATGAGGAATCGATAGAGCGGGTGATCAAGCGCTTAAACCCTCAACTGGAGAGCATGGAAGGGGCCGCTTTTTTTTATGCCTGCAAACAGGCCGGGATACCGTGCATACAGATCAGGGCAGTGTCAAATTACGTGGAAAAACGCAACCGTGATAACTGGCGTATAGGGCTCGCCGTTAAAAATCTGGATACCTTTGCCATCGATCTGCTAAATACGCTAAGCCCACCAGCCCCCTGAAGGGAGGGGCAAAAGGGTTTAACAGGGAAAACTTAACCATTACCTTCGTTATGAAACTTACACTTGGCTTTTCGCCTTGCCCAAACGATACTTTCATTTTTGATGCGCTTATACATCATAAGATCGACACAGAGGGGTTGGATTTTGAAGTATTTTACGATGATGTAGAAACGCTTAACCAAAAAGCCTTCCGCGGCGAGCTGGATATTACAAAGTTGAGTTACCATGCCTTTGCCTACGCGGCGGATAAGTATATTCTGCTGGATGCCGGCAGTGCGCTTGGTTTTGGGGTAGGGCCGCTTTTGATCTCGAAATTCGGATTTTCTATTTCGGATTTGGAAAATAATCCCTCGCTAAAAATCGGGATACCGGGAAAATACACTACTGCAAACTTCCTGCTTAGCCTTGCTTTTCCACAGGCAACTAATAAACAAGAGCTTGTTTTCTCGGATATTGAGAATGCCGTGCTTGATGGACGGGTTGATATCGGGCTTATCATCCACGAGAACCGCTTTACCTACCAGGACAAAGGGCTGCAAAAAATTATCGACCTTGGCGGCTACTGGGAGCAACGCACCGGCTGCGCCATCCCCTTGGGCGGAATTGTTGCCAACCGTAATTTGCCATTGGATGTTCAGCATAAAATAAACCGGGTGCTGCAACGCTCGGTAGAGTTTGCTTTCGCTAGTCCAAAATCGGGACTGGAGTACATCCGCTCGCATGCGCAGGAAATGAGCGAAGAGGTAATGTACAAGCACATTGATCTGTACGTAAATAAGTTCTCGGTCGATTTGGGTATAGAAGGCAAAAAAGCGATTAAGCTTTTGTTTGATACTGCACTGGAGAAAGGCATTATCCCATCCATTAGCGAGAATTTGTTTTTAAACCCGTAGGCTATCCTTCGCCCGGCAACAGAGCCTTCAAACTTTCCAGCGTATCCGCTTCCTCCTTCGGCTTGTCATGCCGCCAGCGCAATATGCGGGGGAAACGCAATGCAATGCCTGATTTATGGCGGGTTGATTTATTTATCCCTTCAAAACCTATCTCAAAAACCAATTCGGGTTTTACCGTACGCACCGGGCCGAATTTTTCCAGCGTGTTGCGTTTTACAAAATAATCTACCTTGTTTATTTCCTGGTCGGTAAGCCCGCTGTAGGCTTTGGCGAAGGGAACCAATTTATCGCCGTCCCAAACGGCAAAGGTATAATCGGTGTACAGGTCGGCGCGGCGGCCATGCCCTTTTTGGGCGTATATCATCACGGCATCAACCGATAGCGGGTCAATCTTCCATTTCCACCAGTCACCG
>NZ_CAMLOV010000134.1 GCF_946481715.1 uncultured Mucilaginibacter sp. | reverse complement strand
TAAAGCGGCACTGTCGAAATCTACGCTTGGCTTTAAATATTTGGTTGCATATAGTTTGGCAAAATGACGGGCAAGTATCACAATATCCTCGTTGCGGCGGCGCAATGGCGGCATGTTTATCTCCACCGTGTTTATCCGGTAAATTAAATCCTTCCGGAATTTGTTCTCGTTTGCCAGCTCGCTTAGCGGCACGTTGGTAGCGCATATCAGCCGGATATTAATATCGATGGCCTTATTGGTTCCCAAACGTGTTACCTGCCTGTTTTGCAAAATGGTGAGCAGCTTAGCTTGCTGTTGCAGGCTGATGTTGCCAATTTCATCTAAAAACAACGTACCGCCTTCAGCTTCCTCAAAACGCCCCATACGGTCTTCACGGGCATCGGTATAAGCGCCTTTTTTATGCCCGAAGAGTTCGCTCTCAAACAAACTATCGGTTAGTGCGCCCACATCCACCTTAATAAAAGGCTTATCGGCACGTAGCGAGCGCTCGTGTATGGCTTTCGCCATCAGGTCCTTGCCCGTACCATTCTCTCCTAATATTAAAATATTGGCATCGGTAGGGGCTATCTTGTTAACTTTATGGAAGATATCCTCCATCACTTCCGATTCGCCGAGGATAGATGTACCCGCATTGCTTTTGCCCGATGGCTTGCTGGTTTTGCTGGTGCCTTCTTTCTTATCAAGCAGGTCTTTTATGGTCTCAATCAGCTTTTCGTTGTGCCAAGGCTTCACCACAAAATCGTTAGCTCCCTCTTTAAGCGATCGTACCGCCAAATCGATATCGCCGTAGGCGGTTATCATAATAACGCATACGTTCGGCTTCCATTCTTTTATTTTGCGCAGCCAGTATATGCCCTCGTTGCCGGTATTAATGGCGCTGTTAAAGTTCATATCCAGCAGCACAAGGTCTACCTGATTGCGTTGCAGCAGCCAGTTTAGGTTCTCGGGGTTTTTTTCGGTGATAATTTCCTGTGTTTCTGTTTTAAGCAATAACTTAACAGCCGTTAGCACATCGGGGTCGTCATCAACAATTAAAACAGTCGCTTTTTTAAGTATCATATTTTGGTTCAGTAGTTCAATGGTTTATGGTGGAAAGTTCATTGTTCATGGTTCATTATTCATGGCTGCTACGTTAAATTTCCGCTATGAGCCATGAACTATCATCTATGAACCAAAACCTTCCCGCAATTTAGTATTTCGGTGTTAAATATCATACCATTTATACTATAATAGCTATTGTATTGAGTATCAACTATGAACCATTACCTATGAACTATTAACTAAAAAAAGCCATTGTATCAATACCGAACACATGCTGTAACAATAGCGTACGGTGCAATTTAGCTAAATAGCTTTAAACTGCTGAAATACAGTTATTTAATTTGTGGCATGTGTTTTTGTATCTATCAACAAAATATTAAAGAATATACACAAGTGGACAGAGTAATAGAAAAAAAGACATGGGGTACCAAAAAGCTGATAATTATAGCCGGTACCACCGCCGTAGTATTATTTTTAGGTTATTTGGTAATTGGCGCAGCCAATGGCAAAAGCAAGTTGAATGTAGATACCGAACGCATAACAGTTAGCGAAATTAAAAAGGGGCCGTTTCAGGAGTTTATACCGGTTAACGGTGTGGTAATGCCACTTACTACTATTTATTTGGATGCGGTTGAAGGCGGACGGGTAGAAGAGAAGTATGTAGAAGATGGCGCCAACCTTAAAAAGGGCGACCCCATCATCAAATTAGCTAATACCGATTTGGAGCTAAACCTTGCTAACCAGGAAACTGCGGTTTATGCTGCCCAAACACAAATGCAAATATCGCACAACAGCGCACAGCAAAACACCATTACCAAGCTAAACCAGATGGCAGATGTAGATAACGCTTACAAAGAGGCAGAACGTGTTTATTTGCTGGATAAAAAATTGTACGACCAAAAGGCAATAGGCTTGCAGGAATATAAAGCAGCCGAAAATGCATACGCCTACCAGGTAAGGCGCAAAAAATTAACTACACAGATATTAAAGCAGGATACCTCGCTTACCAAACAGGAAGCCGACCAGGCACGTGAGCAATACGCCCACATGAAGAGTACGCTGGAGCTGATGCGTAAGAAAGTTGCCGACCTAACCGTACGTGCGCCTATAGATGGCCAGCTAACATCGATGGATGCCGAGGTAGGGCAGAACAAGAACAAAGGCGAACACCTTGGCCAGATAGATGCGCAAAACGGGTTTAAAGTAAGGGTTGATGTGGAAGAGCATTACCTATCGCGCATATACAATGGCTTGGTAGGCGATTTTACTTTTGCCGATAAAACTTATAAATTGGTAATAAAGAAAGTGTTTACGCAGGTTACCGGTGGCCGTTTCCAGGTGGATATGCAGTTTGTAGGCGAAGTGCCTAAAGGTATCCGCAAGGGGCAAACTTTACAGATACGCCTTGCACTGAGCGACGAAACAACCGCTGTATTGGTGCCCAAAGGTGGTTTTTACCAGCAAACAGGCGGTAACTGGATATTTAAAGTAGCGGAAGACGGTAAGACAGCTTATAAGGTTGATATACAAATAGGCCGCCAAAACCCCGATTATTACGAGGTATTGCAAGGCTTAAAACCAGGCGATAAGGTGGTAACATCGAGCTACGAAAACTACACCGATATACAGGAACTGGTGCTGAAGAAACCGTAAAGGAGCAACCACTAACAACAGAGAACTAATTAAAATAAAATATACAAATCACAATTAAATCAAAAATAGCCCTTCCGCTTTAGCCGGCGGAAGGGTTTAAGGGAGGCCAAATGATAAAAATTACAAATCTTGAGAAATTTTACCGCACAGAAGAGGTAGAAACCATTGCACTAAACAAGCTGTCGATGGAAGTTAACACCGGCGAGTTTGTGGCCATAATGGGTCCATCGGGTTGCGGTAAATCTACATTGCTAAACATTTTGGGTATGCTTGATGACCCGGATGCTGGCAGTTACGTTTTTAACGGTGTAGAAATTGCCCACTTTAACGAACGCAAACGTGCCGACCTGCGCAAGCACAACATCGGTTTCGTTTTCCAAAGCTTTAACCTGATTGATGAGCTTACCGTGTTCGAGAACGTTGAGCTGCCATTGATATATACAGGCGTAAGCAGTGCCGACCGTGTAAAACGCGTTGAGGAAGTGCTGGATAAAATGCAAATTATGCACCGCCGCAACCACTACCCGCAGCAGTTATCGGGTGGCCAGCAACAGCGTGTGGCTATTGCGCGTGCAGTTGTAAACAAACCAAAACTAATACTTGCGGATGAGCCTACCGGTAACCTGGATAGCAGCAACGGTAACGACGTAATGGAACTGTTAACCGACCTGAACGAGCAGGGTACTACCATCATCATGGTTACGCACTCGGAGCATGATGCCCGTTACAGTCACCGTATCATCCGCCTGCTGGACGGACAGACAGTGATGGAAAACATCATGGTATAACACCCTAATCAGGGTTAACCTATTTGATTAATATATAGTTAAGTGTGCCTCCGGCTCTACCCACCGCCATTTACATTGGCGGTGGGACGGCTTGAGAATTGCCCTGTTTTTAGGGTTGGTGAATTAGAGCGGTGAGTAGTTAAAAGTTTTAACCGACAGTAACAGTAACCAGGGAAATCAAAATACAATCTGTGTAATTGCAAAAAATTATGTTCAAGAATTATCTGAAAATAACCTGGCGTAACCTGTTAAAAAACAAGGGTTTTACTGCTATAAATATTGCCGGTTTGGCAGTTGGGATGGCAAGTGCTGCCCTTATTTTGTTTTGGGTACAAAACGAAGTAAGCTACGACCAGTTCCACGATAAAAAGGACCGCCTGTACCAGATGTACAACCGCTCGGTTTTTGATGGTAAAATGTGGTGCTGGGGAACTACGCCAAAAATAATGCGCAGCAGCCTTAAGCAGGATTATCCGCAGGTAGAGCAGGTGGCACGTACCACCCGCGCTAATTTCTTATTCACTATAGGCGAAAAGCACCTTACATTGGGTGGTAACCACACCGACCCTGATTTCCTGACGATGTTTAGTTTTCCGCTGCTAAAGGGTAACCCAAAAACGGCGTTGAACGAAATGAAAAATATTGTCCTCACAGAAAAAACGGCTAAAAAACTTTTTGGCGATGAGGATGCGATGGGTAAAACCATCAAGATAGACAGCGTTGATTATTTTACCGTAACCGGTATTATGAAAGACCTGCCAAATAACACGCAGTTTGATTTTGAATACCTGATGCCATGGACTTATTTGGAAAAAGTTAACGGGCAGGTTGAGAAGAACTGGGGTAATAACTCCGTACAAACCTGGGCACTTTTAAAACCCGGGGTAACCGAAGCTGCCGTTAATGCTCAGGTAAAAAATATTACGCGTTCGCACTCTGATATTAAAGATATTGATGTGTTTATGCACCCCGCCACCAAATGGCACTTATACTCAAAATTCGAGAATGGTAAAATTGTTGGCGGCCGTATTGAAACCATCAGATTGTTTAGCATCATCGCCGCATTTATCTTGCTGATCGCCTGTATCAACTTCATGAACCTAAGTACTGCCCGCAGCGAGAAGCGTGCAAAAGAAGTAGGTATCCGTAAAGTAGTAGGAGCATCAAAAGGGAGCCTTATTTCACAGTTCCTCGGCGAAAGTATCATGATCGCGTTTTTCTCCGGGATATTGGCACTCATCATCGTCCAGTTATCCCTTTCCGGCTTCAATAACCTTACCGATAAACATTTAATTGTGCCCTATAATAGCCCGTTATTCTGGCTGATATCATTGTCATTTATACTTTTTACAGGTGTGTTATCAGGTAGCTATCCTGCGCTATACCTGTCCTCATTTATCCCCGTAAAAGTATTAAAGGGCACTTTTAAAGCTGCCAATGCGGCCATATCGCCACGTAAAATATTGGTTGTGGTGCAATTTACCTTTGCTATTGTACTCATTATATCTACAATCATTGTACGCGAGCAATTAGAGTACGCCCAAAACCGGGATACCGGCTATAAGAAAAACAACTTGGTGTACACCTTTATGATTGGCAACGTCGAAAAAAATTACAATCTAATCCGCAACGAATTATTAACAAGTGGTGCGGCTACCTCCGTAAGTAAAACCAGCGCGCCTATGACTGAAGGTTGGAGTGATACCTGGGATTACAGCTGGGACGGGAAACAAGAGGGTGCAAAAATAGATTTCAACGTATACAATACCGATGGCTCTTTTACCAAAACAATGGGCCTGAAAGTGGTAGAAGGCCGCGATATGGACCCGGTAAAATACCCTTCAGATTCGATGGCCGTTATGCTGAACGAGGCATCGGTAAAAATAATGGGTTTCAAACATCCAATTGGCCAAATTGTAAAGAATGGCAATGACAAGTTAACAGTAGTGGGCGTAGTAAAAGATTTTATCCTGCAATCGCCCTACGAGCCGGTTAAGCCAATGGTAATACAGGGTGCAAAGTCATGGTTCAATGTTATTCATTATAAACTTAACGAGAAAAATACCACCGCTAAAAACCTTAAACTGGCGGAAGGCATATTTAAGAAATTTAACTCTGAGTACCCCTTCGATTATCATTTTGTAGATGATGAATACGCCAAGAAATTTAAGGATGAGCAACGCACCGGCACATTAGCTACGCTGTTTGCCGGGTTAACCATATTTATTTCCTGCCTGGGATTGTTCGGCCTTGCCACTTATATGGCGCAAAACCGCATTAAAGAAATTGGGGTACGCAAAGTAATGGGAGCTTCGGTATTTGGTGTTACCACCATGTTATCTAAAGACTTTTTAATGCTGGTTGCTATCGCATTTGTAATAGCTGGACCATTGGCATTGTGGGGAATGCATACCTGGTTGCAGGGTTACACTTACCGAGTGCCAATAAGCCCTTGGGTATTTATTACAGCCGCTGTGGTAACTATACTGATATCGATAATAACCGTAAGTTTCCAGGCGATTAAAGCTGCACTGGCAAACCCGGTTAAGAGTTTAAGGAGCGAATAAAATAAGATGCAAGAGCAAAGAGCCAAGAATCAAGATTGAATTATATAGGTGACATCAATGTTCAACTTGAATATTCAAAGTAAGGCAATCGGTGCAATCAAAATACAAATCGGTGTAATCAGAATATAATCATGATAAAAAACTATATCAAAATAGCCTGGCGCAACTCGTATAAAAACAAGGCGTTTTCGCTGATCCACATATTGGGGTTAACCATCGGTATCACCGTTTGCATGATGATATTCGTTTATATTATGAACGAGTTCAGCGTGGATAAATTCCACAATAAAGGCAAACGCATGTATCGCGTAATGCGCACTTTCGACGAACTGAAAGAAGGTGTACCTTACCTCTCGGGGCCTTATGCAACGGCGTTATTGAACGATTTCCCGGGAGATATAAAACAAGCCGTACGAGTTCAACCAACTCAGGGGTTGATCTCTTTTGGCGACAAAGCTTTTGTGGAAAAGAAATTATATAACGCTGATGCTGATTTCTTCAGCCTGTTTTCCTTCAAGCTTTTAAAAGGCGATGCATCTTCGGTGCTGAAAGATCCATCGAGCATTGTGCTTACCGAAACTACCGCAAAAAAATATTTTGGTACCATTGATAACGCAATGGGTAAAGTGGTAACACTGGACAAACAAAAACAATTGAAAGTTACCGGTATTGCGCAGGATGTACCAGCCAATTCGCACCTGAATTTTGATGTGGTGGTGCCATTATCTAACTATTTTAACGAGGATTACTTTAAGGTTTGGATCAACAACGGCCTTTTTACCTATGTATTGCTGGATGAGCATAGCGATAAGGCGCAGCTGGAGAAGAAGTTTCCGCAGTTTATGGATAAGTATATGGGCAAGGATATGGCGCGTTTCGGTGCCAAATTCGGGCTTAAGCTTACCGCACTGAACGATATTTACTTCGAGCCTGCATCAGCATTTGATAATGTAAAGCACGGCGATAAAACCGTGGTATATATATTTATTTCTATAGCGGTGCTTATCATGCTCATCGCCTGTATCAACTTCACCAACCTGTCTACCATCCGCGCAGTGGAACGTTCTAAAGAAGTTGGGTTAAGGAAAGTATTGGGTGCTTTAAAAAACCACCTTGTATTGCAATTCATTGGCGAGAGCATGCTGCTTACTATCATCTCCTGCGTTTTATCTGTAATAATATTAATTGCAGCGATGCCCTGGTATCGCGAATTGCTTGGCTATAACGTATCTGCCAGCTGGAACTCAGCACCCATCTACTTGTTTTTAGGGGGAGTTATTGTAGTTATCGGCTTCCTGGCGGGAAGTTATCCTGCGTTTTTCCTGTCGGCTTTTTCACCGATACAGGCGCTTAAGGGCAAACTGCGTTTGGGTAAAAGCGGGGCATTCTTCAGGCAATCGCTCGTGGTGGTACAGTTTAGTATCTCTGTACTGCTTATTATCGGCACTATTGTAATTATGAAGCAGATGAGTTTTGTAAAAGGCAAAGAGCTCGGCTATGATAAAGAACAGGCGGTAATAGTACAGCTGGATAATAACGACATCTACAACCAGATGAGCGTTTTCAAAAAGGAACTGGAGGCTAACGCTAATATCGCCTCTGTCTCCCTAATGTCGGGCGAGCCGGGCGGTTTTCATGATATGCATACGTTTGAAGCCGAGGGGCAGCACGATGTATTTAAATCGCGCACAGAATTTGCCGACTTCCAGTTTGTGAAAACACTTGGCTTGAAAATAATCGCCGGTCGCGATTTTTCGCCTCAGTTTACAACCGATTCTACCGATGCTGTGCTTATTAATCAAACAGCAGCCAAAAAGCTTGGCTTTACGCCGGAAAAGGCGATAGGCAAACAACTAAAAAACACAATCAGGGACGAGAAACCACGCCGGGTAATAGGTGTAGTGAAAGATTATAACTTCCTTTCGCTTAAAGAAAACATGGACGCGCTGGTAATCTCGCCGGCAATAGACAGGAGGGTGGCTGTTATAAAATTAAAGGCGGGCAACATCAAAAACTCGCTGGCAACTATTAAAGAAGTGTACAACCAGGTTGCGCCGGTTTACCCTTTCGAGTACAGTTTCCTGGATCAAAAGTTTGACACTACTTATAAAACCGATATCCGCCAGCAAACCATGCTGGCTATATTTTCTGGGCTGGCTATTTTTATTGCCTGCCTGGGTTTGTTTGGCTTAGCATCATTTACCGCCGTACAACGCACAAAAGAAATAGGCGTACGTAAGGTATTAGGTTCAACCGTGCCAAATATCCTGCTGCTATTATCAAAGGACTTGCTGAAACCGGTTGCTGTAGCTACTGTGATAGCAATACCCTTGGGATACTATTTTATGCATACTTGGTTGCAGAATTTTGCATACAAAACGCCGCTGCACTGGTCGATATTCCTGTTTGCGGCATTAATAACATTTGGAATAGCGCTGTTAACGGTAAGTTTTAAATCGTTTAAGGCGGCAATGGTAAACCCCATAAAGAGTTTGAGAAGCGAATAGTTTAGAATCAAGAGGTAAGACACAAGAATCAATCAATGAATCAAGGTAATCGGTGAAATCAATTCTCAATCGGTGTAATCAAAAAAATCATGTTTAAGAACTATATAAAAACCGCATTCCGTAGCCTTTTGAAAAACAAGGGCTTTACGGCTATAAACATACTGGGACTGGCCCTTGGGCTTGGTGCCTGCTTGCTTATTGTATTTTATGTGGTTGATGAGCTGAGCTACGACCGCTATAACACCAAAAGCGAGCGCATCTTTCGTGTAAATGCGGATTTGAAACTTGGCGAGAACAGAAAAGACTACGCCGTAACCATGCCGCCTTTAGCGAAAACGCTTATTGCCGAATACCCTTACGTAGACGATGCCGTACGCATTAAAAACGCCTACACAATGCACGTAAAAAAGGGCCAGGTAAATATGGTAGAGAACAAAGTTGCCTTTGCCGATGCATCGTTATTTAAGGTATTTACCCTGCCAATGATAAACGGTGATGCAAAAACTGCCCTTGCCGAACCTAACTCGGTAGTAATAACCGAAAGCACCGCCAAAAGGTATTTCGATAAAACAGATGTGGTGGGCAAGATGATAGTTATTAACGACAACCAAAATTTCAAGATTACCGGGGTGATAAAGGATGTGCCCCAGAACTCGCATTTTAACTTCGATTTCTTTTTATCGATGGCCACCTGGGCCGACAGCCAGTCTAACGCCTGGCTGCGGAACGACTACAGCACTTATGTATTGCTTAAAGACGCCAAAGATGCCAAAAAGCTGACTGAAAGCTTAGACCCATTTTTGCTAAAAGTGAGCGGCGACCAAATGAAGAGGGAGATAGGTATGAGTTACGCCTATTTTGAAAAAAGCGGGAGCTATTTTCGCTTAAATCTTACCCCGCTTACCGATATTCACCTTAAATCTAAACGCATTGGCGAATTAGGAACAAACGGCACCACGCAGTACGTTTATATATTCTCGGCTATTGCCCTTTTTATATTGCTGATAGCCTGCGTAAACTTCATGAACCTTTCTACTGCCCGTTCGTCAAACCGCGCCCGCGAGGTAGGGGTACGCAAAGTATTAGGCTCGCCGCGTAAATATTTAATAGCGCAATTCCTTTCAGAGTCTATCATGATCACCTTCATTGCAACCGTTATTGCATTATTTGCGGTAGTGGCCTTGCTGCCATTGTTTAACCAGTTAGCCGGAAAGGACATCGCCATTACATCAGCAACACTGCTTTGGCTTATACCTGTTTCGGTACTTATTGTACTGTTTGTAGGTTCGCTGGCGGGTTCGTACCCTGCATTCTTTTTGTCGGCTTTCCAACCTATCGATGTGCTGAAGGGTAAGTTATCAGCCGGCTTTAAGGGCGGCGGCTTGCGCAGCTTTCTGGTGGTTTTTCAGTTTGGGATCTCGGTGTTCCTCATTATCGGCACGCTGGTGATCAAAAACCAACTCAGCTTTATACAAACCACCAACATTGGCTTCAACCGTAACCAGGTGCTTGTTATCCAAAACGCTTACGAACTCAATAAATCAACCAAAACCTTTAAAAACGAGCTAAGTCAGTTGCCTGGGGTTACCAGCGCCACCATGACAGATTTTCTGCCGGTATCTGTGAACAGGAGGAGCACATCTATCTTTTTTAAAGATGCCACGCTCGATCAAAAGAACTCCATTTTCCCGCAATTTTGGGAAGTTGATAGCGAGTGGATCCCTACATTGGACGTAAAAATGGCCGCTGGCCGCAATTTTGCTAAGGACCGCATTAGCGATTCCTTGTCCATTATCATTAACGAAGCTGCCGCCAAATTCCTGGGTTATAAAAATGCTTTGGGCCAAACGCTGTACGCGTCGAACGGCAGTAGAACCAAACTATCAAACACTGTAAAGTATGAGGTGATTGGCGTAATGAAGGATTTCCATTACAGTTCGATGCACGAGAAAATTGAGCCACTCATCATTCGCCTTGCCGAGAACAATGGGGCGGTTAGCTTGCGTATTAATACATCGAACCTGTCGGCGCTAATGTCGCAGATAAAAAACAAATGGGCATCATTTGCGCCTTCGGTGCAAATGAACTACTCCTTTATGGACCAGGATTTTGATGCGTCCTACCGGTCTGAGCAGCGTTTTGGATCAATCTTCATCATATTTACTTCGCTGGCCATCATTATAGCTTGCTTAGGCTTGTTCGGGCTGGCGGCTTACGCGGCAGAGCAACGTACAAAAGAAATAGGCATCCGCAAAGTATTAGGTGCCGATGTAAGCGTTATAGTGGCCATGTTATCTAAAGATTTTGTGAAGCTGGTTGCCATATCTATTGCGGTAGCCTCGCCATTGGCCTGGTATTGCATGCATTTATGGCTGCAGGATTTTGCGTATCGGATTGACATACAATGGTGGGTAATTGCGGCTGCTGGCTTAACGGCCATTATGATAGCCATAGTAACCGTAAGCTTCCAGGCAATTAAAGCAGCCCTGGCCAACCCGGTAAATAGTTTGAAGAATGAGTAATTAAATGTGCAGATGTGCAAATTACAGATGTGCGGATGTTCAATGAAATCAATTTAGAATCAGAGTTAATCGGTGAAATCAATTTTCATCGGCGTAATCAAAAAACATAACCATGTATAGAAACTATTTAAAAACAGCTTGGCGTAACATCTTAGGGAATAAGTTTTACGCTTCCATCAATGTGGCCGGCCTTACCGTAGGGCTGGTTGTTGGTTTATTTATGCTGCTTTGGGTGCAGGATGAATTGAGTTATGACAAATTTAATTCTAAGGCGGATAACATCTACAAGATTGGCATTGTGGGCGGCACGGGTATCAGCAAACAGATCTTCAATAATATTATAGCACCTGTTGCAACCTTTGCCAAAAATGAAATACCCGAGGTACAGGATGCCGTGCGCATTATGAGCTTGGGCAACGCCCCGTTTAGGTATAAAGACAAGGTTTTTTATGAAGACGATTTTGCCTTTACCGACCCATCGTATTTTACCATGTTTGATTTTAACCTGATAAAAGGGGATAAGCGCCATCCCTTCGCTGATAATAGTTCCATTGTTATAACCCAGGACATGGCCGATAAGTACTTCGGCAAGGAAGACCCGATTGGCAAAGTGGTTACCCTTGGTCAGGACGAGCAGTTGAAAATAACCGGTGTTATCCCGAATTACCCCACAAATTCCAGTTTTAAGTACCGCATTTTGCTGCCATTATCGAGGTTTAACGATGAAGCATACATTAAAAATAAAAAAAGCTACGATAACAAAACCTTTATCTCATCGATGGATGCCGACTGGAGCATGTTCGGTTTCCAAACCTACCTGCTGCTGAAACCCGGTACAACCGTAAATACTGTTGCGTTGGAGAAAAAGTTGCAAGCCATCCACGAGCGTAACAAACCAGAAGATGCCCCGGTGCCGTACCTATCACAACCTTTACTTAATATGCACCTTTACAAGGCAGATGGTACCGATGGCGGTATTTCTACCGTACGCACTTTTGGTATTGTGGCCCTGATGATATTGGTTATTGCCTGCATCAATTATGTAAACCTATCAACCGCGCGTAGTATGTTGCGGGCCAAGGAGGTAAGCATGCGCAAAATAATAGGGGCCAACAAATTCCAGCTGTTTATGCAGTTTATGGCCGAAACCACCCTGCTGTTTGTAATTGCCGCCATATTTGCCTTTGCACTAATGTTTGTGCTGCTGCCTTATTACAACCAGTTCTCGGGCAAGCAAATTACGCTGAGCCTGTCCAGTTATAACATCTGGGCCTGTATTTTAATAACTTTATTGGGCACACTTGCCGCATCCAGCATTTACCCGGCGCTGCTGCTTTCCTCTTTTGAGCCGTTAAAAGCGCTGAAAGGTAAAATCTCTATCGGTATTGGCAACGCTGCCTTCAGGAGGGTGCTGGTGGTATTGCAGTTTGCGGTATCTATCGTGCTGATCATCGGCACACTCATTATCGGCAAGCAATTGAAATTCATCCGGGATAAAAATCTCGGTTACGACAAGGAAAATGTATTGTCATTTAGCATGCGCAATGATATGGTGCCCCATTACGATGTTATCAAAAATGAGCTGGCGAAAAATCCCGCGGTGCTTGGCGTAACCCGCGCCGGTCGCGATATTGTCACCGGCGGTGGCTCAACCGGTAATGTGGATTGGGACGGCAGGCCGCGCACCAATAATACATGGTTTGATCAGATATACGCCGATAAAGATCTGCTGAGCTTCTTTAAAATGAAAATTATTGATGGAGCAGGATTTACCGGCGCGGTAGCAGATTCAGCCCACTTCCTGGTGAATGAAACTGCAGTGAAAGAAATGGGCCTTAAAAAACCCATCGGCGCAAGGCTGCGCATACAAACGGTTAATGGCACCATTATAGGCGTTGTGAAAGATTTTCATTTTGCAACCATGCACAAGCAAATTGATCCGGCAGTATTTCAATACAAGCCAAATGGTTGCTGGAAGGTTTACCTTAAAACTACGGGCCGCGATGCTCAAAGCGCGATAGCGGCTGCTCAAGCGATATGGAAACAGTACAACGGCGACATTCCTTTTAACTATACCTTCCTGGACGATAGCTTTAAAAAATTATACACCGACGACCAGCGAACCGGTTCCTTATTCAACATATTCTCGGGCATTGCTATCATCATCTCCTGCCTTGGGCTGTTCGGTTTGGCTACCTATTCGGCGCAGGTAAAAACAAGAGAGATAGGTATCCGCAAAGTATTGGGAGCAAGCGTAAGCCGTATTATAGGTTTGCTGGCCACAGAATTTATGGTGTTGATCATTATCTCTATTGTAATAGCCATCCCGGTAGGCTGGTACGCCATGAATGCCTGGTTGCAGGATTTTGCCTACAAGGTAAACATCACTTGGGTGGTCTTCGTGTTAGCAGGCGGCGGTGCAACATTAATAGCGCTGGCAACCATCAGCATCCAATCGGTAAAAGCGGCGATAGCCAACCCTGTGAAGAGTTTGAAGAATGGGGAGTGAGTAGATGTGCAGATATGCAAATTACAAATGTGCAGATGATCGGTGGAATCACCCTAAATCGGTGTAATCACAAAGAATATAATCAGTGTAATCTCAAAACCAATGATAAAGAACTATTTTAAAATTGCCTGGAGGAACCTCGTCAGGAATAAGGGTTTCTCGCTAACCAACATCCTGGGGCTTACCATCGGGATGATTTGTACCATCTTCATTTTTTTATGGGTGAAGGATGAGATTGCGTTCGACAAGTTTCACGATAACCACGACAGCATTTACCAGGTAATGGCTACGCGCGATTTCAAGCCGACCATTTTCACCGATCCCAATATGGCGTTTCCATTGGCGAAAGGCCTGGAAGGTGGCAATCCACAAGTATTACGCACCGTAGTAACCACACACCAGGAATCGCACCTGTTTGAATATAATAACACAAAGCTTAAAAAGGATTCGTACCAGGTGGGCGAGCAGTTTTTTAACATCTTCAGCTTTAAATTTATAAAAGGCAACCCTGCAACAGTGCTTGGCGATCCAAGGTCGATTGCTATTACCGAGTCGGCGGCCAAAGCATTTTTTGGCAATGATGACCCTATAAACAAAGTTGTAAAGGTTGATAACCAAGAGATTTATAAGGTGGTGGCCGTTTTAGCTGATCCTCCGGGCAACTCCACCTTTAAGTTCGATTTTATTGCGCCGTTTGATAATACTTCGGAGTTTTACAAAAACCGGATGAAGGAGTGGAACAACTCTTCGCACAGCGTATTTATACAAACTATACCAAGCGCCGACATGGCTAAGGTGGACAAGTACGTAAATGGCGTAAAGCATTTACACTCGCCGGGCGATAAAATAAGCACTTATTGGACCTTCCCGATGAACAAATGGCATCTATACAGCGAGTTTAAGGATGGTAAGAATGTGGGCGGAATGATAGAATACGTACGAATGTTCACCGTTATTGCCATCATTATTTTATTGATTGCCTGTGTAAACTTCATGAACCTTTCTACCGCGCGGTCGGAGAAGCGCGCTAAAGAAGTAGGCATCCGTAAGACGCTGGGTTCCGACAGGAGGCAATTGCTTACGCAGTTTTTCTTCGAATCTATTATACTGGCACTCATAGCATTTTTATTGGCCGTAGGCTTTGTTTACTTGCTTATGCCGTCGTTTAATTTATTAGTTAGTAAATCTTTACACCTAAGCATTATCGATCCATTCTTCCTGATAGGCGCTCTAATCATCATCTTGTTTACTGGTGTGGTTGCAGGTAGCTATCCTGCGCTGTATTTATCGTCGTTTAACCCGGTTAAAGTGCTTAAAGGCACCTTTGCAGCAGGTAAAAGCGCCGTATTACCAAGGCGCATCTTGGTTGTAGGGCAGTTTGTCATGTCGATATTACTTATCTCGGCAACTATTATAGTGTACCAACAAATACAGCACATTAAGGATAAGAGCATTGGTTATAATCCCAATAACCTTATCATGATACCCTCTTCTCAGGATATTGATAAAAATTATGCCGCTATAAAACAGGATATGGAAGCAACGGGGCTCGTTTCTGCTACCACGCGCACCTCATCGCCTATAACCGAGATCTGGTGGAAATCGGGTTCGCCGGATTATGCCGGCAAAACTGCGAATGGTGATATTATTTTTTCGGGCCTGGAAGCTGACGTGAATTTCACAAAAACCATGGGCATTAAAGTAATACAAGGCCGTGATTTTAACAATACCCCTGGTGACAGCTCTGTAATGTTGCTGAACAAAGCAGCTGTAGAGGCCATGAAGTTGAAAAATCCGGTGGGCATGGAAATGAAGTACGGCCGTAAATTTACCGTTGCCGGCGTTATTGATAACGTGGTAATGGCATCGCCGTATGATCCGGTTGAGCCACTCATGATCTACTATAATCCCAAAAACTCCAGCATGGTAAACATACGGTTAAAAGAAGGCGTACAGCCCCAGGTTGCTATCAGTAAGCTGGAAACAATCTTTAAAAAATATAATCCACAAAACCTGTTCGAGTACCAGTTTGTAGACCAGGAATTCGGGAAAAAATTCCTGACCGAAGAGCTCATTAGCCGTATCACCAACATTTTTGCTGGTTTGGCCATATTTATCTGCTGTATAGGCTTGGCCGGTTTGGCTTCGTTCACTATCGAAAAACGCTTCCGGGAGATTGGCGTGCGCAAGGTAATGGGCGCATCTGTACAACAACTGCTGATGCTTATATCAACCGAGTTTTTAAAGCTGGTTGCCATAGCCTTTGTAATAGCTGTACCATTAACCTGGTACCTTATGAGTAACTGGCTAAAAAAATACACCTACCATATTGATGTAAGCGTATGGGTATTTGCAAACGTCGGCGCGTTGATATTGCTGCTAACGCTAATTGTAGTAAGCCTCAACACCATGAAAGCCGCATTGGCTAACCCGGTGAAGAGTTTGAGAAGCGAGTAGATTTATCATTGAGTC
>NZ_CAMLOV010000133.1 GCF_946481715.1 uncultured Mucilaginibacter sp. | reverse complement strand
TATCGTTGCTGGTGAAGGCGTTATTTTCGCCGCCTACACGCTGCAAAGGGCTATCATAGTTGGGGATGTTTACCGATCCGCCGAACATAAGGTGCTCAAACAAGTGCGCAAAGCCGGTTTGCTCGGGGTTTTCGTCGCGTGCGCCTACATCATAAAGGATGTTGAGCACCGCCATCGGTGTGGTACTATCTTCGTGGACAATAACCCGTAGGCCATTATCAAGTGTGAACCGGTTGAATTTAACCATGTAATAACAAATATTTAACCCGACAAATGTATAATAAGTTGTTGTAATGTTGAAAGGTTGTAATGTCGAAAGGTTGTAATGTTTGAAGGTTGTAATGTTTGAATCTGTCTGAACTCGAATTAAACGAATTTTTAGAATTGGCAGAATTCTGATAGCTTGCATATAAATTCGACTAATTCATTTAATTCTTTGAAATTCGAGTTCAGACAAAAACCTCATGCTCAGTCAAGACGAACTCATACAGGAACTTTACAAAACCTTTGGCAAAACCAAAATTGCCAAGCTTACGGCTATTGTAAACGAGCAGGCTTTAAACGTTGACGATTTGATAGATCTTACCTTCCATGCCGATAAAACCCTTGGTTTCCGCGCTATGTGGCTGCTGGATAGCGTGATGCTGAGCGATATAACAAGATATTCTGCTAACCTTAAGTATTTCCTCTCGCGCATAAAAGAGGTGAATAACGAAAGTTGCAAACGCCACTACGCGCGAATTATGATGTTTATGACCGCGCCGAATGCGCCCGATACAGTTAAAGCTGTTTTAGAAGAAATTGACCTGGAAGATACGGTAGAGCAATTTTTTGATTGGGTAATACACCCTAAAGTAAAACCGGCGGTAAAAATATTTGCTGCCGATGCCCTGTTTAACTTGAGCGAACGGTACGACTGGATAGCCGAAGAATTGGGTAACCAGATGGAGTTTTTGATGCGTAGCAGCGGCCCTGCTATACAGGTAAGGGGAAAGAAATTGTTGGCTGCTTTGAAGAAATAGATGGCAGTGGGCAGTTTGCACAAAAAAAGTTGGCAGTTCTCAGTTTGCAGTGGGTACAAAAAAGTGGGCAGTTTGCATTTTTTTTAACTGCAAACTGCCCACCGCAAACTGCCAACCGGCAACTGCAAACTCGCAACTACTCAACCGGCCTGTCGCTGCCGTGTAGTTTATCGCTTACCTGGCCATGGTGCAACTTTGCCTGTATGGCCGATGAACTATCGTTGGCATAAGTGCCGTATGCATTTATCAGTATACCCTTCAGGTTATATTTTGGTGAACTGATGGCATATACAATAGACATATCTGATGGGTTGCTTTGCCCTTCAAAACGGTAAAATTCATCTATCTCGAAGTCGTCGGCAGTCATGTGTATATCTTTCGATTTATCATCTATGGTGTCGCCTTCCAGGCTAAGGTTAGCTTCGTATCCGCGTTTGGTGAGGTCGTTAGTGGCATCCACTAAGGTTTCAAAATTTTTCATGGTAGTAGTATGTTTATCTGGTGTGATGTAGTTTACATACCAGTAACCACCAGGCACGCCCCTTTGTTTTGAAATTAGTGTTGTACGGAGATAAATAAAACCGTCCACTTTTTTTGCAAACCAAGCCAAAACCCGACGAGTACATCAATTAGCCCGATGAACCCCGGAATGCAGCCGACAAACACCCATTTTGGTGTTAAATACTGATTATTAGCGTTTAACGAGCAATATCCATCCTTGGCCTATACTATTTGCCCGATGGCCTATTTGATTTTAGCGCATTATTTTTTTGTTGTTGCTTTGGATATTGAAACAAACAAAAACAAATCATTAACACACAAAAAATTTAAAATATCATGAAAAATGCAATCAAATTATCAGCCCTTTTATTATTAGTAAGCAGCAGCATTTTTGCAGCAACAACTAAAGCAGCAACTACAAAAGACGACATATCCGTACAATCTTCGGCCAAACCGCTTGTAGTTGGCATCGCCATACAAAAGGAAGCAACAAGCAAAAGCTACGTAACTTTTTACGATAACGCCAACAACGAGATCATGACCGATTACCTATCCGGCAAACAATCGGTTGAGAAAAATTACAACCTTTCTCAATTAGATTTGGGTACCTATACCATGGCCGTGACATCAAACAACCAGGTTGTTAAAAAACAAATACAGGTGTACGAAGAGTTTGGCGAAAAAACCTTTGTTATTTTACAATAATACTCAACTATAGCTAACTGCCCCCAAACAAAGCGGCCCCGGAAATTCCGGGGCCGCTTTGTTAATATCAGTTTTTTTTAGTGGGCTTCAAACTTGTAGCCAACGCCTTTTACGGTGGCAACGCAATCATCGCCCAGTTTCTCACGCAGTTTGCGGATGTGCACATCAATAGTACGGTTGGTTACCACTACCGAATCTTCCCAGATGTTTTTCAGGATCACCTCTCGGGTGTAAACCTTGCCCGGCTTTGAGGCCAGGAGGTAAAGCAGTTCAAACTCTTTTTTAGCTAATACTACTTTAACGCCATCCTTGTAAACCAGGTAAGCCTCGCGGTCTATCACCAGGTTGCCTATCTCCAGTTTGTTATCAACAACCTCCTCGGGCGGTGCGTTGCGGCGCAGTATGGCATTTATACGGCTAACCAGTGCACGTGGCTTAATAGGCTTGGCAATGTAATCATCGGCCCCAACGTTAAAGCCGGCAATCTCCGAATATTCTTCGCTGCGGGCGGTTAAAAATACCATAAAGGTGTTTTTAAATTCGGGCATGGTGCGCATAATGCGGCAGGCCTCAATACCGTCCATTTTGGGCATCATAATGTCAAGCACAATAAGGTCTGGGAGTGTTTTCTTGGCCTCTGCAACAGCTTCTTGTCCGTTGCGGGCAGAATATACCTGGTAGCCTTCTTTCTTAAGGTTATATTCTATTAACTCTAAAATATCAGGTTCGTCGTCAACAATAAGTATTTTTTGTTTTCCGTTGCTCATGGGCAGGTTAAATTTTTTGTATAAAAGTATAAGCTTAATACAAGCTTACGGTTAAATACATATTAACAAATTGTTAACTACCGTTAAAATTTAACCTGTTGTTGAGGCTAATTAAATGTTTTGTTTAAAAAAGCTTCCAGGGCAGCGCCTGTGATGTTCTTTACAACAATGTTTCCCTGCGGATCTATAATAAAATTTGAAGGGATAGCTTCAATGCGGTAAAGGCGCTCGGTAGGTCCGTCAAAACGCTGCAAATCAGACACATGCGCCCAACTAAGATTATCGGCATTTATTGCGCTTTGCCAGTCTTTCTTCTCCACATCTAACGAAATGCCAAGGATATTAAACCCTTTTGAGTGGAATTTGGCGTATTGTTTAACCACATTGGGGTTTTCCTGCCTGCACGGGCCGCACCACGATGCCCAAAAATCGAGCATCACATACTTACCTTTATAATCAGAAAGTTTTACTTCCTTGCCATCAATACCGGCAATCGTAAACTCCGGCGCCTTGTGCCCTATAGATACAGGCTTGGCAGCTTCCATTTGTTTTACAAAGGCGCGCACGCCGGGGTTGTCTTTAAACTCGTCTTTTATCGCATCGGCATAAGCTACCAGCTGTTGCTCGTATTTTAATTGATCTAACGAAGTTGCCGCGTAAAAGCCAGCTAAATTGTCTTTGTTCCTGTCAACAAACTTTAAAACTTCCTCGCTATAATCGCTGATGTTTTTCTGGAACACAGGCATATACACTTTCAGCAATGAATCCGACTCGTGGCCAAGCGCTTCTGATTTGGCGGTGTACTCGTCAGACAGCTTACTGTTTTTATTGCCATAAAAATTACTGATCTTGTTAAACTCTTTTATCTTCCCCGAGGTTTCGGAACCTGATACTTCATAAGTGTGTGATACATCGGCCAAATCGGTTGTAAGCTTAATATTGTCGCCGTTTTGTGCTACAATATCAAAAATATTGTCGCCAATGCGCAGCTTGTACAAGTTGGCATAAGGCGTGTTGTGCTTAAATTTAAAACTGTTGCTGGCATCCAGCGTAGCCGAATCTATTGGTATTACACCGGTACTGTCGGCAGCAAGCAACATTACTTTACCAATTTTACCAGGGTTGGTAATGGTACCAGCAACGGTGAAGCTATCCTTATCCTTACAAGAGGTTAAAAACAGCGCGAAAGAGAAAGCAATGCAAGTAAACAAACGGATCTTCATTTTTTATTTAGACTCTAATTCTTTTATTAAAAGCTGGTTAGTTTTTTTCGGATCTATCTTCCCTTTAGAAATTCTCATGATCTCGCCCATAAACAAGCCTAAAACGCCCTTTTTACCCTTTTGGTATTCTATCACCTTATCCGGGAACTTGGCTAAGGCGGCGTGGATAAACTCGTCCAGTTCGGATGAGTTATCGCTGATGAGCAGGTTTAGTTCTTTAGCAACCTCTTCCGCCGTTTTGCTGCTATCTTTAACCAATACCGGGAACAACTTATGCGAGGCAACCGAATTGTTTACTTTACCCTCATCTACCAATTTAATCAAACCGGCAAGCGCAACGGGTTTTAAGGCAATATCAGTTATATGGATGCTATGATCGTTGATGTAAGAGCTTACCGCGCCCATCAGCCAGTTAGCGGCAGATTTATAATGGTCGGTATGTTTGATAATTTCTTCAAAATAAGCCGCAAATTGTTTATCGGCGGTAATAACACCGGCATCGTAATCTGATAACCCAAGTTGGGTGGTATATTTTGCAAACAATTCCTTCGGCAGTGCCGGCATCTGCTGGCGGATATTTTCTAAGTAGGCTTCGGTAAGTTGTACGGGCAACAGGTCCGGCTCGGGGAAATAACGGTAATCGTTGGCCATTTCTTTAGAGCGGAGTACGGATGTTTCGCCGGTATCTGCATTAAAGTTCAGGGTATTTTGGTCTATATGGCCGCCGGCTTCTATAACTTCTACCTGGCGCGCAAACTCATGCTCAATAGCACGTTGTACGTTACGTATGGAGTTTAAATTCTTCACCTCGCAGCGGTTTCCGTATTCGGCAGCGCCATGCAGGCGTACCGAAATATTGGCATCGCAACGCATGCTTCCTTCTTCCATATTTCCGTCGCAAATATCCAGGTAACGTAATAAACGGCGCACTTCAGTTAAAAATTGGCCTGCTTCTTCGGCGCTGCGCAAATCGGGTTGCGATACAATTTCTATCAGCGGTACCCCAGCCCTGTTCAGGTCGATAAGCGAATATTCGTCGTGCTGGTCGTGTGAGCTTTTGCCTGCATCATCTTCCATGTGGATGTGATGGATGGCAATATCTTTTGTGGTATGATCCGCCAGTTTTACGGTAACATGCCCGCCAATGCAAATGGGGCGGGTATCCTGCGTGGTTTGAAAACCTTTTGGCAAATCGGCGTAGAAATAATTTTTACGGGCAAAGGTGTTTTTAAGGTTGATGCTGCAATTGCAGGCCAGCCCCATTTTAACTGCATACTCCACCATTTTTTTGTTGATGCACGGTAACGTACCCGGGTGCCCAAGCGAAACCGGGCTTACATGCTGGTTTGGCCCGGCGCCAAAAGCTGCCGAATCTGATGAGAAAGCCTTACTTAAAGTGGATAATTGCGCGTGTATTTCTAAACCTACTACTAACTCGTATTTATCACTCACGCCGCCTGTTAGAACTGCCATATTATATATTCAGGTGCTGTACAGCATTGATTTGAACCAGCCAAATATAATGTTATTTATATTTTTCGGGGTATTTTTTCAAATGTATTACCTGTGTGGTAATAAACCGCATCAAACCAGCACAAATAGCAATAATTATCTGTTGGAGATAATATTTATAGTTTAACAATAAAAGAGCTTATTAATTAGAATTATCGCAAATTTATTAAACTATTTGCCCGCGCTGCTGTCTATACCATAACGTATTAAAAATATACGGATACCACACTTACGATACCATGAAAAAAATTATTTTAGGGATGCTGGCAAGCTGTTTTTTCCTTGCGGCATCTGTTACCCAAACAAAAGCGCAGGTAAGCCTCAATGTTAATATTGGCGCCTGGACACCTCCGGCAGAATACGCCAATGTTGAATACGTTTATTTGCCCGATGTAGAAAGCTATTATTACGTACCTAAACACCAATACGTTTATTTAGACGGCGGGCAATGGGTTTTTAGAAACGCTTTGCCGCCACGGTACAGCAGTTATAACATCAACAACGGCTACAAGGTTATTGTAAACCGCCCGCAGGCTTACCGTTACTTTGCTACCGACCGTACCCGTTATGTTAAGTATAAAGGGTCTAACAAGCAGGTAATTGTTCGTGGTAACTCGTACAATGCCCACAGGAATAATTATGTACGCAAAAATGTGTACGTTAACAAAGGCAACCCGGGCCACGGTAATGGCGGCGGCGGAAAAGGCAAAGGCCATGGTGGTGGAAATGGCAAAGGCCACGGCAAACACTAACAAAGGAAATTATATTTATAAAAAAGGCTCTCCAATTGGGGAGCCTTTTTTTGTTTAAGGATGTTGACTAAACTACCGCGTCTTTGAGGAATGAAGCAATCTGTACGCAGGCAGAGCCGTTCTGCAATTCCGCGCTACTAACCGGGAGATTGCTTCGTTCCTCGCAAGGACGTTGGGGAGAGTGTTGGCAATAGTATCCCTATACAATAAACGTTTTCGCCTTTGCCAGCGCATTATCAATCCCACTTGCATCGCTGCCGCCGGCCGTGGCATAAAAGGGCTGGCCACCGCCGCCGCCTTTTACTTCCTTGGCCAGTTCCTTAACAATGTTGCCTGCATGCAGCCCTTTATCCTTCACCAGGTTTTCGGCAATCATTACGGTTATATTGGGTTTGCCGCCTATCTCGGCAGCTAATACCAGGTATAAGTTTGGCACAATATCCTTTAAGTTATAGGCCAGGTTTTTTACCGCATCGGCATTGGGCAGCTCTACCCTTTGGGCAATGAAGTTGATCCCGTTAATGTCTTCCGCCTTTTTAGCCAGTTCGTCTTTTAAGCCGGAAGATTTCTCCAATATCGATTTCTCTATTTCCTTCTTCAAACGGTTGTTTTCATCCAGCAGGCTTTCGATGCTTTTGCCGATATCCTTTGGGTTTTTCAGCAGCTCTTTTACCTGCTGTACCAGTTTGGTTTGCTCGTTGATGTAGTTTTCTGCCGCGATGCCGGTGATGGCCTCGATACGGCGAACGCCCGCAGCTACGGCACTTTCTGATACAATTTTGAAGTAGCCGATATGCCCGGTAGCTTTTACGTGCGTACCGCCGCAAAGCTCTTTACTAAATGTAGCATCGAAAGTGATCACCCTTACAAAATCGCCGTACTTTTCGCCAAACAGGGCAGTTACGCCGCTGCTGATGGCTTGTTGATAGGGCACGCTGCGCTCTTCCTGTAAATAGATATTCTGGCGTATCTTTTCATTCACGATAGCTTCGATGCGTGCCAATTCTTCTTCCGTTACTTTAGCGAAGTGCGAAAAATCGAAACGCAGGTAATCGGCATTTACTAAGGAACCTTTTTGGTTTACATGCGTGCCCAGTACCTGTTTCATGGCAGCATGCAGCAGGTGCGTGGCGCTGTGGTTATTATTGGTGCTGTTGCGTTTCTCCGCGTCTACCATGGCGGTTAAGGCATCCTCCGGCGTTGATGGCAATTTATCTGTAAAGTGTACGATGAGGCCGTTCTCCTTTTTGGTATCCGTAACCTCTATAATTTCTCCGTTAGGAAAAACCAGTTCGCCCTTATCCCCTACCTGGCCACCGCTTTCGGCATAGAAAGGTGTTTTATCCAAAACAATCTGGAACTGCTCCTTACCCTTAGCCGTTACCTTGCGGTATTTAATGATATGGGCAATCGTTTCAGTTTCATCGTAACCGGTAAATTCAACGGCTTCGTCTTCGTCTTTTACAAGGATCCAGTCGCCGGTATCGATGGCGGTAGCAGCGCGGGAGCGGGTCTTTTGTTCTTGAAGGGCGGCATTAAAGCCAGCCATATCGACTGTGAATCCTTCTTCACGAGCCATAAGTTCGGTTAAGTCAATCGGAAATCCGAAAGTATCTGACAGTTCAAATGCAAGTTTTCCCGGTATGATAAAATCATGCTTTACAGCCGCGGGGAAATCCTTAAGAAACTCATCTGTAGACATCGTTTTCTGAACCACAATTTCAGTCGTCAGTTTAACGATACCCGATTCTAAAGTCCTTAAGAAAGATACTTCCTCCTCCAAAACCACCTTCTGCACAAAATCCTTCTGATTCCACAGTTCATCAAACACTCCTTTAAACTGCTCTGCCAATAGTGGTACTAACTCGTTAAAGAATGGCTCTTTAAAGCCCAGCGTTTGATAGCTGTAACGCACCGCACGGCGTAATATCCTGCGGATAACGTAGCCTGCCTTGTTACTTGCTGGCAACTGTCCGTCCGAAATGGCAAAGCTAATAGCACGGACATGGTCGGACAGTACGCGCATGGCAACAGCATCGGCCCAATCAGCATCGCCGGGTTTAGCGGCGCTGTTATATTTTTTGTTCGATTTCTCCGCGATGAACTGTATCATCGGTTGGAAAACATCAGTATCGTAGTTGCTTGTCTTGCCTTGCAGCACCCTCACCAAACGCTCAAAGCCCATACCTGTATCCACGTGCTTATTCGGCAGCGGGTGCAGCGAGCCATCCTTTACACGGTTAAACTGCATAAATACGTTGTTCCATATCTCTATCACCTGGTCGTGATCGGCGTTAACTAATATAGCGCCGCTTACTTCGGCATGCTCGCTATCCGGCCGGCTGTCGTAATGCACTTCCGAGCAGGGGCCGCAGGGGCCGGTTTCGCCCATTTCCCAAAAATTGTCTTTTTTATTGCCGGGGAGGATGTGGCTGTCATCTACATACTGTTTCCACAGTTCGTAGGTTTCAGTATCTTTTTCAAGCCCTTCTTTGTCGTCCCCTTCAAAATAGGTAACGTACAGGCGGTCTTTATCCAACTTGTAAACTTCGGTAAGCAGTTCCCAGCTCCAGGCAATGGCGTCTTTTTTAAAGTAGTCGCCAAAGCTCCAGTTGCCCAGCATCTCAAACATGGTGTGGTGGTAGGTATCAATTCCCACTTCCTCCAAATCATTATGCTTGCCGCTTACACGCAGGCAGCGCTGGGTGTCGGCAACACGCGGGTCTTTGGCAGGTGCCTCGCCCAAAAATATATCCTTAAACTGGTTCATCCCCGCGTTGGTGAACATGAGGGTAGGGTCGTTTTTTATTACAATAGGCGCGCTCGGCACAATAACGTGCCCTTTAGAGGCAAAAAAATCAAGGAATGCCTGGCGGATTTGGGTAGCTGTCATAATTTAGTACTTGTATCTGCAAAACTGGTTTGCTGTGCAAAAGTGTGAATTTTTGTGCAGTTTTCCTCATTATTCAACATCGTCATTGCGAGGAACGAAGCAATCTCCCGATGAGCAGAGCAGTCTGCAAATCCACTTGTCCTGCGTAGAGGCTGCTTCGTACCTCGCAATGACGCGTGGAGATTTTTCTTAAATTCGCCCCTTTCACTCCGCTATGAAAATACAGATCATGGGCGCTTCCTGCGCAGGCTCCACTACTTTAGGCCGCGCACTGGCAGAACGCCTTAACATCCCCTTTTTTGATACCGACGATTACTTTTGGGTGCTTACCGATCCGCCTTACACCACCAAGCGCGAACCGGAACTGCGTAACCGGATGATCAAAACAGAAATGGCCAAACATGATAGCTGGATACAAGCCGGGTCGGTTATAAAATGGGGTGCCGACTGGGAAGAAATGTTCGATGTGGTGGTTTTCCTCTACATTCCGCACAAACTGCGTATGCAGCGGCTAACTGCCAGGGAACTGGAACGCTACGGTGATATTATTTATACCGACCCTACCCGCAATGCCCAGCACAAAGAGTTTGTGGACTGGGCAGAACGATATGACGACGTAACCTTCAGCGGCCGTAATATTAAAGCGCATGAAGACTGGCTAAGACGTGTTGATGCCAGGGTGCTGGAGATTAGGGGCGATACTACTGTGGCGGAAAGGGTGACAAGCGTATTGGAATTTCTGAAAGACGAGTTCAACTTTGGTTAATTTTGGTAGAGAACCAGTATATTTAAAGTATCATTTAACCATTGCCCACTATCATGAAAAAGTTATTGGTGATTTTAGTTTACCTGCCCGCACTTTGTTTTGGCCAAGCATCAAAAAAGGACAGCCTTTGGAGCCCGATGAGCTATTTTATAGGGAAATGGCAGGGCGAAGGAAGCGGCGAACCCGGAACCGGCAAATACCAGCGCGAGTACCTATGGGTAATGAACAAACGCTTTATACAGGTCAGCAACCGGTCGATCTACACACCGGCTGAATCCAATAACAACAAAGGCGAAACTCATGAAGATATGGGCCTTATCAGTTATAACAGCGCCGCCAAATGTTTTATGCTGAGGCAATTCCATACCGAAGGTTTTGTTAATCAATACAAACTGGAGAGCATCTCGCCCGATAAAAAAACGATTGTATTTGTCACCGAGGCCATCGAAAATATCCCTGCGGGATACCGTGCCCGCGAAAGCTACAACATTATCGATAAGGATAATTTCATAGAAACCTTCGAAATAGCTGAACCGGGTAAGGATTTTGCCCCTTACACTAAAACAAAGCTAAAACGGCAATAGCCCTACGCCGCTATCCTGTTCATCTTCACCACCTCTATCATGTAGTTGTTCATCAGTTCGTACTCGGAGATGATAATGCTGAAATCACCGAAACGTTGGCCGTCTTCAAAAGCGTACATGGTGTAGCCGCGTTTGTTGCCATCGTACTCGCCAAGCTCGTACACTTCGTCGTAATTCTTGCTTTTTATTTTTGCTCCGCTCACCAGCTGGTAAGAGTCGGATATGTTTTGGAATGTAATGTTCTTCATAGTACTGATGCCTATGCAATTATTTTGCCAAACCTATCCAAACCATTCAAACAGCTCAGCCTGCTTCAGTTTCGCCTTTTCGGCGGAGGGGATATCTTTTAAAACCTCGCCCTCGCTCATCTGGATAATGCGGGTGCCGTAGTTAGCGGCATCTTTTAAATTATGCGTTACCAGTATGGCGGTGAGCTTGTATTGTTTAATAAGTGCATCGGCGGTACGCATTACATTTTCGGCAGAACGTGGGTCGAGCGCGGCGGTGGGTTCATCAAGCAGGAGTATTTTGCATTCATCCATTACGCTCATCAGCAGCGTAAGTGCCTGCCTTTGCCCACCGGAGAGGGTACCGATGGGCTGCTCGGTTTTATCCTCCAGCCCCATGCCCAGGGTGGCTATCTTATCGCGCACCAACGCTTTAAAGCTTTCGTTTTTGCCGATTGTAAGCCCTTTGTTTTGGGTACGCAGTGCTGCCAGGCGGAAGTTATCCAGTATGCTCAGGTCAGCAGCCGTGCCTGATAGCGGGTTCTGGAAGATTCGCGCTATCCATTTGCTGCGCTTATAATCGGGTAGTTTGGTGGCGTTGCTGCCGGCTATGTTGATGATACCGGTATCGGTAAATACAGTCCCCGCCACCAAATTAAGTAGCGTAGTTTTGCCCGATCCGTTAGCGCCAACTAAAACTACAAACTCCCCCTCCTTTATCTCCAGGCTCAGTTTGCCCAACGCCTTTACCTCGTTGGGCTTACCGGCGTTAAAGGTTTTGCTGATGTTTTTTAGTTCGATCATGCCCTGCGTGTGGTTAAGCGCGGCAAGCCGACAATGACTAATACAAACATGGCGGTCACCATTTTTAGCAGGTTAGGATTCACGCCGATATCCAACGTTAAGGCCAGTACAAACTGGAAGGTAACGGCCCCGGCAAGCACCAGCACCAAACTCAACCATACCGAAGTTACCCGCAGCCAGTTAATAATGGTTTCAGCAATAATAACCGAGCCAAGGCCGATGATCACCACCCCTATCCCCATGCTGATATCTGCAAAGCCCTGCGATTGGGTGATGAGGTAGCCGCTTAAAGCCGTTAATGCATTGGCAATGGCCAGCCCTATAATTTTCATCCTGTCCGTATTCACGCCAAGCGCACGGATCATTTGTTCGCTGTTGCCGGTGGCGCGCATGGCTATGCCGAAATCGGTTTTTAGCAAATAGCCGATAAGCAGCGTAAGGGCAGCCACAAACAGCGCGAGGATAATTAAAGAATTCTGATTGGGGTCGGTTAAAATATTAACCACAGAAAATAAAGTAGGCAAGCTCAACAACGGTAAGTTGGAACGTCCTAAAATAGTTAGGTTTACCGAGTACAATGCCGTCATCACCAAAATACCGGCCAATAGTGCATTTATCTTCAGCTTGGTGTGGATGAAACCCGTTAGTGCCCCTGCAGCTGCCCCTGCGCCTACCACCGTTAACAATATCAACCAGCCCGGCTGGTTATTGGTAAGCATAATGCCTGTTACCACACCGCCCAGCGTGTAGCTTCCATCGGTAGTAATATCAGGTATGTTAAATATCTTCATGGATATATAAATCCCGAAGGCTATCCCTGCAAAGCAAAGCCCCTGTAGTAACGCGGCGAGGTACAGCCCCATTATTTTACGGCGGTGTAATCTGCCGGGATGGCGATGTTATACTTCTTAGCGGCAGCTTCATTGTAAACGCGCTTGCGCACTTTTACCATTTCTAAAGCCAAACCATCGGTTTTGTGGTTTTTTAAGCATTGCGCTGCCTGCACCCCGCTTTGGTAACCCCATTGGTAAATATCGGCACCAAAGGCAGCTACTGCGCCGCGTTGCACCAAACCGGCTTCGCTGGTAAAAATAGGCACATTGTGTTCGTTACAACTTTTTAGGATGGTTTCAAACGCGGCAAAAACGGTATTATCCGGGTTGGCAAAAAAGGCATCTATACCCTTACCAAGCAGTGCCTGCGTAACTAACTGCGCATCGGCAGAGGAGTTTAGCGGCAGAGCTATGATCTTCACGTTCAGCTTGGCCGCCAATCCCTGTATCCTGTTCAAGGCATCGGCAGACTGCGGCTCGCTTTGGTTGTATATCATCCCGATAGTCAGCTGCACACCTTTTGGTTTCAGCAGCTTGGGGATAATGGCAAATGAGGTATCGATATAATTTAGCTCCTCCATCGTACCAAACAAATTTGCCGGGCCTTTGCCGCTTGCATCGGCCACCTTCATCCTGTCGGGCGTTGGCGATACCATTTGGAAAATGGGGATAGTTTTTGTTTTCTGTATAGCCGCCACGGTTGATAGTGTGGTGGATGTGGCCAGCAGATCAACTTTTTCGGCTACAAACTGGTTTACAATGGTAGTAAGCGTTGGGATGCTGCCCTGCGCATTGCTGTATTTTATTTCAACATTCTTTTGTTCTTCGCTAAAGCCGTTTGCCTTCAGCGCGGCCACAAAGCCGTCCTTTGCCTGCGCTATGGTGGCATCCTCAAAAGCATCCACAAAACCAATTACGGGCACACCGGCATCAGGCTTCGGGTTACAGGAAAAAACAACAGATATTGCTAAAACGGCAATTAAAAGCTTAGGGAGTTTCATATTCAAAAGTAATTAAACAAGGTGGTTTTTTCATATTTATCATCAGTCTAAATTGTCTTTCAAATATCAGAAATTTCTTATCACGATGGTTTTTTACCTATTTTAGCCCTTGATGATACCCCTTATATCCAAATTACCCCAAACGGGGACTACCATATTTACGGTGATGTCGGCATTAGCTGCCGAGCATGGCGCTATTAATTTATCACAGGGTTTCCCGGATTACGACTGTTCGCCCCAACTGGTAGAGCTGGTAAACAAGGCCATGCAAAACGGGCATAACCAGTACGCACCTATGCCCGGGTTAATGGCCCTGCGCGAACAGATAGCCATTAAAACCGAAAAACTTTACGGCGCGGTTTACAATCCCGATACCGAAATTACCATTACCGCCGGCGGCACACAGGCCATATTTACTGCCATTAGCGCGGTGATACACCCAAACGACGAGGTGATCATTTTCGAGCCGGCCTTCGATTGCTATGCACCTGCCATAAAACTGATGGGTGGCGTAGTGAAATCCTTAGAACTGGACCTGCCCGATTACCGCATTGCCTGGGATATGGTGAAACGCCTCATCAATGGCAAAACAAAAATGATTATCCTCAACTCGCCGCATAACCCTACCGCAACCATTTTGCGCAAAGAGGATATTGACGAACTGAGCGCGCTGGTAAAAAACCAGGATATACTGATCCTGAGCGACGAGGTGTACGAGCACCTGATATACGATGGCGAAGTGCACCACAGCATGGCCCGCTACCCGGAGTTGCAGCAACGCAGCTTTATCGTATCGTCGTTTGGTAAAACCTTCCATGCTACCGGCTGGAAGATGGGCTATTGCCTTGCTCCTGCCTATATGATGGCCGAGTTCCGCAAGATCCACCAGTTTTTGGTATTTAGCGTGAACGCGCCGATGCAGCACGCCATTGCAGAATATTTAAAGGACGAAAACACTTATTTAAACCTGCCAGAATTTTTTCAGCAAAAGCGGGATTACTTCCGCGAAGGGCTAAAAGGCACCCGTTTTAACCTGCTGCCGTGTTCGGGTTCGTACTTTCAATCAGTTACTTACGATGCCATTACCGACGAGAGCGATGCCGATTACGCCATACGCCTCACTAAGGAAATTGGGGTAGCGTCTATACCTATTTCGGCCTTTTACCGCAAGGGGGCAGATAAGCATGTACTTCGATTTTGTTTCGCCAAAAGACAAGAAACTATTGATAAAGCCGTTGATAGGTTATTGAAGGTTTAACCTTTATTTAAAATTTTACGTATAAATTACGAGCCGTTACACAAAAATCTGCTTATGGATAATCTGAAAGTTACCGTTTACCAGGGATATTTATTTTGGGAGAACATCGATAAAAACCTGCAGAATATCTCGCTAAGGTTATCCAACATCCGCGAAAAAACAAACCTTATCATCCTGCCCGAAATGTTTAACACCGGCTTCACCATGAATGCCGGGACCCTGGGCGAAGAAATGGGCGGCAAAACCATGCAATGGATGAACGCTACCGCTAAAAAGTACGATTGCGTAGTAACCGGCAGCCTCATTATTAAGGAAGACGGTAAATATTATAACCGCCTCATCTGGATGCGTACCGACGGCACTTACGAACATTACGATAAGCGCCACCTGTTTGCCCTTGGCAAAGAACATAACACTTACACCGCCGGCACCAAAAAACTTATTGTGGAACTAAACGGCTGGAAGATATGCCCGGTAATATGCTACGACCTCCGTTTCCCGGTGTGGCTGCGCAATGTGGATGAGGATTACGATGTACTGCTGATTGTTGCCAACTGGCCCGAGCGCCGCGCCCTGCACTGGCGTACCCTGATACCCGCCCGCGCGGTAGAGAACCAAAGCTATGTGATAGCCGTAAACCGCGTAGGCCACGATGGCAACGAGGTTTACCACTCCGGCGATTCTACCTGCATCAGCCCCAATGGCGATGTAGTTTACTACAAACGCGACGAAGAAGACGTGTACACCTTCTCCATTATTTATGATGAAGTAAAGAAAACACGCCGTGCTTTGCCGTTTTTGAAAGACGCGGACGGGTTTAGTTTGGATGTTGTTTAGATATCAATCTTTCCCAGGGCGTCATTGCTGAGGTACGAAGACAACCGACCGAAGGGAGCTCATTAATACCTTAAAGAAAAAATCAAAAGCATTAATAATCTCCCTATTAGCAGAGCGGCTTGCAAAGTGGTTTGTCCTGTGCAGAGATTGCTTCGTACCTCGCAATGACGTGGTGGTTAAAATTCTGATTCAGACATTGGCGATGCCTTCGGCCCGGGCTGTCTGCTCATACGCCTGCAGGCATTACACACAAGGCCGGTATCCGCGCCCATCCCTATCGCAAAGCGCACGCTTCATTAAAATCTTTGCGGCTTAGCGCCTTTGCGGGAAAACACCTCCTACCCTTCCGACTTTTTCTAACCTTTCCAACCTCTTCCAACTTTTCTAACCTTTCCAACCTCTTCCAACTTTTCTAACCTTTCCAACCCTTCTAACCT
>NZ_CAMLOV010000132.1 GCF_946481715.1 uncultured Mucilaginibacter sp. | reverse complement strand
ATCAGACACATCAACAGTTAAGGCAAGCACGCGGTTGCCCGTAAGTTTTGTTATTTCGGTGGCGGTTTGGTCCAGTTCGGCCTTATCGCGCGAGCCTATGACAACTATAGCACCTTCGGCAGAAAGGGTAGTGGCTATTGCCTTGCCCAGCCCCTTGCTTGCCGCCAGCACCAGGGCCACTTTATTTTGCAATTTCAAATCCATAAGTATGCAATTATAGGTAATTCGCTGCTTTGGCGCATCCCTTTAATTATCAATAAAATATCATAATTTAGTCCCTGTTATATATACCAATATAAACTAAACAGCTTTTACGCCTTTTTTTAACTGCTGTTATTTGTGGCTAAGGCCTGCATTTTATTAAATGATATTTATGAAGAGAACGCTTACCTGCCTGTGCTTTGTATTATTAATTCTTGGCTGTAAAAAAGACAAGCCGGAAATCACCACCCCGCCGGACAACTCGCCCGATTTCACTTTTACTTTAGAGGTAAAAAACAATACCGGCAAAATAAGCCAGGATGTTTTGGTAGAAGTAAACGGCGATAAATTAAGCGGCTACACACCCGAGCCCGAAGCGGACATGAACCTTACAGCCACGTTTACTACAAAAAACGGTGCTGTTGTAAAAGTAGGCGACGCAGTGCAAACCAGTGGTGTTACCCGCAACGATTTTAGTAAGCCTGTAGTTTATAAAGTAACAAAGGGCAGCGATGTTAAAACCTTCACGGTAACTATTTCTAACTTTACGGGCCTGCCTGTTTTTACAATTACTACCGCCAGCCCGGTGGTATCTAAAGATGATTATGTTGATGGTACGCTCAGCATCAATACTATGGGTTTGTATACACAGGAGGTAACAACAATCCCAACCCAAATAAAAGGCCGCGGCAACTCCACATGGGGGATGCCTAAAAAACCATACCGGTTAAAATTCACTTCAAAAAATGCGATGCTTGGGCTGCCGAGTGCAAAAAACTGGGTGCTGTTGGCCAATTATGCCGATAAAACATTAATGCGCAATTACCTGGCATTTGGGTTAGCCCAAGCAGCAAAATCTGATTTTGCGCCCCATGGCATCCCGGTAGAAGTGATTATGAACGGCGATTACGTAGGGAATTACCTGCTTACAGAACAGGTAGAAATTAATGCCACCAGGGTGAACATCCCCGAACTGAAAGCAACCGACGTAAGCGCTACTGCCATTACCGGTGGTTACCTGATAGAACTGGACCAGCGTAATGGCGAAATAGTGCACTGGGTTACTGATAAAAACCTGCCTATGAACCTGCGCTCGCCCGAGGCGCCAAACGCCGAGCAACTGAATTATATTAAAACATATATACAGAATACCGAGGCGGCTATATTTTCGGCAGATTTTGCCGACCCCGACAAGGGCTACGCCAAATACATTAACGTAGATTCATTCATCAGCTGGTTTTTTGTTAACGAAGTATTTAAAAACCAGGATGCGCAAAATTTTGCAAGCATGTTTTACTATAAAGACCGCGGCGGCAAATTGGGCATGGGGCCAGCCTGGGATTTTGACCTTGGTGCAGGCAACGTAGATTATAGCGATGCCACCAAACCCGAGGGTTGGTGGGTAAAAAACGGGACATGGATGACCCGCCTTTTTCAGGACCCCGCATTTGTGGCCAAGGTAAAAGCCAAGTGGGCAGAGCTGAAAGGCGGTGCCATCCCTGCTATGATGCTAAGCCTTGATAATACACAAGCAAGATTTGAATTTTCGCAACGCAAGAATTTTAACCGCTGGAACATACTGAATACTTACGTTTGGCCAAACCCGGTGGTTTTAGGCAGTTACTATGCCGAGGTAGCGCAGGTAAAATATTGGCTTTCGATGCGCGAAGTTTGGCTTGATGAAAATATAGCGAAACTGTAGTACGAGGTTTTGGTGGGCGCTGCGTTAGAGTCGATTTAAAATTTTGGCGGCTTTTTCCATAGGGACGAGTTTGAAACGAAGGGTGTCGAAACAATAAAAGTTGTGCGTCATGCAGAACTTGTTTCGGCACCCCACTAGGCAGGTAGCCGGCATGAAAAGCGGCTCAGAATAGTGGTCACTTTTATGATGGGGTTCTGAAACAAGAATGACTTTTCTTGGCGTTTAGAACGCTCAAGGGTAATATCCAATATTCTTCTAACGAATTTTTAAAAGGCATCGCCCGCCTTGTAACATAACGGCAGCCGCCTTTCCCGAAAATTTAATATCTTTCGCCAATGAAAAACCAGGTTACGCGCACCATTTTATTACTGGCTATATCCATCGCCTTATTTGCCATTGTACTGTGGATGCCTGCGCCAAAAAACCCGCTTTTTTTTGACATCCTCAGGGGCGCTTCGGGCGGGTTTGGATTGGCTGGCTGCATCAGCTTTGTATTGGTGCTTAAAAACGAATTAGCGGGGCGTAAAAAAGCGTAGCAGCACCTTTTTAATTATTGCCAAACTATATTATATTTACAGGCTTATCCCCTAAATAAGAACTATTTTTTTGATAAAAGTATTAAAGCGCTTATCCCGTTTTTTTGCTTTACCATACCAATAAACATAGCTTTTTATTACCTATCCGTTGCATCTATAAATGAATACCGACGCCCGTTTTAGCAGCGATGAATTGCTGAAAGTTTTAACCTTATCGCACAACGCCACTGCTATTCATACTTCTATGGCTTTAACTGTGCAAATGGCCAATGATGCTATGCTGGCAATTTGGGGGAAAGATAAAAGCGTAATTGGCCTTCCGCTGGAAGAAGCGTTGCCCGAACTGAAAGGCCAGCCCTTTATAGGCATGATGCAAAATGTTTTGCAAACCGGCATTTCGCACCAGGACGTAAATACGCCGGCTAACCTGGTAGTAAATGGCAGGCTTCAAACTTTTTATTTCGATTTCGAATACCGGGCCATCAAAAACGAACAAGGCGAAACCTACTGTATTTTACATACCGCAACCGATGTAACCCAGGCGTACCTTAACCGGCAGGCATTGTTAACTGCGCAAAAAAACGAAGAAGCATTGGCACGCGAGCAGGCCCTTAACGAAGAGCTTGCAACCTCCATTGAAGAACTTAGCGCCACCAACGAAGAGCTAAAAGCAACCCAGCATAAATTACTGCAGCTAAATACCGAACTGGAAGACCGTGTACAACGGCGCACCGCGGCCCTTACCGAAAGCGAGGCCAATTTCCGTAACATGATATTGCAGGCCCCGGTTGCCATTGGGTTGTTTAAAGGGTACGACATGGTGCTCGAAATGATAAACGACCAGTTCCTGGCAATATGGGATAGGGATAGGTCGGTTGTGGGGAAGCCGGTAGTACAGATACTGCCCGAGATAGCGAGCCAGCCTTACATTGATATTATGAAAAGGGTGTACGATACCGGTGTGCCATATTTTGGCAATGCCGATCGTGTTTTGCTGCAGCGCAATGGTACATTGGAGGAAGGTTATTTTAACTTTATTAACCAGCCTTTTAAAGATGCCGAAGGCAATACCACAGGTATAATTGTAGTGGCCACCGAAGTTACAGGCCAGGTGCTCGCCGGCAATAAGGTTAAACACAGCGAGCACCGCCTAAAAACAATGGTAATGGGCACGCCTATTAGCATGGCCATTTTTGAGGGGCGCGATATGGTAATAGGGGTTGCCAACCAATCGGTACTGGATATATGGAACCGCAGCAGCGAGGAAGTAATAGGCAAAAAGCTGCTGGATGTTTTCCCCGAATTGGCCGATCAGCCGTTCCCTAAAATGCTGGATGATGTATTTACTACAGGCAAACGGCTGGCCATACCCGAGATAGAGGTAGATATAGTTACTGCCACGGGCACCAAACACCTTTATGTTGATTTTTCTTACGACCCGCTGTTTAACCCGGAGGGCGAAGTAGAATCCATAATGGCGACGGTTGTAGATATCACGGCCATTGTAGAGGCCCGCAAACAACTGGAGCAAAACGAGGCCGAACTGCAAGCGCTAAACGAAGAGATATCGGCCGCTAACGAAGAGCTTGCCGCTACTAATGAGGAACTTTTTGCAACCAACGAAGAATTAAACGAGACCCAGCGAGACCTGAAAAAGATCATCCATGAACTGGAAATAAGCGAGGGCAGGTTCCGCAATGCTGTGGAACGGGCACCCGTAGCTATAGCTATTTTTAACGGGCGCAACCTGGTATTGGAGGCCGCGAACCAAAGAGTATTGCAGTTTTGGGGCAAAACACCGGCCATTATTGGCCTGCCCCTGGCCCAGGGCCTGCCCGAACTGCAAGGCCAGCCATTTTTACAGCTATTAGATAATGTATTTGATACCGGCGAGCCATATTACGGAAACGAGGCGCTGTCGCTGTTGGAGCATAACGGCGAACTAAAGGCCGGCTATTTTAACTTTATTTACCAACCCGTTAAAAACGAGCAGGGGGTGGTAACCAGTATAATGATGGTGGCGACCGATGTTACCGAACAGGTAAACGCCCGCAAAGAGGTAGAAAAGGCGGAAGAAAAAACGCGCTTTGCAATAGAGGCCGCAAACGTTGGCACCTGGTTTTTGAATGTAGAAACCCGCGAGTTTATTGTATCGCCAAGGTTAAAGGAACAGTTTGGGTACTATGCCGATGAAGAAGTAACCTACGATATGGTTGCGGCGGCAATTCCGGATAATTACCGGGAAAAGGTTACCAGGGGCGTTGAGAAAGCCATTGCAACGGGCCGTAATTATATAATGGAGCACCCGGTTATTGGCCATCATGACCAAAAGAAGCGCTGGGTGCGCGCATACGGCAAATTATACCCGGATGATAGTGGCAAACTATCGCATTTCTCGGGCCTTATTATTGATGTTACCGAGCAGAAACAGGACGAGATGCGCAAAAGCGATTTTATAGGTATGGTAAGCCACGAACTGAAAACGCCGCTTACCTCGCTCAGTGCATACGCACAAATGCTGTACAATAAGGCACGTAACAACGATGACGGTTTTACGCTTAGCGCTTTAGAAAAAGTGAACATCCAGGTGAAAAAGATGAGTGCGATGATCAACGGCTTTTTAAATGTATCGCGCCTGGAATCGGGCAAGATATTTTTAAATAAACATGATTTTGAATTGAATGAACTGGTAGGCGAAATGATAAGCGACGCAAAACTTACCATGGGCAGCCATACCATTACCGTTACGCATAGCGAACCCATCATGGTAAATGCCGACAGGGATAAAATGGGATCGGTTATATCGAATTTGCTAAGTAATGCGGTTAAATACTCGCCAAGGGGCGAGCATATTGAGGTGGAATGCCGGTTGATAAACAACGCGGCGCAAGTAAGCATTAAGGATGAAGGTATAGGCATAAAACCGCAGGATATCGAAAAAATATTCGACCGCTATTACCGCGTGGAGAGTAGCCATACGCAAACTGTATCGGGCTTTGGCATAGGGTTGTACCTTTGTGCCGAAATAGTACAGCGCCACGATGGTAAGATATGGGTAGAAAGCGAAAAAGCAAAGGGCTCTACTTTTTACTTCAGCCTGCCTGTAAATTAATTTGTGCAGATTTGCGTATTGTAACAGGTAATGAGAAAATTTATCCGCGGTTTTGGCTTTGCCTTTAATGGCTTAAAGTACGCCTTTGCTACCCAGCTCAATTTTAGGGTACATGTGTTTGCTGCCATATTGGTTATTGCGTTAAGCTTTTACCTGCATATTAATGCTGCCGAATGGAATTGGATACTGCTGTGCATAGCAATGGTGCTGCTTACCGAACTATTGAACACCGGTATAGAAACCCTTACCGACCTGGTATCGCCCGGCTACAATAAGCTGGCAGGGCATGTAAAAGACATCAGCGCAGCGGCAGTACTGGTAGTAGCTTTCTTTGCGCTGCTAACCGGTGCTATTATCTTCCTGCCAAAAATTTTACTGCTTTTGGGCTATGCTGCATAAAACCCGGGGTATTGTTTTTAAAACAACCGACTATAGCGAAAGCAGCGTAGTGGTACAGATCTTCACCGAAAAATTTGGCCTGCAATCGTATCTCATCAACGGCGTAAAAAAACCAAAGGCAAAAATAAGCCGCAATATGCTGCAGCCTCTGCATTTGGTAGATATGGTGGTGTACCACAAACCTGCCGGCAACATCCAGCGGATAGCCGAGCTAAAGAACTCGCCCCTGCTGCTCAGCATTCCCTACGATATTATTAAAAGCTGCATTGCCATGTTTTTAAACGAGGTGCTTTACAAGGCCGTAAAGCAGCAAACGCCCGATGAGAACATCTTCGATTTTATTTTTAACGCGATAGAATGGCTGGATAACGCCAACCGGGGGCTTGCCAACTTCCACCTTGTATTTCTTATTCAGCTAACGCGCCACCTTGGTTTTTATCCGCACAGCGCCTCGCTGAACAATGCCAGTTACTTTGATATGAAGGATGGCGTTTTTACAAACTACAAACCCGATAGTTTATCGTACCTATCGCCGCCGCACACCAAAAACTTTCACGACCTGTTGCAGAACGGCTTTGGTAAAATTGAAGAAATAAAATTAAGCAACGACGAACGCCGCTACCTGATTAGTAAACTGCTGGAATATTACGCTATGCATATTGAAGGTTTCGGGTACATCAAATCTCACGAGGTGCTGGAAGAAGTTTTAGGTTAAAAAAGTTTTCCGAAATTAAATTCTATTATTATCTTGCAGGCAGAATAAAAGTATGCCAATGAAAATATTAGTGCTTAAAAATTTTGCAACTCTTTTTTCTGTGTGTGCAATATTTGTGCTTACGGGCTGCGATTATAACAACCCCCGTTTAAGAAAAAACAAAAAGCCTATATCTTTCAAATCGATAGAAGGCATCAACTACACCGAAGTTTCGCGCAAGCAAAAAAATGGGCTTTCTTTCAATAAATATGGTTACCGCCTAATGCCAGATTGGCAACTAAGGTTTGAGCCGAATGATTCTGTTGCCCTATACAGCCCTGTTAAAAAGCAATTTATCAACTTCCCCTTGTCGCGTGGTATCGATTCCATTTTTGCTACCGTCCGTTCCTATTTCAAAATGCGGCACATGAGTAAGGATAGCCTGGTATTGGAGATGCTGAAAGCCGAAAACGATACCGTTGATGTAGTTAACTCCAGTGTTTACATGACGTTTTATGCGGATAACTATATCAAAAATAAACTGCATACCAACACCGAAGGGGCCAGGCATGTAAGCCACCGCGATAGCCTGTTTATAAAGCAGATGGCCGAAAAGGCCAACGCCGACATCCGTAAGGCATTTGCTGCACAGCAACCACCGAATTTTATTAGCAAGCGGCCAGCTATGCAAGTATCCACCTGGCTGAGGACACCGAAATACCTTTATAATAACTACGATGCCTCGGATAATTATATGACGCCTACCTTTAATATTACCCTTAGCAAAGCTTACAGGAACTTTGATTATTCGCTTTCGGTTTTTGTGGATGCAAAGGGGCAAATGGTTTACCGCAGGCCTATGGTAGGGTTTTATGGCGATGATTTGGCAGAGGCCAATTATGTTAAAATTTCCAAGTTTATTTTGGATAATTACTTAAAACCGTATTTAACCGTTGTGCCGGGCCAAACCTTAAGTATCCCTCATACCACTATAGTAACACTACATGTACATGGCAGGCAACCGGGCTATGCGCAAACAGTGTCTGCAAACAATTAAAATGACCATCAACTTAAAAACAATGGCGACTAAAATAAAGCAGGCAAAGCCCCGGGCGATTTTTATGATTATGTTTTTGGGCTGCATTAGCTTAACCGCTTGCGACAATAACCCGAACCATAAGGTAAACAGGAAGCCGATCTCTTTTAAATCGATAGAAGGGATTACTTATACCGAGGTTGCGCGCTATCAGCAAAACGGGCTTTCGTTTAACGAGTATGGGTATCATTTAAACCCCGATTGGCGGTTGCGGTTTGTGTCGGACGATTCAGTGGCATTATTTAGCCCTGTTAAAAAAGCGTTCTTGAATTTCCCCCTGGCACTTGGATTCGATTCGGTCATCAATACCAACCGCTCGTATTTAAAAATGCGGCGTATGGGTAAGGATAGCCTGGTGTTTGAATTGCTTTTAGCGAAGAACGACACACTAAATATAAACGGCGAAAAAATTTACATGAAGTTTTACGCCGATAATTACATCAAAAACAGCTTGCACACTACCGCCGATATTTTACAGCATTATAAAATACAGGATACCCTTTTTGTAGCAGGATTGGTGGCAAAAGCCAATGCCGACATGAAAGAGGCCTTTGCTGCCCAGCAGCCGGTTCAGTTGATCAGCAAGAGCCCGGTTGTTACCGTTGTGAAGCAAAAAACCGTTGCCGACTGGCTGTTAAACAACTACAATACTTCTGCCGATTATATGGACCCGCAATACGATATTGTTATTAAGAAAGCTTACAGCAACTTCAATTACTCGTTTACCGCGTATGTAGATAAAGAGGGGAAGATGTATTATGATAAACCGATGTTCCCCTTTACCGATGGAAAGTATCGCGACGAGTATATCCGTATTTCTAAAGGTATTATGGATAGTTACTTAAAACTATACCTTAAAAAAATACCAGGGCAAACGCTGGGGATGAAACATGCGAGCTTAATATCGCTACATGTAAAGGGAATGGCTAAAGCTAATAACAGGATAGCGGCACGTTAAATGAAGCGCTAAGAGCGGTTTTATTTCGATGGCTTAAACAACCGGGTGATAAAATTTCCGCCTTCGCCCTTCTTTTCTTTTGGCGGGCCGATGAGGAATCCGAGATCCTTCAGGGGTTCGGTATTATCGCACACAATTTTAAAAATACCAAGCAGCGGCACTGCCAGTATCATACCGGCTATGCCCCATACTGCCTCGCCTACAACAATAATAAGGATGGTAAACAGCGGGTTTATGTTGAGCCTGTCGCCCACCACCAAAGGCTCCAAAAGATAGGTTTGGATGAGTTGCACGCAGCCGTAGGTGATGATAACGCCAATAACGATGCTTGTATCGCTGCTTTGGGCCAGCGCCATTAATACGGTAATGGATGTGCCTGTTATATTGCCGGCAAAAGGTACCAGCTCCAGTATGCCGCAAAGTATGGCAAAAAATAAAGCGTTCTGTACGCCCGCTATGCTGAACCCGATGCCATACATCACCCACAGCATCATGATCATTAAGCCCAGGCCACCCAGGTAATGCTGCGTTACGGTGCTGGCGTTTTGCAACACATCTTTAGCGGTTTCGCGGTTTTGGCGGCTAAGCACCCGCAGGATATAGCTTTTAAAATGCGCCCTGAAGTAAATGAACAGAAAGGTATAAACCAATACCAATATAGTATCTATCAAAATACCGGCGAACGAACCCAGCAGCGTAGTGATCATGCCCGCGGCTTTGCCCATGCCATCGCCCTGCTGTTCTTTTATCATCTTTTGCTGTTCGCTGCGCGAAATGCCAAAAGTGTGCTGCACATAATCCTTAAGGTGCGCTATAAGCCCGTGCACCCGCTGCTGTATTTTAGAAAGGTCCTGCGCAATATCGCTCAGCTGAATTTCCAGCAACAGGATAAGGCCGCTTACCAACAGCAATAAGGCTATCAAACTTAACACACAGGCAAAGCCATTATTCAGCCCGCGGCGCTGCAGCCAATGGCAAACGGGCAACAGCAACATTGCCAGTACCGCACCAAAGGTAAGGGGGATAAAAACCGGCGCACCAATGTACAGTATGCCAAAAACCAGCACAAACAGCAATAAAATACGGAGCGTTTGATTGAGGTAGGTTGGGGTCATACAAGGTATGTCAGGAAATGTAAGTTACTTAACGCCGGTTAGTGAAGCGAGTTTACGAATTATTTGTAATGCGCACGTGAGAAATACCCCCGCCCTTGCTTAAGGCAGGTAGGGCAGGGACGGTTTTTTGTTAACCTAATATTCTTTTTTTAATAAACTCCACTGCCGAGTCGGGCAGATCGGTGCCGCTTGTTTGTACCAGGGTACCGTCCTCGTTAAGGGTAAGCTCGGTTGTGATGTTATCTTCTATGCAAACGGTTAGTTTGTTTTGTTCCTTTACTACGGTACAAGGTACTTCGCGGCCCGAGTAGTGCATCATAAATTCGTATTTGCCGTCTTTATCTGCGGGGTGGGTGTCTTTCTCGTCAATCATGGTTTAGTTTTTTTAGTACAACACAAAAAACGCCATCATGTTTCTAAAAACAAAAAGAGAGAACTTTCGGGCTCTCTCTTTTTTTGCTTTTTACTGATCTTATTATTAAATCATAAAGAACGGTAGGTTTATAATTGGTTTAATAATGCACAAATATAATGTCTATAGATTAAGCAGACTAATTTTTTTCAATATATATTTATTAACAAGCAACACACCTATTAACATATTACCCAATATTAAGCCTTTTTATGCAGGTATTTGCCTTTTAGCTGTTTAAGAAACTGCATGCCGCGGTTAATAAGGCTTCCTTTTCGGTTTTTAAGAAAATACTTGATGACTTCATAGGCTTTTTTGTCCTCCTTAATAACATCCGGAAAATATGTTACCCGTTTTTGCGCTACCTGCACCTGGTAGGTGCTCTCGATGTTGGAGTGCGTTCCACTGCCGTCGTGCCCTATGTTATGCACGAGCGAATGCAGCGGGTTTAAGGTTAAGCCATTCTTTAAAAAGATGGATGCATACCACCTAATGGCCCATGAATTGTTTCGGCCGGCTTTAAAATCGAGCATTTGCTTCCAAAAGTTCATGCTATGCTCTATCGAAAACTGGTTGACCCTTTCCTTGTCAAACCTTTGCATCAGCGTATCAATATCCGGCTCCAGGTTGTGCCAGGCCCTTGCCCAGGTTGCCCAACCCCAGCTGAATGCCGCACGGAAAAAGAATGTTTCGGGCAGGTTATCAGGCGTTATAGGAAGCATATAGGCGCTAATGTGCATTACCTTTTCTTCGTTGGCGTAGCGCTCCAGCGCGTCATTAAAAAATTGCAGCGTATGGGGCGATGACAGGAGGTCGTCTTCAAATACGATCACCTTGCCGTACTCGGCTATCAATTGCGTAACGCCTGCAATAATGGAGCTGGCAAGCCCCTGGTTTTGCGGGCTCTCTACCAACAGTGCAGAACGAAAGCCCTTAGTTTCTTTTGCCAGCCGCCTCACCTGGTCAACACTTGCCACATCGGCCTCAGTTTTTGGCCCGTCGCTAAAAATATAAAGCGTTGATTGATTTGCCAATAAATTTTTTTGCAAAGCTTCTATCGTACGGCGCGTGTGCTCGGGCCGGTTATAAACAAATAGCGCTATAGGGGCGGGGTTCTGCAAAGAATTGGTGTTTTGAACCGCAGAGTTACGCAGAGGAACCGCAGAGATTCACAGAGCCTTTCAATCGGTAAGGTATCTTATTATTTGTAATTATTAGTTGTTATAAGTTCTTTATGCCAACCCTTCAGCGTTTCTCTGCGCAAACTCCGCGCCCTTTACGGTTAATCGCCACTAAGCATCTAAAAGATATCTGCCTGCTTATCCGTTTTCCTGCAGAGCACGGTGTATGCGTTCGCATATTTCTCTGTTGCCTTTTCGCCGCCGAGTTTGCTTAAGGTATTTTTTACAGTATACTCCGCAGCTATTTTGAGGTCGGTAAGCAAGTTTTTGGTTCTCTTTTGGTTGATGTAAATATTAAACTTAGTTACTTCGGGCTCTATCATCGATGTAAGGTCCTTTTCGACTTCGTACCCCTCGGTCATCAGTAAATACCGCAGGCTGGTTGGTGTATACATATTGATATGCCCGTAAGCCAAAAAGTGTTTAATGTTTTTATCAACGCCTGTTTTGTAATCCAGCGGCACCTCTATCACAAACTGGCGCGCTACGCGTTTCATCTCGCGCAGTAAAAGGCGTTCGTGTTCCACATGCTCCAACACATGCGAAAGGATGATGAGGTCGAAACTATTATCTTCAAATGGTAGTTTATAGCCATCAAACTCCTGCACCGATACAAGCCCCCTGATATTGCGCGATTTGATGTGGGCCACACCGCTATCGGATATCTCCACTGCATGGTATTCGGGCGCAAAGTTTTGGTCCGACAGGAATTTTAGTATACTGCCGTCTCCGGCCCCCACTTCCAATACTTTGCCGAAAGTCTTTCCCGCGCATACGTCAATAATATGCTGCGCTTTGTATTTGGCACCAAGCATGCGCCAGGCCTCATCATGCTTTTGGTAAAATTCGTCGTACGCGGTTTTTACGTTGCCGCTAATAGCAGATTGTTGCATCAATTATAAATATCCTAAGCTTGTAAAGTTAGCGTATTGTGCAAACGTATAAAATGTTTATTTACCTAAAATAGTGAACTCGGTGCGCCTGTTCAATTGCCGGCCGGCGGGGTTGTCGGCACCATTTGGCAACGAGTTGGGCACTATAGGCACGCTTTCACCATACCCTTTGGCATATACTCTTGTTTTATCTATCCCGTTGGCAACAAGATAGTCAACGCATGCCTGTGCCCGCCGCTGCGAAAGATTTAAATTAGCGGCAGTTGTCCCCACCGAATCGGTATGGGCGGCCAATTCAATTTTTAGCGTTGGGTTATCTTTTAAAATATCTATAAGGTTATTTAGCGCTGTTACCGATTCGGAGCGCAGATCGGCCTTACTATAGTCATACAGGATGTTCTCGAGTGCTATTGGTTTTTTTACGATAAATTCCTGCAAACAAATTTGCGGGCTGTACAGCGTGTCCATACCCGCTTTAAGGCTTATAGGGATTACCTTAGTAAAATAACCTTCTTTCTCCATCCTGAGCTGATAGTTACGACGCTCGTATGTTTTTATATCATAAATGCCGTTTATGATTTCTGCATCTGATTTGATCACTTGTTTCGAATCGGCATCTATCAGGCTGATCTTAACCCCCTGTAGTGCCTTATCCGAATTACAGGAGGCGATGCTGCCACGGATAGAGATTGGCTTTTCATTCAACTCAAATACAGCTAAACAGCAGTCAGATTGCCTGTCGGAACTGAGGTAAGCTTTATGCACATCATCAGGGTCCTGAAAATAATACAGGTCATCTTTTGATGAGTTTGCCGGGTATCCCAGGTTTTTCGGTGCCGACCACTGATTATTGATATTGTAACTCTCAAAGAGATCAAACCCGCCTATGCCCGTAAAACCTTTTGAACTGTATATCAGGCGGTTTTTAGCAGTATCGTAAAAAGGCGCTTCTTCGTCATAAGAAGAGTTTATTTTACTGCCTAAATTTACCGAATTTATTGCGTTGCCATTGCTATCCAAATCGCTTACCCAAAGGTCCAGCCCACCCTGGCCACCCGGTTTATTAGATGCGTAAAACAAGCGTTTGCCATCATCGGTTAACCTTGGCTGCATGGAATTATAGCCATCGGCATTTACATTTTTATTTAGCCTGGTTATTGCCGACCATATATTATTCTCATTTACCCGGTAATAAATAGCCAGAGTAGTTTTGGCCCCATCTTTACGCCATACGGTAAAGTACATGCGGTTGCCAGCTTTGCTTATTGACGGCGTTCCGTATTCGGTACTACTGCCATCATTGCCAATAATGGCCTTGGTGCCAGCATTCCCATCCTCTTGCTTGTAAATATTAGCCAGGTATTTTTTTGCGGATGTGTTATACTTTGTTGAAGTTAACCACAATGTGTTATTGTTTTTTATCAAAGCAAAGTTGCCGCCCTCGCTGTTCCATAGCGCATTTAACTTGCTAACGGTAACCGTAGAGGCTGATGCGTACTGCTGCTTTGCCAAAGTGCTGGTGGCAAGCTCGCGATCCGCAATTACTTTGTATTTGGCGTCGCCTTTAAAATTTGCCTTGAATTGCTGTAGTTGCGATATCGATGCGCCGAAGTTTTCATTTGCTCTTAAGCACACCGCATACCACAAGCGGGTTAGGGGGTAAGGTGCGTCATAATTTTGGCTGATAATTTTGGCGTACCAATTTTCGGCAGCGTGGTAGTTTTGGTACAGGCGGTGCGATTCGGCAAGCCGGTAATAGATAAAAGGGCGCTCCTGTAGTATCGTTTTTTTGCTCTCGCTGCGGCCGAGGTAAGTTGGGATATTTAGGTTAACCGTTTTGCTGCTATCGGTAAGCAGATCGTAATTGTACGCTGCCTCAAAGTATTTCCCTTCCTCAAAGTTCTTATCGGCCAATTTTTTGATATCCCTGTACTGCGCAAATGCGCCTGCAGAAACCAAGGATGCAAAAAGTATTAATATTATCGTCCTCATATTTTTTGCATTAAATTCTTGGGCAAACATCTGCCGGGGTTGATAAATGTTTACGGAATACGTAGCTGATAGATAGCTCGAAGCCGCCCGCGCCATTAGTTGCTGTACGTAGTGACGACACGTTAAAATCGTAGCTCATGCCTATCACCAGGCTTTTTACGTGGTAGCCTGCATTGGCAACGGCTGCATCTCCAAAGCGGTAAAGCCCGCCTAATATCAGCCCGTTATCTGCATCCAGTTTTATTTCGGAGTATAGCCCCAAAGCTTTGATATTGTTTTTTTGCTGGCTGATGTAAACGGCATGCGGTGTGATGTCGAACCCTTCGGATGCTTTTATTTTAACGCCGCCATGTGCATTAAAGCGGTAGGGTAGCTTACTGTTTACGCCGCCTGTTGCAAAAGGGTCGTTCGGGGCGGTTAAATGCGAGAGGCTGACACCGGCAAATACATTTGCATTATGCATAGGGTTGCCATCAAAATAAAATATACCTGCGCTGGCATCAAAAACCGTAGCATTTGTGTTTGTAAAGTTTTCGAAGTTTGGCAGGTTTGGGTCGAAGCCCCCGCCGGGCGTATATTGGTTATCCAGCTGTAGTTTACTGGGATCGAAGCTGCGGTTGATTACGCCTGCCTGTACACCAAAGTGCAATTTCTGAGTACCATCTGCAGATATAGCAACACCATAACCAAACGAGCCATAGGCTGCAAAGTAATTATAGCCCGCTGTACCGGCGGCCTGGTTTATAATGTTGAGGCCCAGCCCCACTTTATCATTTGCGCGAGTATCAAAGGATAACCCGCCTGTTTTGTATCCCTTTGGCAAACCGCTCCATTGCTCTTTAAAATTGCCATTAACGCGGGTTTGCCCGTCTAAAACGCCGGTTAAGGCCGGGTTAAGCCAAAGCGGGTAGGCGTAGTACTGCGAAAAGTGCGGGTCCACCTGGGCGTATAACCTGGTGATAGCCCCTGCTTGCAGCAGAAATGTTATGAGTATGATTATTTTTTTCACCTGATTAGCGTAATGGTTCCTTTTTTATTCACTGCTTTGCCGTTTTTCATCACCGCTTGTACATAGTATACGTACACACCTGCGGGTTCTAATTTGCCTTTATAGGTGCCATCCCAGCCGCTTTGCACATTTGCAGAGGTAAACAGCATTTCGCCCCACTGGTCGTACACCGAAAATTTGAGGGTGTTAATGTTTTCGCTGTGTACATAAACCACATCGTTTTTGCCATCGCCGTTTGGCGTAAATGCGTTGGCAACAAATAGCTGCCCGGCAAGCGGGTCTATGGCTGTTAGGGTAACAATGTTGGAGTTACTGCTTAGTTGGCAGGCAAGTGGCCCGGTTGCGCGTATAATAACGGTAACCGATTGCCCCGGGTTCATCCCCTGTACACCAATGGTTACCCCGGCATTGCCTGTGCCTACGTTGGTAAACGTTTGCCCGTTATCCAGGCTTTGCTGGTAGCCCGTTGCATTCGGTACGGGTTCCCATCTAAAGGATATGCTTGTTGCGGTTACCTCGCCCGGTGTTACAATAGGTGCCGCCAAAGGTTGCGCAAGCTGCACTGCTGCGGCGGCACGGGTTAGCGAAACGCATCCGGTTGTATTATTGGTTGCTTCGGCATAGTAAGTTGTTGCTGTATTGATAGCCGGAGTGCTGAAACTGGTACCTGTGAAGAGGCTGCCACCCCCGCTTGCATTTGCATACCATTTTATAGTAACGTTATTATCGGTACTGGTTGCGGTAAGAGTAGCGCTGGTGCCCGCACAAATAACAGTGCCTTGTGCAGCAATGGTGGGTGCTGCAGTAATAGGAATATTAGCCGCAGTGCGGGCAGACACACAACCGGTAGCATTAGTGGCATCTACATAATAAATGGCATTGGCAGATAATGGACCGGTTACAAATTGGGGGCCTGTAAAAACAGCCCCGCCGCCCGATGCCGCTGTATACCAT
>NZ_CAMLOV010000131.1 GCF_946481715.1 uncultured Mucilaginibacter sp. | reverse complement strand
TCGGTGTGGACAACGGTAAGGAAATTGAAACAACCGTTTTGCAAACTTCCGGCGATGCCGCAAAGATAAAAGTAATTGCTGATAGGAAAGAGATAACGGCCGACGGGCAGGATTTATCGTATGTTACTATTGAGGTAACCGACAAAGACGGTACACTACAGCCAAATGCTGCAAACCGCCTTAGCTTTAAAATTGAAGGGCAGGGAACAATTGCCGGAGTTGCCAATGCGGATTTGAAAGATACGGACCCTTATGTTGGTAACACGCATAAAGCCTGGCACGGGCGGGCTTTAGTTGTAATTAGAAGCACCCATGATTCCGGTGACATTAAATTGGTGGTTAGTTCGGATAAATTATCCGCGGCCGTTTTAAATATCAAAGCAGTTTCTGGAAAGAGCAAGTAAAACGAAATCAGGTGAAATATATTTGCCGGTACAGTGGATGCTTAGCGCCCATTGCCTGCCGGTCGGTTAAAATACCGGTTAAAAAGTATTAAATTTATAAATAATAATACAGACAGCCATCACCCATGAAAAAAACGCAAACCTTTTTTATCTTTTCCTGCCTGCTCATATTGGGCTGTTCTAATACAAAAAAGCTTGCCGTTGCAGGCGATACCGGCAAAGGCTGGAAGAAGCTATTTAATGGCGCTGATATTAACGATTGGTTTGTAAAGATCAATCACCACCTGGTTGGCGAAAACTATGGTAATACATTCAGAGTGGAAGATGGCATGATCAGGGTCAGCTATGACCAGTACGGCGATTTTAACGATCAGTTTGGGCATCTGTATTACAAAACACCATTCTCTCATTTTAAACTGCGGTTTGAGTACCGTTTTGTTGGTAAACAACAAAAAGGCGCACCAGACTACACGCTGCTCAACAGCGGCGTAATGTTCCATTCACAGGACCCCAGGACGATGCTGAAGGACCAGGACTGGCCCATATCGATTGAAATGCAGTTATTGGGCGGTTTGGGTGACGGGAAACCAAGGCCAACCGGGAATATGTGCTCACCCGGTACCGATGTTGTTTATAAGGGCCAAGTTTCGCCCGACCATTGTATCAATTCTACTTCCAAAACTTATGATGGTGAGCAGTGGGTAAAGGGGGAACTGATTGTTCAGGGCAACAAACTAATAACGCATATTATCAACGGCGATACCGTGCTGCAATACTCCAGACCTACTATTGGCGGTGGGGTGGTAAAAGGCTACGATCCAAAGTACAAACAAAATGGAACTCTACTAAGCAGTGGTTTTATTGCATTGCAAAGCGAGGGACAACCCGTGGATTTCAGGAACATAGAGATCAAGCAACTATTGGATACTGATCATTAAATAATTAGTTTTTAAAGGTACTTTTCGATGCGCAGCAACGTGATATTCCGGCGCTAACGCAGCTACAATCACGGGGTGGTTTATTGTCCCCGGTGTTGTTTCCTTTTAATCTACTGTTTGATAGTGTTTTATAAAGCATACAAATAAGTCAATAAACCAAAGTGCTGTTAGTGCTATCAAAATGTCCGTTTCTCTCCCTTCCAGCCCGTTTGTGTTAAAAATTGCTCCCAGTTTAACGTGCCGGGATTAATAGACTTGCTCCATTGCAAGTCCCGGCCTACACCGAAATAACCGTACTCAACTACATATTCCACCATCCCTATAATTTCATCAACCAAGGGGCTGTTCGCTTTAAAATCAGGAAAATAGTGAAGGAATTCATCCCGGGTATAAGCAGACCGGTAGGCCGCTTTTTTTCCTGTCAACCGGGAAAATGTTGCAACCATTTCCACCGGTGAGATCAGTTCGCCTACCACGGGCATGGAAAGCCCTGCATATTGCTCAAAATGGTCAAATATCTCTAATACCGCCGGACCTGTAGCTGTAAGCGGATCTACGAACGGCGCACGGAAATCTCCCGGCAAATATATCGGGAATACCAAAGTATCACCCTGCTGCACAGGCGTATAAAATTCAGGCAGATTAGTAAAAAACAATGCCATCTGAATAAAAGAACTGCTGACCGGTAGCGTACGGATATACGCTTCGATCCTGGCTTTGTCCGTAAAGTGTGGTGCAAATTTCGTTCCATTGGTAATGCTTTCCACGTTTTCCAGGCTGCTGAAGATGAGCTGCCGCACGCCGGCAGAAACTGCTGCGTCCGCCAGCTGTTTGCCCAGTTCAAATTCATGGGTATCTGGCGGAACAACCCCTGGCGTAATAAAGAAAACGCCGTCTGAACCGCGAAATGCCGCTGTATATTCAGGCTGATAGCCTGGATGCAGCGGTAGATTTACCAATTCGGCCCCCTTGGCAATCAAAGCCTGCCCGGCCGCGGAATCTGGCCTGCTGGTAACACCGCGTACCCGATAGCGGCCACTTGAAAGCAGCGAGTTTGCCGTGCTAAACCCCTGTTTGCCTAATACGCCAACAACTGTAATGAGCGGTAAATGTTCGTTTTTTGTTGTCATGGTTTTAAACTATAAAAATGATAGTTGCAAAACTATTTAGAGCTACCTACATTTGCAATAACTATCAATTTAGATAGGTAACACTTTTTCTTATGAAAGCAGAATGTATCGGTGATAAGATAAAACTGAAGGATAAATTATATCCGTGTACAGTAAGTATGGCGATGGACCTTGTGGGCGGCAAATGGAAGACGGTCATCCTTTACCACCTGAAAGATGCCCCGAAACGTTACAGCCAATTGCTTAAAGAGATGCAGGGCGTCACAGAAATGACCTTAAGCCTGCAATTGAAACAGTTGGAGCGGGATGGATTAGTCGGGCGGAAAGTCTTCGGCGATAAGCCCCCGGTAAAAGTTGTTTACAGTTTAACCGATTTCGGAAAGACTTTCGTCCCGGCTTTAAACGCAATTTTAGCATGGGGTAATATGATCGCCGGGCAACAGGGGGAGTTTATATAAAGTTCGTTAAGGGAGATGACAACACCTTGCGGGTGAGTTCATGCCGCAAACCGCCTTGGATTAAAGCAGTTGGTGTCAAATATTAATTAACATGAGTTCGGGATCAGAGAAAGATAGGTTTTTAACTGTATTTTCTATGAAAAAGACACTTTTGTGACGCTGGGAATTTTTTAAATTTATTGCGCCAGGACCGGCAAGTTTATTCAAGCTGTCCACCTTCTATTATAAATCACTTTTTTGTATAACTATTAATTACCGCTTATTTAAAAGCACCAAATATTTACTTAACTTTCAGCATTCCCGTTGTAAGCCCAAAATCGGCTAATGAACCTGGTTTGTTATCACAAGTGAATGCCTTTTTTAATCAATGAAACCAAAAACATTTTTGTGTGCTTTTAAGGGATTTGAACTAATAATTATGAAGTTTTATTCTTTCAGATTTATCTTTAATTGTCTAATACTTTCCTTTTATTTTTTTTCATGTAATCAGTCACAACCTGTTAATTCGGCTCAAAAAAAAGCAGTTTATATCGAAAAGAAAAATGGCAAATATTTATTGTACCGTAACGGTGAGCCATTTTTCGTAAAAGGGGCGTCAGGTTTTACAAACTTGAAACAACTGAGAGCGGCCGGAGGCAATACGATAAGGGTTTGGGATACAGTAAATTTAAGGAGTATTTTAGATTCGGCCCAGGCCAATCATTTAGCCGTTATAGCCGGTTTACCATTGCCCCCAGCCGAAAATATAGATGGCTTTTACAAAACACCCCGGGCTGATGTTTACACGAAGCAGATTACTGGCATTATTGAGCGCTTTAAAAACCATCCCGCGCTATTGGCATGGTGCCTGGGTAATGAGCTCTCGTTTCCTAACAGTCCAAAATACAGGCAGTTTTATACCATATACAATGGTTTGATTGACATGATTCACCAGAGAGATCCTCAGCATCCGGTGACGACAACCATAATGTCTTTTCAAAAGAAAAATATTATGAACATTAAGCTGCGGACAAACATCGACTTCATATCCTTCAATATTTTTGGCGCCATTCAATCCTTAAAAGAAGATCTTGAAAAATTCAAGTGGTTTTGGGACGGGCCATTTTTAATTACTGAATGGGGAATTGAAGGCCCATGGCTTGCGGAAAATCAAAATGCATGGGGCGCTTATATCGAAAACACAAGCACGAAAAAGGCGCAGCAATATCTTTCTAATTATGAAAAGTATATGCCGGTTAATAATCCCAGGTTTTTAGGGTCAATGGTGTTTTATTGGGGGCAAAAACAAGAATTAACCCCAACATGGTTCAGCCTTTTTGATGCTAATGGTGCTGAAACAGAAGCCGTACAAGTAATGCAGCATATATGGACAGGTAAAAAGGCAACTGAAAAGGCACCTGCGCTGAAATTTATGCTGGTAGCCGGAAAAGGCGCAAAAGATAATATCATATTTAAACCGAATATAACGGTTAATAGTAAGGTGTATTTTGAAAATACTGATACAGTAGGTTTAACATTTAAATGGAAAATATTTGCGGAGGATTGGTTTAAACCCAATGGCGTTTTCAGCGAAAAAAAACCGAAGGAGATCAATAATTTAATTGTTGCGCAAAGCGGATCGGAGTTAAGCTTTAAAGTACCTGGTAAAGAAGGCCCCTATCGCATATTGGTATATGTGTATAATAAAAAAGGCTCTGTTGCTACTTCCAATACGCCTTTTTATGTGTTAAAAAATCCATGAATAATAAATTAATTAAAGCACCCACTAAGTTACAGTTGGTTTATTTGAGGATGATGATTCTCATTGGTGTGTTTTGCATGCTTTTTTTTATACATAGCCTGCTCAGGGAATCGGTTATTGGTTACGCGCCGCTTTATTGGTTATTAATATCAACCTTCGTTTATACATTTTTTAAGGTATTGTATGAGTGGTATCACTATTGGTCAATATCTGTTCCTCGTGATCTGCCGATAACTAAGCGGTATACCGTCGATATTTTTACCACATTCTGCGCTGGTGAACCATATGAAATGATTGTTGAAACCCTTACTGCCATTCAGGCAATAACTTATCCTCATCAAACCTTTTTGTGTGACGAGGCCAACGATCCATACCTGAAATCAGTGTGCGAAGAACTCGGAGTTAACCACGTTACCAGAACCAAAAAGATCAATGCTAAGGCAGGTAATATCAACAATGCATTAGCCCAGTCATCCGGAGAATTATGTGTGATTCTTGACCCTGATCATGTGCCAGTACCTGAGTTTCTTGATCCGATAATCGCTCATTTCGACAATCCCGAAGTTGGTTATGTGCAAATTGTGCAAGCATATTACAATCAGCGAATTGGTTGGATAGCTAAAGGAGCGGCGCAACAAACCTATCAGTTTTACGGTCCGATGATGATGTGCATGAATAGCTATGGAACTGTTCAGGCTATAGGGGCCAACTGCACTTTCAGACGAACGGCCCTGGAATCTATTGGGGGGCATGCTGCAGGGCTGGCTGAAGATATGCATACCTCAATGCAGTTACATGCGCGCAATTGGAAATCTGTTTATGTGCCTGCTGTATTAACACGGGGCTTGGTACCAGCAACCTTATCGGCCTATTATAAACAACAATTGAAATGGTCGCGAGGCGTTTTCGAGCTTCTGGTAACTTCTTACGTTACGCTTTTCAGAAAATTCAGCTGGCGGCAAAAACTTCATTATGGCCTTTTGCCGCTGTTTTACTTATCCGGCTTTGTGTTTTTGATTAATTTTTCAATTCCGGTTATCTCCTTGTTTATGGATGCTTTTCCATTAAGAATGGACTTTTCGGAGTTTTTAATTATCAGTACCCCCTTTATAACTTCAATTATCTTGATCAGGCACTTTGTTCAGCAATGGGTAATGGAAGATAATGAGCGGGGATTTCATGTTGTGGGGGGATTGCTGCTTATTGGTACATGGTGGGTTTTTATATTAGGTTTTATTTATACCATTATCAGAAAGGATGTTCCTTACATCCCTACGCCCAAGGATGTTAGAGACGAAAAAAATTTAAAGTATAATCTGCCCAATATTTTTGTGCTGGTGGTGTCTGTTGCCGCCATTGCTTACGGCCTTTATAATGACTGGAGCCCGTTTACATTGTTTATGGCTGGCATCATTAGCCTGAATTGCTTGTTCATGATCTTTATGCTTATGGCAAGTTCTGAACTTAAGTTTGATGGATACCTGGGTAAACATAACACATTATTTAGTGTCGTTTCGCAAGTAAAAAACGTTAAAAAATATTTTTGGCTGTTGCGGAGATGGATATATGGTGGCGTAAGGAAAATAAGCCTGTTACTTACAGTATTGGTGGTTTGCGTTAGCGTATATTTCTCGCAGGATTCAGATGGCGATGCAGATTTTGATATTAAACAACATTCCCAGGTTTTTTATCCCTCCGCTCAAAAGCAGCCCTTATCCGACTCCCTGATAAATGCAGATGAACAAGATGCAAATGACGAAAAGCAGGTATTAATATCCCCGTCATTTTTTTCGTCGGTTAAGGGTGTAATTTATTCTAAAGGAAACTACTGGTATAAAAACATAGTTCCGCTTACAAAAAAAACGATAGTCAATGATTTTGTCGAAATGAGAAAAGCGGGGGTAAATACCATAAAAATTTATGGGCCAAATATTTACGATAACTCAACATTTGATGCAGCGGAGCAAAACAATTTAAAGATCCATTATAGCTTTTGGTTGCCTGACGCACCAAACTTTATGAGTGATAGTAGTTACTTAAAAAAGCAATCTAAAATTATTCTTGAGGTTGTGAATGAAAATAAATTAAACGATAACATCAGTGCGTGGAACTTAGGCAACAGTAGTTATCAGCAATTGGCTCTATATTATCATGGTAAGCAATTGCAGGAGGCACAAAAACATTATATCAATTTTTTAAAATCTCTGGCGAAAGAAATTAAACTTGCAGACCCATCGAGGCCATTAACGCTCGATTTATTATCTTCTCCCAAACTTGCCCCAATTATCGGTTTATTACATGAACACGTACCGGAAATAGATGCGTTTGGATTGATAATTAGTAACAAGCAGGAATTAAAGTTCGTCAAATCAGATTTTAAAGCGCCCTTCTTTTTTAGTAGTGCTGATCCTTATGCGCTTAAAGATATGCAGCCCCCTGGCGGAATTTTTTATGCCAACTGGCAGGATCAGCAAAGCGGCACAGCCATCACACTTGATGGGTTGAAAGACATATGGGGCCGAAACAAGCCTTACCTTTATAAAATAAGCAAAGGCTGGCAGGCGTCAATCGCTAACCATAACCTACCTAAAATAAAAATATTAAAACCTGCTTTAACCACATTTCCGGGTGCATCGCTGCCCTATAACGCTTTGGTGTATTCATCCAACGAGTGGAGCATCGCAGCTTATACAAAAACCGGTTTGGCATTTGAATGGTATATTATTAAAACAGATAACTGGGGTAATGCTATCGATATGAAAAAAGTAGGGGACGGGCCAAAGGTATATATCACTATTCCGCAAAATAATGAGCGATACAGGGTATACCTTGTAGCCGTAAAAGATAACAATGAAACTGAAGATTATACTACTTTAAATACACCGCTTCAAAATTAATTGTCAAGTGAAAAAAACCTCAAAAATTTATATATCAGTCGGTTTAGGTGTTTTATTTTTGTTGGTATCACTGTTTGGCATTAAGCTTTTATTTAAAGACTATTTATTCAATACCTATTACCAAACCAACGAACAGGTTGCGGGTATCTTCGATCGTAACAATTTAAGCAGGACCCTGCCGCTCAGGCCGATTATTTGTTACACGGCAGTATTCAATAATACCGCATTATGGTCAAGTAAAGGTAACTTAGAAACAGCATTAACTAACGAGGATGTATTAATCACCGTGGAAACATGGCTTAAGGGAGTATATTATAACAATAACGTTTTAAAGGAGGTGATAAATGGCCGCTTTGATACCCAGATTAAAGAGTTAGCCGTTTTAGCTGCCAAAAGCCACCGCCAGGTATTTATTCGCTGGAACCCGGATATGGAAGTGCCAGCCTATGTTTATCCGTGGCAATTCAGGTCGCCTGGAGATTACATTAACTCATTCCATTATTTTTCAAAAAAAATTAAAACGTACGCCCCAAACGTTCAGATCATATGGGGACCTTCGGGTTATCCTGGCGACACGGAATACTGGCCGGGAAATAAGGCAGTTGATTATGTAAGCATAACACTCGGAAGCAAATCAGAGCTTAGTACTAACTTTTATCCGCAAGACCACTCAATCGCTGAAATGTTGAAACATAAACTTCATCGTTTGAGGTTTATTGATAAGCCGGTATTAATTATGTGTGGCGATATTGGAAACACGACACTGAAGGATAGTTTGCTTAACGGTCAAAAAAGGTACTATAATCAATATCTTAATACCATCTATAGTAAAGCTAATTACGCAGACAGCGCTAATAACAAGCTGGTAAGGACCCGGCTCAAGATTGGAGTATTTGACCCAAACAAACGATTGATTAACTTGCAAAGCATTAGCGTAGAACATCTTTTTACCGACTGGGGCGAGGTTGAGCGAGGTGATTTTGAAAAGAAATTTTGGGAAGTTATTAATCGCCACCATGAAGTTATTGTGACGATGGAGCCCTGGCGCGACATAAGCGGAAAGCCGGATACAGCCCTTTTGAAAAATATATTAAAGGGCCGCTATGATCAACACATCAAAAAGTTATTTAGCATAATTTCTTCAACAAACACAAAGGTTTATCTCAGGTGGATGCACGAAATGGAAATCCCGATTCATAGGTATGCGTGGCAGAGCCAGGATCCTGTCACTTACATCAATGCTTTCAGGTATTTTATGCAGTTTAATGGAGGGCCGGGCAAAAATGTTAAAAAGGTTTGGGGCCCTGCCGGTGACAGAGGCTCTGTGGATTTTTGGCCGGGAAGCGATGTGGTTGATTTTATAAGTATAGCCATTTATGGTTTGCCTGATAAAAATATTACCGATCCGGAGAAGCAGGAAGCTTTTAGCACTATATTTAATCGAAAATACTTCCGGATGCGGTTTCTTGATAAGCCCTTATTTATAACTGAGTTCGGTGTGAAAGGGCCAGAGGCTTTTCAAAATAAATGGCTTGCCGATGCTGCCAAAACAATAAATGCCAACCCTCACATTTTTGGCATTTGTTACTTTAATTTATATGATAACCCTAAAGCCTGGGGTAATATTAAAGCTCCAGACTGGAGCATCACTCCAAATTCTATGGTTAAATTTAGCAGTCTTTTGAAAGAGTAAGCTCAGGGTTATATTAAGGTAACGGATTGAAATAGTCAGTATAGCTGGTTAACAAATCGTCATAAGAATGACTGGGAGCCAGTTACAATTGCGGCAAGATAAGTCGGAGCAGAGTCACTCGTCGGAATTATATTAAGCTTGTAAGTTCCTTATAATGCTTTTCTCGTACCGCGCAGTATGCAGCCGGGTGCATTTCCAGGCACCGCCTACTTTCGGCTCCTTTTGCATCAGCTTTGAATGGAAATGACAAACCTTAGCCTTGTCTCCCAGCAATTGCTGCACAGAATTTATCATTTTTTTGCTGCGGGTCAAATAACCAAACACATCATTGCCTGGTGTAAACCATAAAGATAATTTCGTTTTCTTTCCGGATTGATCATTCAGGTCCAGTGCGTTGTTGCGCATGGCATTGTCGTTTATTGCTGTTTCATAAAGTTTATTGGTTTCTTCTTTACTACAGAATTCTTTCACGACCAAATAGCCTTGCTCGTGATACAACGAAACCTGATCCGGGGTTAATTTAATGCCTGACATATAATTGGTTTTAACAATGCTAAAGGTATGTTTGCTGATAAATACCCGCTACGTTTTTTATGTTGTAAACCGATACTTTTCTAACATTAGCATTAAATCGACATCAATAATCATTATCATTGATATATGAAACCAGTATTGGAATACTTGCCGCGAAATGCCGTCGAATCTTTTGTCACCAGGTTCTTTGACTATCATTACTACCCAACTCCATGGCATTTTCATCCGGAGTATGAACTAGTATTGGTGACTGAAAGTACGGGTACCCGATTTATAGGTGACCAGATAAGCAATTTTGAGCCTGGTGACCTTGCTTTGATTGGGCCATACTTACCCCATACTTATAAAAACGACCCGCAATATTTCGAAGAGCATTCAAAGCTCAGGGCAAAGTCAATTGTGGTTCATTTTAGAGAAGATTCGGTTGGCGAAAACTTTTTTAATCTGCCTGAGACGCAGGCGATAGCCCGCTTGTTGGCCAGATCTTTCAAAGGGCTGGCGGTTAAGGCTAAGACAAACCAGGTTATCAGCGAAAAGTTGCATGCGCTGATTGATGCAGAAGGGCTTACGCGCTGTTTAATGTTATTGGACATTTTAAATATTCTTTCGGAATCCAAGGATCTGACTTACATCTGTTCGGGCCTAATCACCGGGCAAAACCAGAAGGAAACTCTCAGAATGAATAAAATAATAGATTTTGTTATCAAGAACTTCAACCGGGAAATATTATTGTTGGAAGCTGCCGATATCGCGAGCATGGCCGAAAATTCTTTTTCCCGTTATTTTCGTCAGCGCACCAGAAAATCTTTTACCAGTTTTGTTAACGAGGTCAGGCTTAATCAAGCTTCGAAATTATTAATAGAAACACATATGAATGTGACGGAAATCGGGTTAGCGTGCGGATTTAACAACTTGTCTAATTTTAATCGGCAGTTTAGAAAGAAGTATCACAAAAATCCATCGATGTTCAAAAGGGCTTATGTAAACGAATAATTCTCAATTTAATGTGATTGAACACCATTGGTTTTTAGGTATCGCAAATAACTTCTGTAATCATTTCGGCGGTAGTCTTATTGTATGGTAAATTCCTGTATCACCGCGCGGAATAGATTGTTTGCACCTTCGCCTTATATCGGCACGCGCTGGCTGAAGGGCAACTATAAACTACTTAACTATTATATCGTTTGTATGCGAGTTTTTAAGCTCTTTAATTGAAAAATTAAAGGGCTTAAATCACTTTTTAATGCTTTCTGCGGAGATTTAGGGAACAGTGCTATATAAGCTGAACGCTCTAAATCAGTGCTTTATACTTCTTAACATGCAGAAAGTCATCCCACGCCAGGCAGTATGGGCAAAATCACCCGTAATGGGCACTAATGGCATAACTGCTGATATGATAGCCGATACTAATTCAAAATGCGCCTGGAACAACCATATGTTTGGCCTGAATATGGCTAAACCCGGTGCGCAGGAATACCTGAATTCAATATTGAAGTTATATGCCGCTTGGGGCGTTGATTTTATTAAGGTTGATGACTTATCGGCTCCTTATCGCACTGCGGAGGTTGAGGGCTACCACGAGGCAATTGATAGTTGCGGCAGGGCCATCGTGTTCAGCACATCACCGGGGGCTACGCCTGTTTTTAAAGCTGATAACCTAAAACACAATGCCAATATGTGGCGGGTAGCCAATGACTTTTGGGACGACTGGAAAGAAGTATTGGAAATGTTTAATTATGGCAAACAATGGGAAGGCGTTGGCGGGCCCGGCCATTGGCCCGATTGTGATATGTTACAGATAGGCAAGTTGTCAAAACGGGGCCCTGTAGGTCCCGAGCGTTATAGCAAATTTACAATAGACGAGGAGTATTCGCACATGACCTTTTGGACCATCTTCCGCTCCCCGTTAATTTTTGGCGGCAACCTGCCCGAAAACAGGGCACAGGAATTGACACTGCTTACAAACGATGAGGCGATAGCCGTTAACCAACATGGAACCGATCCGCGCCAGTTATACAAAACTAATGTTGCAATGGTTTGGTATTCGCACGTGCCCGATAGCAAGGATATTTATGTCGCTTTATTCAACCTGGCGGCACAGCCGCGGGATGTGGATGTAAACTTTGCCCAACTTGGCCTGACAGGAAAGGTAGCCGTTCGGGACCTTTGGGAAAAACAAGATGTAGGTACCTTTAAAGACGGATATAAAAAAACGATCAATACACACGGGGCCGCGTTGTTAAAACTATCGTTGCCTAATTAAAATGATCTTGGCGGTAATACACGCTCAAACAAAAAACTATAAATGAGAGTGTAAATACGCGAGAACCCTTAGTCAGAATTTTTAAAATGATAAACACTTATTTCCGGTACCATTTTATTTCAAATAAGCAGGCTATTCGCACAAAACCTTTACATATTCTATGTTTTTTTTGAAAAATTAACATTTAGCACCCTATTTTCTAACTTTTATCTCTCACCATTAAATCATCTCTTCTTTAGCTTTGCCACTCCATTAATAAACCTGGTACCAATTCAAATATTGCTAAATAAATTTTAATAAAAAGTATGCCAATGTTTGAGTGCATCCCGGATAATGGGAATGGCCTGTTCGGCTTATAAATAAGTAAAAAAACAATTATTAGTATAGATTTTAACGATGAAGAAAATATTACCCATTTCAAGTTTGTGCCTGTTCTTGTTTACGGCAACAAGCTTGAAAGCGCAAAACCCAATTATCCAAACCAGGTTCACAGCCGATCCGGCACCCATGGTGTTCCACGACACTGTGTTTTTGTATACAGGCCACGACGAGAATAAGTCTACGACGTTCGTTATGAATGATTGGCACTTATTTTCAACCATAGATATGGTGAATTGGACCGACAGGGGGGCGCCGTTATCGGTAAAAACATTCTCATGGGCAAGTAAGGATGCCTGGGCCGGGCAGTGTATTTTCCGTAATGGTAAATTTTACTGGTATGTGCCAATGAACCGGGCTGACGGCAAAGGCATGGCTATTGGGGTAGCCGTTGGCACAACAGCCGAAGGGCCATTTATTGATGCCATTGGCCATCCCTTAGCTTATACTGGCCGTGGCGATATTGACCCTACGGTATTTATTGATACCGATGGCCAGGCTTATCTGTATTGGGGAAACCCACAGTTGTTTTATGTGAAATTAAATCAGGATATGATCTCTTATTCGGGAGAGATACAAACAGTGCCGCTTACAGAGCAGGGGTTTGGGAAACGTACCGGAAATCCCAACCGTTTCACCCAATACGAGGAAGGGCCCTGGTTTTATAAACGGAAAAAAATGTACTATATGGTGTATCCTGCCGGTGGTGTGCCGGAGCATATAGCTTATTCTACAAGTACCGGGCCAACTGGTCCGTGGGTGTACCGGGATACACTTATGCGCATTATCAAGAAACGTGGCGCATTTACAAACCACCCCGGGATGATAGATTACCATGGTAAATCATACTTTTTTTATCATAACGAAGCTTTACCGGGCGGAGGGGGCTTTACAAGGTCGGTTTGTATTGATCAATTTACTTATCAAACTGATGGTACAATCCCTATGATCACCCCGACTACCGAAGGCGTGGTCAAAGCAGTAAGGAATTTGGATCCTTTTGTCCGCCAGGAGGCAGAAACAATAGCCTGGGAATTGGGTGTTAGTACCGCAAAAGGTAATAATGGAATATACGTAACAGATATAGATAGTGATGATTATATTAAAATACGAAGCGTCGATTTTAAAAGTGGCCCAAAGTCATTCTATGCAAATGTGGCAACAAATACAGATGGGGGTATAATAGAGATACGCATTGACGAGCCTGACGGTTTCTTACTGGGCACTTTATCCGTAAAAAACACAGGCGGTTTAGAAATATGGGGAACGCAATCCGTTGCGGTTAACAAAGCAAAGGGTATTCACGATGTGTACTTTGTGTTTAAAGGTGGCCAGGGGCATTTGTTTAATTTCAACTGGTGGAAATTCAATTAGAAATAAATAAGGGCTTAAGGATTTACTAATGTAAAGAATAATTGAAGGCGGTGAATGTGATAATGTTAGGCTGCCCCGTGAAAAAATGGCGCACCGGATAAAATACTGGATTTCAGTTGTTTTATTTCAGGCGAAGTTAACCAATCTACCAATTCTTAAGCGCATTCCGGATAACAGAAATACCCCTTTCGGCTTATAAATAAGTGTAAAACAACAACAAATAATATCGGCTTTAACGATGAAAAAATTAATACCCGTTTCAATTTTGTGCCTGTTGCTTTCCGCAGCAACAAGCCTGAAAGCGCAAAACCCTAAGCTTACGCTTGATTTAACCAAGCCCGGCGCAAATGTAAGCCCGCAGCTGTATGGGCTGATGACCGAAGAGATCAACCATTCGTACGACGGGGGCTTGTATGCCGAGCTGATCAGGAACAGGGTATTTAAGGACAACCCAAATACGCCTGAAGCCTGGAGCGTAATTAAGGAAGGCAGTGCGAAGGCCACGATCCAATTAGTTGCCGCAAACCCCGGCAATGTACTGCCAGATCAGCAGCGGCATGCAATTAATGGCGCGTTAACTACTTGTTTAAGGCTATTGGTGGATACCGGCGGCGGCCGGGCCGGCATTGCAAACGAAGGTTATTGGGGCATACCTGTTTTGCCTAATACAACATACAACGCCTCTTTTTATATTAAAGGTACGGACAACAAGCCATTCCCGCCCCGCCCCTGGGAGCCCAAGCCTACAGTTGCCCTCCCGGTAATTGCGGATAACACGGCAGGGCCTATAACCGTAAGCATAGAAAGCAATGACGGTAAAACGGTATATGCTTCGGGAACCATTAATTTGGTAAAAAGCGCCTTTTGGAAAAAATACGAGCTTAAATTAACAACAGGCACTGGCGTTAAACCAACAACTGGCGCCCGTTTTGTTATTTCAACAAACCGTACCGGGGTTTATTATTTTAACCTCGTGTCATTATTCCCGCCGACTTACCATAACCGCCCGAATGGGAACCGGGTAGACATAATGAAGTTGCTGGCTGATATAAAACCCCGCTTTTTACGTTTCCCCGGCGGTAATTTCCTGGAAGGCCCTAAATTGAACGACGCATTCCCCTGGAAAACTACTTTGGGCCCGCTTGAAAACCGTCCGGGGCATACCGGCTCATGGGGCTACCGCCCCAGTGACGGGATGGGCTTGCTTGAATTTTTAGAATGGTGCGAAGACCTGAAGATGGAGCCGCTGCTTGCCGTTTATGCCGGCTATTCGCTAGACGGCGACCATGTGGACGCAGGGACGCTTTTAAAGCCGTACGTAGACGATGCGCTGGACGAAATTGAATACGTAATAGGCGGCGTAAACACCTACTGGGGCGCTAAACGCGCGGCAGATGGGCACCCGGCGCCTTTTAAACTGAGCTATGTAGAGATTGGCAACGAAGATGGGTTTGACGAATCGGGCAGTTATGACGGGCGTTATGCCCAGTTTTATGATGGCATTAAAGCCAAATATCCAAACCTTCATTGTATCGCAAGCATCGGCGGCAAGGATTGGCTTGGGAGCAGGGGTAAATTAACAATCCGCAAGCCCGAAATTGTAGACGAGCATTATTACCGCAATGCCTGGGGGATGGAAGAGGATGCAGCACATTACGATAGCTACGACCGCAAAGGATATAAAGTGTTTGTAGGCGAGTGGGCAACAACAGAAGGCATGCCCACCACCACTTTGAATGCTGCCCTGGGCGATGCTGCCTGGATGACGGGCATGGAACGGAATTCAGACGTGGTCATCCTCTCGTGCTACGCGCCGTTGCTTGCAAATGTAAACAAGGCTACCGCAACCGTGCCGAAAGCGTGGCAATGGGAATCAAACCTGATAGGCTACGATGCATTGGCAAGCTTTGGTTCGCCATCCTATTACGTACAGAAAGTGTTTAACAGCTATATCGGCAATAAAGTGGTGCCTACTGTGGGTACCAATATCCCTACCCAAACCAGGCCTGCCACCAAACAGGACAGCGCGGCAAACAACATGCCCAAACCTATACCGGGCATGTTTTATGTAGCTACCCGGGACACCAAAACAGGGAAACTGTTCCTTAAAGTAGTAAATGCGACAGGGAAGCCGCAGCAGGTTGACATCGGCATAAATGGTGCCGGGAAATTATCGCCGGAAGGTACAATCGTAGTAATAAAAGGCGATAAGCCAGAAGATACAAATACGATCAGCGACCCCAAAAAAATAGTTCCGGTTACCAGCAAGGTAAGCGGGATCAGTAAAAAATTCACAAGGGTTTTCGCCCCGTATTCAGTAAGCGTGCTCCAAATAAATACATTAACCAAATAAAAAAAACAGGCAAGGATACCAGGGCAAAAAACTCAAATACCAACATGAGGAATACGATTTACAGGTTATGGCTAACGGCCTTAATTACCACGCTT
>NZ_CAMLOV010000130.1 GCF_946481715.1 uncultured Mucilaginibacter sp. | reverse complement strand
GTTGGCAGTTGGCAGTTGGCAGTCGGCAGTCGGCAGTCGGCACATCAATCGAAACAAACTATACTATACTCCACCCACCACTCAATCATCAACCACTCACCACTACAACATGCGCAACCAAATCCAATCCGTTGTACAAACGCTTACCGGCGCGCCCGGCTTTTTGTACGGCACCGAAAAAGAATTAAATACCCTGGCCGATGATGCCGCCTTCCCCTGCGTAATGCTTTACCCTTTGCAGCCCATTGTGGTATCGCCGCAGGTAAACGGCTCGGTAGATAATGTTTTCACCCTCTACCTGGAGTTTTTGTACAAAACAGAATTTGGGCAATACACGGCCGAAAACGAAACCTATGTGCAGCAGGCCCTGCGGATGGCCAACGAATTTATGGTAAAGGCCGCCAAATACCGCGATGGCGATGGCCGCTATTTCCGTATTAAAGCCGGCGAAAAAGCCAAGTGCCTGCCCGTATACAATAAGTTTGATACCAACACCACCGGCGTAGGCCTAACCGTTACCCTGAACACGATGTATTACGAATATTTAGGGTGAAGGGTGAGTAGTGAAGGGTGAGTGGTGAGTAGTTCAACCTCCCTGTCAACCTGCAATAACCACTCAAATTCACCATTCCCCTGGCAACCATTCACCCAATAAACCACTCACCAATCAACCGCCCATGAGCTTACTACCACTTTTAGATTATACCAACACCCACACCAGCGGTACCCAAACCAATGGGCAGGTGTACATTAAAATTGTTGATGCCGATACCGGGCAGTTAACCAATGGCAACAACATAGAGGTATGGTTCCGCCAGGATACCAATGGCGAAACCATCAACCGATCGGTAATTATCGCCGGGCAGTACAGCCCTATTTATACCGGTTTAATTAAAGATACCGACCCGCTTAACCCCTTTTACGTAAGCTTTGGCCATTTAACATTTACCGAGCCATCCGGGCCGCCGCCACCGTACCCTTATAATGTTTGCGACCTTGCCATCGGCTCCATAACCATCAACAGCCCCGAGACCGCGCCCGGCACCAACGACGGGCAAATAACTGCAAATGCCACCAGCAGTTATGGCGGCATCGAGTACAGCCTCGACCATGAATACTACCAACCCTCCCCTACCTTTGGCGGGTTAAGCGGCGGGGTAAAAACCGTTTACGCGCGCGATGCAAACGATTGCCAGGCCCAGTTAAGCGTACAATTAAATACACTGAGCAGCCTGTTGCTTTCCGCCCCATCCGTTACCCTGCCCGATGGCAACACCTCCCGCTGGAACGCAGCCTTCAACCCAGTTGTGTTTACTTATCAGCGTAAAGATTTTGGGGTGATCTCGGTGGCCGAAGATACCGAACATGGCTATGCCGTACTTAGGGTGAATGCCGTATTGAATCCTCCCGGCGCACACCAGCCGATGTTATTGGCCGGAGACAAGGTGTACGTTAATGCAGGCCCATACAATGGCATTTACGATGTAATAATGGTTACAGGCACGGCATACCTTACTATAAAAACGCCCTTTGCAGGCAACGCCGGCGGCTTTATCAATATAAACCAAATGCGCCCCTATTACAAAGTGCTTACGCGCATCACTTATATTGATAAGCAAAGCGGCGCTGCAAAAACCATTACATCAACCAACAGGCCCAATAATACCGGTTTAGTTAAAGCCGATATTTCCAACTTTTTGCAAAGCCTGCTACAGGCGTATGACGGCAGCACTTACACCCAAAGCAATTACCGCGATGACAGCCTCAGCGCCAGTTACCAAATAGCCTACGCCGAAGAATGGGACGAGAATGGCGAAACAAAAACATCGCCCTACGTTATAATGCCCGATAGCTATTATGTGCTTTACGCTGCCACACAATTGGGCCAGCAGTATGGCGGCAACCTGGCAGCCTATGTGCCGTTTGCCAACCTTGCCGGTGGCTTGCCAAAAGCCAAATGGATAACTGATTTTACCGAGCCTGCCTACAGCAACGGGTACCCTTTTGATATTGGCTTTATTTACAGCGAGGATTTGTTGGGGCGCAATGTGTATTGCCAATTTACCCTGCTGGATATTAATCGCAACCCTTTAGCCGGCGGCACGCAAACCAGCTACCTGCTAAACGAAGATGCCTCCTGGCTGCTTAATACCGATGGCAGCCGGCTCATCATCTCCAGGCAAACCAGCGGCACCATCCCGGTACCCGAACAGTTGGGGGTAAACCGCCTGCTGATTGATACCCTATTTGCCAACGATGTGTATTACATCAACCTCGCACTAAAATATGCCGATGGCAGTACGGTGCATACCCTTACCCAAACGCAAACCATACGGGTAGATGACGCGGTAGACGAAAATTCGGTTTACCTGCGCTGGATAGGCCTTAGCGGCAGCTGGAACTACTACCGCTTTGTTTTTAACCAGGAGATGAGCCTGGATGTACAAAACGCCGTTATCATTAAAAACTACGTAAGCGATTGGGAAAACCAGCAGGGTATAGAAGAAGTGATAAGCAAAACTGCCGGGCAAAAGGTAAAAGTGATGGCCGAGGACCTATCCGTGGCGGATATTAAAGGCTTGCAAAGCATCAAATACTCGCCCAAAGTGCAAATGCTGGTAAACAAAAACCCGGTTAAATGGCAAACCATAGTTATCAACACCGCCACCTACAGCGAATACGAAACCCGCAACGGGCAGGCGCCATTCAGCATAACATTTAACATGCCGGCTATAAATATACAAACGCAATAAGCCAGCCCCACCCAACCCTCCCCGGAAGGGAGGGCTTTTAGTAATGCCTTTTAAAAGTCTCCCCTACCGGGGGAGATTTAGAGGGGGCTAATTCAACTAACCCATGAACCACATGCAACTATACCTAAACAACCAGCTTGCCAATTTGGGCGACGATAGCCCCATTGCCCTCACCTTCCAGATAAACAACCTGGCCGAGGTGAAAAACCAGCAGGGCAACACCAGCAACCAGTTTAAACTGCCGCTAACCCAACGCAGCCGGCAAATACTCGGTTTCCCGGATGATATGGCCTTTACCACCGGGCTGCCATACGATAACTATGAAGCCAAAATAATACAGGACGGGCTGGAGATAATCCCTAATGGCATTGCGGTATTGAATGGCATTGAGGACGACAGCGCCGCCATAACGGTACTAAGCGGCAATGTGGATTTTTTTGACACCCTGGATGCCAAAATATACGATATGGGCGATAGCAGCACCGCCATTGGCAAGCAAGAGTTGCTTAAACCCTACCTGCATAAATGGGATATAGATACCGTTGTAAACTCCCGCCAAAATACCGAAGGTTTTATATGGCCCGTGGTAGATTATGGCACCATCACCTACCCGGCTGCCACGCCGGATGATGTGATCGATATACGCCAAATGCGGCCGGGCTTCTTCCTCAAAACCCTGGTAGCGCTGATGGCCAAACAGGCAGGTTACCGCATCAACCCAAACTCGTTTTTGCTTAAACAGCCATTATACAACAAGCTGATCATTCAGTTTGCCAATGATGATTTTAGCCATGGAGCCGATTACCAAAACACCGATGACAACCTGGGCATAATAGTGCAAAACGGGCTTACGCAGGTGCATACCAATGATAGCTACCAGGAGGACCTTCGTTTTAGCAAGGTATTGCTGGACCCTTCAGGGTGTTTTAAAAGCAATGCTTACGTAGCCGGTGCCCGTGTGGATATCACCGCAACGGTAACTTATTCTTTAACATTAGCTGCAAAAAGATTACTGGGCGACGGTGGCGGCAAAGCACACATCTACTTTATTTTAAAAGATACGGATGGGAACGAAACAGAACTTGCGCGCAACACCCACACCTTAGATAACGACGCCACTATAGTAGATGCTTATGCGCATATAAAACCGGGTTTTTTTGGCAGTGGCGGTATAGCTGTAAAAACCTTCAACAACCAAACGCTCAGTGTAGATGCCGAACTTGTTGCCGGCCAACGCTTAAAAATAGTGTACGAGGTAAACCACATCGCCGCTGCCGACGAATACTCGGCCATCCCCGGTACGGCAACTTTTAAGGTAGAAACCAAACGCCGTGAGGTATTGCCTGGGCAAAAAGTGCAATGCGAACGCATCTTCCCGGATATCAGTCTGAAAGACCTGCTGAAAGACACCCTGCAGCGCTTCGGTATTATTTGCCAAACCGACAGTGCAACGCGCACCGTTACCTTTGCGTCGTTTAAAGATATTGTGGGCAATATCCCCATCGCCAAAAACTGGACGGGTAAGTGCCTAAACCAGGGCAAGGTCATCAGCTTCCACCTCGGCGGTTACGCCCAGGTGAATTATATGAAGTATAAAGAGGATGAGGCCGTACTGCCCATAGGCTTTGGCAATGCGCAAATAAACGTGAAGGATAAAACCTTGCCCGCCACCACCGATTTGTTTGAAAGCCAGTTTGCCGCCACCCAAACCCGCCCCTATATTGGCGGCACGATAGCGCAAATTTTAAAGGTAGACCGCAGCGCCGATGATACCGAAGTGGCTTTCAGCATTGGCACGCAGCCACGTACACTGATTAACCAGACCTTAAACCTGTTGGAGCGCGGCAAGCAGGTTGCCTTTACCGATGGCAGCAACACGCGTATAGTAAACGACATCATCAGCACGCCGTACTTTGCCCGTGCCGATGCCGTTGAAAGCCTCGATTGGGAGTACCTGCGCAAAGCCTACTACCCCGAACTGGAAAAAATACTGCAGCAAACCAAAAAGGTAGTGCGCTATTTTATGCTAAGCCCGCGCGATATACTGGAGCTTGACCTGCTTATCCCCATTTACCTGGAACAGGATAGCGCCTACTACTACATCAATAAGATTGACAGCTGGCGCAAAGGCCAGCCTGTAAAGGTGGAGTTGGTGAAGCTGGGGTAAACAAAATCGGTTTAATCTGGCAAATCTGTTTAATCCCGGTTCAGACTCTACGAAAACAGTCCATGGGTAACTTCTTCTTTAGCATCATCTGCATAAAAGAAAATAGTGAATATGCCCTGGTCTTGTGTAATGGCCAGTATGTCTTCCTTTTTTATGTAGTTTTCGTTGATGAAGGTGGCCAGGCGGGCATGGGTGCTAAAGTAGTCGGATTTTACGATGATCATCGGAATTGTTTAAACTTTGGACAATGATATAGGCAACTTGTTACGCAGATACAGTATTGACTGGATTTTATATACCTATCTTTCAAAATTGCACGGTCAAAGGCGGCCCTGAATAAGATTACCGATGAGGCCAAAAAAATACCGGATGCCGATTTTGTAATTTACTTTTGAAAATGGCAGAAGAAAACGAAATATCAATAGAAGTAACAGTGAATTCACAAGGGCAACAACAGGTTGAAAAATATATAAAATCATTCGACAGTTTACGCACTTCAGTAAACGGGCTCTCTCAACCATTTAATTCATTTTCCAACAATATAAATTATTCAATAGGCTTTTTGTATGCCAATTGGCATACAAATCAAAATCAATATTATTATATTGTCTGTAATTCATTTTCCTATCCGTAATAAAATCAATCCATAATTATTTTGTGTAATGATTAAAATATCCTCTCTGATGATATTTTCCTTCATGACAAATGCGGTCAATTTATCCTCATTCATGAAGCTTTTCGATTTCAAAATTTTCATAACGACAAATTAAAAATAAAATGCCAGACGAAAACAAAATATCTATTAACGTTACCGTAAATAGAGAAGGTCAAAAACAACTCGACGAATACCAATTATCGTTTAATAAGCTCCGCGATTCTTTAAACAGTCTTTCACAGCCTTTAAATTCATTCTCTAACAACATAAATTTGTTAAACGGGAATTTATCTAAATATACCGACTCGTTAAGTAAGCCTAATTCGGAGAATCAAAAACTTTTAGCTAACAGCGATGATATAACCAGCAAGGTAATAAATACGACTTCTGCATTTACGGTTTGAGATGGCGTAATTAAAACTTTTAGTACTACGCTAAAGGGATGGGGTGTTGCATTAACCGGTGGCCTTGCCATCGTAACCGCGTTCCTCCCCGAAATTATAAACTTTGCCAAAGCGTTGTTTACGGGCAAAGATGCGCTGAACGCTATGTTTATCAACTTTAAAAACCTAAACGAGGTGATGAGATCTGCTAATAAAGATGTTGCAGCGGAAACCACCAGATAGCAAATTTTATATAAATCTGCAACGGACCTGAACAACGCAAGCGAAAACAGGGCCAGGAGCGTAAGGGAATTGCAGAAAGAATTTCCGGCTTATTTTAAAGGGCTAAAAGATGAAGATTTTTTGAATGGCAACGCAAAGAAAAACTACAACGATCTAACAAAATCAATTTTCGAAAATGTCAGGGCCAAAGCGATTCTAACAAAGAAGCTGCAGAGCAGGTTACGCGCCTACAAATCTATACAGAGCGACATATCATGCCACTTGGCATGCCAATCACTTGTTAGCTCACTATAGATTATATCTATTTTCTAAACATAATAGAACAAAACAAATCCATACTCACTTTGGGTTATAATAAAAATATCCTCTCTATTAATGTTTTCGGCTATTACGAACACAGTTAACTTATCATTATTCATAAAACTTTTGGATTTCAATACTTTCATAACAATCAAATAATTTATTAAACTTATAAAAATGGCGGATAACAACAAAATATCCATTGATGTAACAGTCAATTCAGATGCACAACACGGGGTTGAAAAATACGTTCAATCATTTAACAGTCTACGTAACTCCATAAACGGGCTGTCTCAGCCATTTAATTCATTTTCGAACAATCTAAATAACTTAGATAAAAATTTGTCTAAGTATACGGAATCGCTAATCAAACTTAATACGCAAAGCCAGGAATTTTTATCTACCGGGAATAAGGTTGACGAAAAAGTTTCGAAAGCATCAAATTCATTTGGGTTATGGATTGGCGTTCTTGGCGCTTTAAAAATAGCAATTAAGGGTTGGCAAATTGCTTTAACCGGTGGCCTGACAATCGTAACCGACTTCCTCCCCGAAATTATAAACTTGCCAAAGCGTTGTTTACTGGCAAGGATGCGTTAAATGCTATGGTTATCAACTTTAAAAACCTAAAAGAGGTGATGAGATTTGTAAATAAAAGATGTAGAAACAGAAAGCACCAGATTGCAAATTTTATATAATCTCAATATCATATGCCATTTGGCATAGAATTCAGTTATCAAAAGTGGCCTAGTGAATCACATATTTTCTAAGCATAATAAAATAATACAAGCCCATACTCGCTTTGGGTGATAATAAAGATGTCTTCTCTCCTAATTCCTTCGTTTAACACGAAAGCCGTTAACTTATCATTATCTCTAAAAGTCTTCGATTTCAAAATTTGCATAACAATAAAATAATTTATTAAACATAAAAAAATGGCGGACAACAAAAAAATATCCTTTGATGTAACAGTCAATTCAGATGCACAACACGAGGTTGAAAAATACGTTCAATCATTTAACAGTCTACGTAACTCCATAAACGGGCTGTCTCACCCATTTAATTCATTTTCGAATGAATTAAATGTATTAGATAGAAATCTATCTAAATATACTGATTCACTAAAAACACTTCAACAACAAAACAAAGAGTTAGCTTCTGACAGCGACAAAACATACGAAAAAGTAACCAACGCCTCGTCAGCTTTCATTTTGTGGAATGATGTTGTTAAAGTGTTTACAAATGTTTTGAGAGGTTGGGGTATGGCTTTGTCTGGTGGCCTTGCTATTGTAACCACCTTCCTCCCCGAAATCATAAACTTTGCCAAAGCGTTGTTTACCGGCAAGGATGCGTTAAATGCTATGGTTATCAATTTTAAAAACCTAAACGAGGTAACAAAGGCAGCTAATAAAGACGCCGCAGAAGAAATTACAAAACTCCAAATACTTTATAAATCGGCAACCGATGTAAATAGTAGCTATGAGGATAGGCTTAAAAGCATCAAAGAATTAAAAAAGGAGTTTCCCAGTCATTTTAAATCTGTTAGCGACGAAACGATCCTTAACGGCAAAGCTAAAAAGAACTACGATGAACTTACCGCATCTATACTTGAGAATGCAAAGGCAAAAGCAGCGTTGAGCAAAATTAGCGAATTAGTTAACAAAAGCCTGAACGAGGATATACAGATCCAGAAAATCCGCACTGCAGAAATGGCGGAAATTAAAAGAGTAAAAGCATTACCTCAATACTCTCGTAGTGAGGAAATCAAACTGCTGGACGAGAACGTGCAGCAAAAAAGCATAAATGCACAAAAGAAAGTAATTCACGACCGTGCTGTAAATTCTGCCGCAGCAATCAGGCAAAATCAAGAAAGTTTACGCGCTCAGATTGATTTTATAACAAAGTGGGCCGGAGGAGCAGGTAAGATCGCTAAAATTATTGGCGGCAGTGGTACAGAAAAAGGCGTTGAATTCAACCTTGGCGTGCCCACTGGTAACACCCAAATTAATAACGTCGAAATTAGTAATCCTAAACCACCCAAGCCCGCTCCCCCCACACCCGACCTGTCGCGCAGCTTGGAAGCGCTGGAAGCCCATGCCGTTACCTTTACTATGCAGATAGAACAGGACAAAAAGCACTATGATGCCGAAATGGGAATGCTTAACCAGCAGTTGGCAAAAAAACGCATAAGCCAGGAAGAGTATAATGCACAAAGTGTTGAATTGCAGGATAAATACCACCAGGATATCAGCAACAACATCGAGCTTTTTAACAAAAGCAAGATGGATGAGATGCAGGGTATCATTAACAAAATTGTAGCAGCAAACCGTAAGGTGGAGGGGGAGCAAAGAAAGAGCACCATACACGATGACGAAAAGGATCTAAATAAGGCATTGCTGCCCGGCGCTAAGTTTGATGCCGAGAAAAAACTTATCGACGATAAGTTTGCCTACGAGATATTCTTGGCCGAGGGCAACAACGAGAAAAAGAAAGAACTCGCAATAAAGCACCAGCAAGATATTACCGCCCTTAGCCAGCAATACGAGCAGCAGCGCCGGGATTTTGCCCTCAACACCGCCCAGCAGGTTGCCGATAAGGCGTTCGGCATCATAGGCAACAACATCAAAGCATCCAGCGATGCCAAAATAAAAGGGCTGGAGAAAGATAAGGCCGGCGAGCTAAGCAACAAAAACCTAACCGCCACCCAACGCAAGGCTATTGAAGATAAATACAAAAAGAAGGAGGCGGAGGAAAAAATAAAGGCTTTTAAAGCCGAGCAACGAGCATCGGTAGTGCAGGCGGTAGTAAACGGTGCGCTGGCCATTACCAAAGCTACAGCCCAAACAGGGGTATTTGCAGCATTTGTGATACCGGGCATTATAGCATCAACCGCGTTGCAGGTAGCCACCATTATTGCCCAAAAACCACCGGCATTTGCCAAAGGCGGGCAGTTTGTATCTGATGGTCGCGGTGCCCTCCTCCCCGGCTACAGCCGTACCGATAATACCAATGCCTACCTGCGTAGCGGCGAAGCGGTGGTGGTATCTGAGGCTATGCGCAACCCCTGGGCGCGCAACCTGGTAAGCGCCATAAATGTTGCCCATGGCGGCAGGGATTTTTCGGCACCCAATACCGGCCGCGGGTATGCCATAGGCGGCATATTTACTGATGGCGGCAACGCCAACCGCTACTACAACCAGCCGGTAAACGATATAAAAGATATGGCCAACACCCTCGCCTACCAAATGATCAACAACTTCCCTCCTATTTACGTGGACGTGAAGGATGTAAACAACCAGCAAAACATACTGGCCCAAACAGTAAACAGGGTGAATTTGTAAGGTGAAAGGCAAAAGCTGAAAGGTAAAAGCCAAGGCCCTGCCCCACCAATGAACTAATGAACAATTGATCCAATGAACCAACACCCATGAACATCCAACTTGCAAACACCCTGTTTGATAACGGGGCCTTCTCGGCCATGTACAAGGCGGGTTTTATCACCAGTAAAATATTCACCTACCGTGAAATATACCTTTGGGTGCATGCCCAAATGCAGGTACGCAGCATAACCAAAAACCAGGCCGTGCTGGAAGCCGAAGCCAAGTTCGGTAAAGACGAGCGCACCATTTGGCGGGCGTTGAACTGCTTCGAGGACACGATTTAAGGATTAAAAGATTGACACGATTTTTGGTTTACTGACAAAGTAGTGTCACCACCGCAACCAAAATTAATACCGATATTTGTATTGTTCGATTGTCTGAACCGGGATTTAGCAGATTAAAGGATTTATCAGATTCTAATCAAGCCCATCAGGAAAATCCTATCAATCAATGTTCAGATAAATTCACCTACTGACAAAGTAGTGTCACCATCGCAACCAAAATTAGTCCCGATATTTGTATAGTTCGGTTGTCTGAATCAGGATTCCCAGAATTAAAGAATTAACAGAATGCAAATCAATTCTGCCCATTTAAAAAATTCCTTACAACCCGAGTTCAGGATTATGCCAATCAGCATATCAAACACAACACGATTTAAGGATTGCACGATCTTACAGGATTAACTCAGACGGAGCCGTATTACCAGATCACCTATCAAATTCAAACCATTCACTACTCACCATTATCTACTCACTAAAATGAAAATATACCTATACGATACCGAAACGGACTGCATTGGCTCGGGGAGCCTCTCATCCGCCTATGTTAAATCACAATTAGAAGCAGCGGCCGGTGCCGACGTTGCCGTGCATATCAGCTCGGTGGGCGGCTCGGCCTTTGACGCCATCGCCATTTACGACCTGCTGAAAAAGTACCCGGGCAACGTAACTACCCATATTGATGCCCTGGCGGCATCGGCAGCATCGGTAGTGGCCATGGCCGGCAGCAAAATAGTGATGAGCAAATACGCACTGCTGATGATACACAAACCGATGGTGGGCAGCGGCGGCAATGCCGACGAGCTTTTAAAAGACGTGCAGATGCTGAACGTAGTGCAATCGCGCCTGGCGCAGATCTATATGGACAAGTCGGGGTTAGACGGGGTTACCGTTAACAGTTTAATAAACTCCGTAACCTGGATGACTGCCGACCAGGCGCTAAACCTTGGCTTTATAGATGCCATTGAAGATTACGCCGATACCGTCATCAACAGCGCGCTCATTAAAAAATACACCGATACAGCACCGGCGGTTTACCAGCGTTGTATCAACAAAATCTTAAACAAACAAAACAACACACATATGGACAACAGCGAATTAATCGAACGAACCACCTCGGTTTTAGACAAGATCATGAATTTTTTTAAGAAGGTGGTAAACCAGCAAACCGTTACCGACAAAGGCACCCTGCACCACAGCGGCGGCCTTTGCGCAGGCGCCGAAGTTTACCAGGACGAAGACATGAGCAGCCCTGCTATTACCGACACCTACACCACCGCCGATGGGCAGCAATTGGCCATTAAGCAGGGCAAGGTGGAAAAAGTATTGCCAGCAGAAACTTCCGACGAAGAGGACGAAGAAAGCATTGCAGCCGAAAAAACAAAAATGCCAAAAAAACCTGCTGAGATACAAAACCGCCTTTTGGAAGTAAAAGCGCGCCTGCATGCACAGAACGCCTTATTAAACGAAGCAAAAGCTGCACTGGAAGAAGCAAGCAGCCGCCTTAAAAAAACAACGGACGAGATCAGGAACGAGATAAAATCCGACTTCAGCCCCGAAGGATCTAAGCGCAGCAGCAAGGCAAAAACCGAACCCCAACCCTTTTTTGCCCCCCAAAGCCCGCTGGCACAGAATGCAGTGAGGAAAGCGGTTGCTAAATAGTTAGAAGGGTTGGAGGAGTTAAAAAGGTTAGAAAGGTTTTTGCTCTTCCAACCATACACTTCCGTCCTCTGAAAAACACTTCCAACCTTTCTAACTCTTCTAACTTTTACGACTCTTTTAACCTTTCTAACTTTTTCAACTTTTTTAACATTTATAACTTAAAATGGCTCAATTTACATTTACAAACAACACCTATGCCGGCGAAGCGCTGGCGGGATTTATGGCAAGCACGCTGCTGGAGGCCGACTCGGTAAAGCGCGGGCTGCTAACCGTTATTAACGACGTTAAGGCACGCAAAGTGATACTTGATGTGGACGATGACGTAGTATTACAAGACCCCAGCGGCGTTTTTACCGACCAGGGCACCACAACCCAACAAACCGAAAGCTACCTGGACCCCGTGGTTTACGAATTTATGAAAGAGGAACAATGGGATAAACTGATCCAATCGTGGGAGGGCCAAAGCCTTAAACCCGGCTCGTTTCAGGATTATGAAGGCGTGGTAGACCTGAGCGACTTTATGGTACAGCGTTACCTCACCAAAATACAGATAGCTAACGAACGTTTGTACTGGTTGGGTAAGGCGTCTACCAAAGAAGCTTCTTTTACCGCTTCGTTCCCCGGCTTATTGCCAAGCATTGCGGCAGATACAAGCGTATATAAAGTTGGGCTCGGCAAGCCGGCAACCTCCATGGCGGCAACAGCCATAGATGGCAATGGCCTGGTAACCGTGGCAGACACCAGCACCCTTGCCGATGGCGATGTGGTAACCATAACCGGTGTTACGGGCAACATCCGCGATACCACAAACGGCGGCAGCGGCGTAGCTATCCAAAAGCAATCGTACTTTATCAGTATCTCGAGCGCTACCACGTTTAAACTGGTACGTAACTACAACGAGGTAAACAGCCGCAAGCCGGCAGCCTTTAGCGGCACAGCAACGGCGGCAACCGTAAACTACATCAACGTAAGCAACGTTCTACAGGTTTTAGGCAGCGTTTACGCCCAATTGGACCCGGCAGACCGTATACAGGAAGATTTTAACCTGCAAATACCTTTACATGTAGGGTACGCTTACGCGCAGGCACAAGCAAACAAAGCGCTTAACGTTATCAACGCCTTTACCGACATGAAGAAGATGGATTACCTGGGGCTGCCGCTACAGGTGATGAACCACTGGCAGGCAAACACCATATTGGGTGCCCGTGCCTCCAACTTGTTCCTTGGTGTGGATCTTTTGGGCGATGCATCCGAACTATCAACCGTTTACATGAAGCCCTACACCAACGATAACGTGGTGCGTATGAAGGCCCGCATGAAAGCCGCCGTAAACTTCAAATTCGCCAACGAGCTGTTTTACCTTTCAGCGTAATAGGGTTAAAAAGGGTTAGAGAAGTTAAAAAAGTGGGAAAGGTTAAAAAGGTTAACAGCTTGCTACTTTTTCAATCTTTCTAACTTCTACAACCTCTCTAACTTCCACAACCTTTCCAACTTTTCTAACCTCTCTAACTTTTCTAACTTTTAATAACATGTCAATCTACAACAAAATAAATGCAGGCTTTGGCCTGGGCACAAACGAGCCAATTACATCGGGTATAGAGGATGTAGTGTACATCTTTAACCAGGATGATATCACCTTAACTTACGATGTAGCAAACCCACTCATCATCACAGGCCTTACCGCGGTTGGCAGCGCCAAGGTTTACAAATTTGAGGGCACCAACAACAGTTTTAATACTATGAGCAAGCTGGCCAAGACCCAGGTAGGCCCGCGCTATACCGAAGAAATAGATTTTAACATTGCCGGCTTATCGGTAGATGTTAAAGCCCAGTTAATGGCCATGGGCTACGGCCGTGTGCGCGCTATAGCGGTAAACAACTATAAAGACAGCGATTCGGCCATCGAGTTATTCGGCGCAGTGAACGGCCTCATCGTAACCGAGGCAGAACGCAACGCCGCCGACGAAACTTTAGACGGCGGTTACAAGATCAAATTAACAAACCCCGATAAACTGAAGGAACCTTACCCCCCACGCGCAGTATCTATAGCCCCCGGAAGCGGCAATGCAAGCTATGCCAGTACTGTTGCTGCATTGGAAGCACTGGTAGTGTAGGGGAATCATTGGGTCATTGGGTCATTATTAAGTTGCTGGTACCTAATGACTGCAAAGCAATGACTTAATGACGGCGAAGCAATGACTCAATGAAGCGAAGCAATGACTCAATGACTAATTTATGAAAAAATACATTTTAAAACCGGGCAAGCACCAGTTTGTGCCAGGCTCGCCGGCGGTACACAGCAACGATAACCTTTCAGATGAAGAAGCCGAATGGTATTTGCAACGATACCCACACATAGCAGGGTTGTTTGCCGCGGGTCCGCAAGACGGAAAGTCCGAAAGTCTGGAAGAAACGAAAATCCCCAAGCGCAGAGCTAAGCGAAAGCGAATTACCCAGCAAAACAATCGGTGTAATCTTTAATAAGAATTGGTGTAATCACATCATCAAATCGGTGAAATCAAAAGCTAATCGGTGTAATCCAAAAAACAAAATCGGTCAAATCAGATCATCAAAATCGGTGTAATCATTAAAAACAATCGGTGTAATCAAATATTATGAAAACCTACTTACCACAAATAGAACGGCGCATACGGGTGAGGCCGAATCAAACTTTCGGCATATTAAACTACGATACGGATAACGCCTATCCGCAGCGTATGCTGGAACTTGTGGCACAATCGCCCACCGCTAAAGATTGCTGGAACAAGCGGGCAAAATTTATCGCCGGTAACGGTTTTGAGGATGCCGCGCTGGGGAAAACGTTGATAAATAACAAAGGCCTCACCCTGGCTAAATTGCTAAAAGCCATTGCTGCCGATAAAGCTTTGTTTTGCGGATTTGGCATCCATGTAAACTACAACGCAAACTATAAAATAGCATCTGTAAACTATGTAAAGTTTGAGGACATCCGCATGGGCGATACCGACAATGCCAATACCGCAAACAAATTTGCCATTTACAACGATTGGGGGCGCAAAACCTGGAAGAATATCATGCGAAGCAAAATCACCTTCCTTGATAAATACAACCCCGATGAAAGCGCAATAAAACAGCAAGTTAAAGCAGCCGGCGGTTGGGATAAATACAACGGGCAGCTTTTTTATTTTAACCCCGAAGTAGATGATTACCCGCTGATGGAAGCCGACTCCGTTTGGGAAGATTTTGAAACCGAAGCAGGCATCAAAATATTCAATAACCGGGAGGTAACTACCGGGTTCCTGCCATCAACCATGTTGTTTATGCAATCGCGCCGCGAAGAAGCCGACAACAGTATGGATACCGGCAACGGGAGAGGTACGCCATCGCAGTTGGAGATGGACCTTGGCGCGTTCCAGGGAGCAAAAAGCGCGCAGAAGATCATTGTGATTGAGTACGAAGACGAAAGCGCCAAGCCCGAGTTTCAACCCTATGCCATACAGAACAACGACAAGCTTTTTGAAAGTACCGAACGCGCCGTTGAAGCAAGGATAATTAAGGGATTTTCGATACCGAAGGAGTTGATCAATGCCGAAAAGTCGTCGGGGTTGAGCAATGGCAGCGAAAAGAAACAAGCTATCCATGAGTTTAACGACAATACCGCGCCCGACAGGCTGGAATTGAGCGAAACGCTGGAAGAGATATTCAGCCATTATTATACCGATATTAATGCAACAGGCAATTGGACCATTATCCCCGTGCCGGCAAACGTAGCAGAAGACACCATCGGAATAAAAGCGGGGGCCGCCATCAACCAACTTCTGCAATCAACCATTTCTGCCGAAAGCAAAATTGCCACGCTGGTTTACGCTTATGGCTTAAAACAAGCCGAAGCGGAAGCCATGTGTGGGTAGCGTTATACGTGTCGCGTCGCGAGTTGACTCACCCCGACATCACTATCGTTCGTCGACCCTCGCTGCTTCGTAAAGAGGGTTAAGGAAAACCAGGTCATTATTCTCTGCTACGCAGAGAGGGGGAGAAAATTAAGAATATTTGCTCTTTTTTACCCTCTTTTCGCTTGCGAACAGAGGGTCGACCAGCGGTAGCGTAGTCGGGGTGAGTCAAATATGCGCGCGACAAGACACGAATTTGCAAGTTTCGAAAATTCGCCTTAACCCTATCGACCAGCAGGGAGGCCTTCTAATGGACAAGTTACTAACTAAAATCTTAAATAAAATGAACACAAATTTTAAAACGCCCCCTTCAGGGGGCCTGGAGGCCCGCCGCTATGCTTAACTTAATAACCCCGGCGACCTTGCAACGCTACGAGGATATTGCCGCTAATATAAAACCCGAACGGATAAAAGTTTTTATCCAAAAAGCGCAGGAGCTGGACCTGAAACCAATTTTAGGGTATGCGCTATATTATGAACTGATAAAAAACCTTGATAGCGAAGGCCACCTAAAAGATGATGCGCCGCAGCATTACAAAGACCTGCTAAAC
>NZ_CAMLOV010000129.1 GCF_946481715.1 uncultured Mucilaginibacter sp. | reverse complement strand
ATACCAAGAAAGATATTGGACAAGCAGATACCAAAAAAGACATTGGCCAGGCAGATTAATTAGCAGCGGCCGTTAGCTTTACTATAAACAAAAATGCACCAGGAAAACCCGGTGCATAAGCACCTTTACAAAATAACGAGGAGCTGTATAAACGCCCTACGGTTTTTTAAACTTATTACAGTTATCCATATTATATGTAATAATATAGTCGGCTTTGGTATCCACCATCTGGCGGCCTGTTTTAGCGTCCACTACAAATGGCTTCTGCGCCAACTGTTGCGAGGATAGCTTAAACTCCAGCCCAAGGGTATCCGTGTGCCCCTCCTGCATAAAACTCCACACAGCTTTTATTTTATTGCCATTTAAAGTACCCGCCAAAGTGCCTTTGCGCCTGTCTTTCTCTTTTGGCAGCCAGTACATATCGCCGCTTACTTTATTGCCATTTATAATGAGGTGGATAGCGGTGCTGTCTTCCGCATTCATACCATCGGTATGCAAAAAGCAATACTCCATATTTTGGGCGGGCGTGTTCATTTTAGCTGTGCGCGAGGTGTCTTTACTGCTATCGGTTTGTAAGGTATCTGCACCCTTTTTCCCATTACCAGCGCAGGAAGCCAGCGCAAGCGCACAAGCTATAATCAAATAATGTTTCATAGTATCTGGTTAATATGTTTGTTATAGTACAAACGTAAAGGTAAATAGTTCGGCACTTAATTTAAGGAGGTTGAACATAGTGGCGAGTGCGCAACGCAAACTGACTCAACACTGCAGGCGTGGCTCGTTCATCAAAGTCGCCACGGCCCTTACAAACGTTAAGTATTGTTAAAATTCAGAATGAAACTGCTAAAATTAGTAAATATGTATTCACAATATTATTATGAAATTATACCTACTGGTTATAAGTGGATTTCTGACTACTGGTGCATATGCGCAACAAGTGGTGAATGGCCTTAAGCAAGGTGAAGGGCCGATGACTTTTCCCACCGGGTTGACTTTACAAGGCAATTACGTTGACGGACGATTTTACACATTGAGCGCAGCACTTTTAAAACATGTGAAAAGAAACACAATTACCCTTCCAGTCCCTTCCAATATTTATGTAACAGACGATGCCGACAAATCCCTGCACTATTATAGTTTACTACCTGAAGGTAAGATTAAAGGTACATTTGTTTTGTTGCCCAGCAGCGGTGAAACTACCGAAAGCGTTTTAAACAATAACAAAGATCTGATCGCACAATGTTATTCAAAAAACATAATTGCAATAGTTCTTTCAATAAATAGCGACCAGGGGCTTGATGATGACCCTTTTGCTCTTAAGTTTCTTAATACCGTTTTTTTAGATGTGGTTTCAAAATACAAAGCGCCGTCTGACAAATTTGTTATGGGAGGACTTTCCAACGGTGGCATGTTAAGCCTGCGGTATACGGAGATGTCGCGCGATAGCAGTAAACGGACGAGCATTGTTCCAATGGCTGTATATGCTGCAGACCCACCGGTTGACCTTGCGGACCTTTATAACACTTCTGTTAGGAAATTAAAGGAAAACGAAGGCCGTCAGAATTTAGATGGTGGGCGAATGGCGGGTTTAAACGAAGCAAAAATGCTTGTTGCTTCTCTTGAAATGAAAACTGGTGGTACACCCGAAAAATATCCTGAGAAATATAATCAGCGCTCGATGTTCGCAAGGTCTTTGCCCAATGGCGGAAATGCACATTTTTTATTCAAAGTGCCGGTTAGGATATATTGTGATCCCGATATCTTGTGGCAGATAAAAGAAAGAGACCGCAATTACTACGATATGAACGCAGCAAATTTGTCCGCACTCATAACCTTTCTTAATATCCACGGAAGCAAGCAGGCCGCATTCGTGTCTTCGCTTGGTCTTGGCCACCGCCTCGACGGCCGCAGGCATCCACATTCCTGGTCGATAGTACAACCTGATGATTGTATAAATTGGTTAGAGGGTTTATTAAATGACTAATCTCTATTTATCTCAAACTTTTTAAATCCCCTATATTTACCTGTATAAATACACCCATGCTCGATGTTAATTTACACCCCTTCCCTGTAATAAATACGCCGCGTTTAACCATGCGTGCGCTCAATCTAACTGATGCCGAAGCCGCTTTTGCGATGCGGAGCAACCCAGAAGTGATGAAATATATAGACAGGCCGCCTGCAAAATCCATTGATGAGGCAATTAGCTGGATAAATTTGATACATGATCTGCACCAAAAAAACGAGGGTGTTTTATGGGTTTTAAGCCTGCACAACAGCGATGATATGATTGGCAGCATTGGTATTTGGCAGATAGATAAAATTAATCAACGTGCCGAAATTGGCTATATGCTCAACACTCAACATCAAGGGAAGGGCTATATGCAAGAGGCTTTAATTGAGGCAATTAAATACGCTTTTGAAGGCATTGGCCTGCACTCTATCGAGGCGAACGTAAACCCCGGTAACCAGGCTTCCATCAAGCTGCTGGAGCGCACCGGTTTTGTGCGCGAAGCATACTTTAAGGAGAATTATTACTACGATGGCAAATTCCTCGATTCGGCCATCTACAGTTTAATTACAACAAAATAACAACAACTTTGCATAAAATTTGTTAGTTAAGTATAAATACATAACTTGCCTGCTTTAACCAATTGCCCAAAACGTAACCTAAATTATTAACGCAGGGCAGCAAACAAATTATAATTAATACAGTTTACACTAAAAAAACTTTAAAAACATGGCAGCACAATCAGGAGGCATTACCGCCTATTCCGTAAAAACCAAAACCAAAAACGTTCCTATGATCGATCCTGTTATCGACATCAAATCGGGCCGTTACATTGCTACCGGCAAAGATGCCGAAGGCAACAAAATGGCAGCTATAATGGGTAAAGCAACCGCAGAAGGCCACATAGCTTCTGGCGCCGCTAAAAAAGGCTCTGGCTGGTAAATAATACTATATTATAAACAACAAAACCTGCCCATGGGCGGGTTTTGTTGTTTATATACTTACGCCTCCCCAGTTTTTATAGGGGTTTACAGATAGCGCAGCATTGCTATAGCGGTGGTCATCGCTTACTTCACCTTCTACCCAGCTGGGCTTTGCAAAAGCTTCGGCTTCATGCTCCAGTTCAATTTCGGCTACTATCAGCCCCTCGTTTTCCCCGCTAAAAACATCTACCTCCCACAGGTGCCCTTCAAAATTTATTTCGTACCTCACTTTTTGTATCGATGATACAGTAAGCCCGTTTAATATCTCATTGCCATCGGCAATAGGTATCGTATACTCATATTCGTTGCGGCTGATACCCGTGGTACTGCCCTTTAGCGTAAGGTAAGCCGCCTCATTGGTAACGCGTATGCGCACGGTGCGCTTATCGTCGCTTAAAATATAACCCTGCTTAAACAGCTTGCCCGGCGGTTTTTCAACCGCAGCCCATTTGGCATGGTTTACCAAAAATTTCCTTTCAATCTCTATGCCCATACTATTTATCTAACAATACTGTTATAAATTGTTAAATCGCACTTGCATTTAACAAGCCGTAAAGCTAAATGTTTATATTAGCCCGGTTACATTTATACTACAAATGATTTTAAAAAGACCTGTTTTTTTTATCTTGTTCCTGATAGTTGGTGCCCAGGCTTTTGCGCAACGCGATACCGTAAGCCTAAATACCATTGTTGCAAAAACCACCAAGCTTATCACCTCCTACCCCTTCGAAAAAGTTTACCTCCATTTAGATAAACCTTACTACGCTGCGGGCGATACCATTTGGTTTAAGGCCTATGTTACTATTGACCAACACTCCCCAACCATATTAAGTAGTACTGTTTATGTGGATATTGCCAACAACCAGGATTCGATTACCCGGTTTTTGAAACTGCCTGTGGTAAATGGTGTTGCAAATGGCAATATTGCCCTTACCCCTGCCGATTTTAAACAGGGCAATTACCACCTGCGGGCCTATACCGCCTATATGCGCAATTACGACCCCGACTACTTTTTTAACAAAAACCTGGTTATTGGCAACGCCGTTGATAAAACCGTGAGTACCAATATATCATTCACCTCGTCAGTCGCTGCTGCCGGGCTTACTAAAATAAACGCCGGCATAACCTATATAGAACCCAAAGAAGGGCTTGCCCTTGCCGGTAAAAAGGTAAGCTGGACAGTTGTGGCAAATAACGAGGAAATTAGCAAAGGCAAAGGCACTACCGACCAAAACGGCGTTTTAAATGCCGAGTTTAGCGGAGCTGCTGCCGCTTTAAAAGGCGCCAGCCTGGTGGCCGTGATTGATATGGGTAGCCGCACCACGTTAACACACACCTTTCCGCTAAAAACGGCTGCGTCGGGCAGGGATGTACAGTTTTTTCCGGAGGGCGGAGAGCTGATAACCGGGGTGCGCTCTAAAGTAGCCTTTAAGGCCATCAACAGCAACGGGCTTGGCACCGATGTGAAAGGAACCGTTACCGATAACGAGAATAATGTTGTAGCAAACCTCAGTTCGCAACATTTGGGGATGGGCGTTTTTGCCCTGACGCCCGAAACCGGCAAAACCTACAAAGTAAATATTGAGTTTGGCGATGGCAGCAAAGCCGTGTACGACCTGCCGCGTATAAAAGCCTCGGGCATTACCATGGCGGTATTTAATAACGAGCCCGATAACCTCAATCTTAAAATATCGGCCAACCCAACCTACTTCCCGCTAAATCAGGGCAAGCTTTACTACATCATAGCGCAAAGCGGCGGCGCGGTTTATTTTGCGGGCCAAACCACCTTAGAATCCCCTATTTACAGCGCAGCCATCCCAAAAAGCAAATTCCCTACCGGCATTGTACAGCTCACCCTTTTAACCGACCATGGCGTAGCGCTGTGCGAACGCGTTGTATTTATACAACATAATGATGCGCTTAACCTAACAATCAATTCGGCAGCAAAATCGTACAGTATCCGTCAAAAGGTACGGCTGGCCATCTCGGCAAAAAACAAGGCGCTGCCCGTTGCCGGCACATTTTCTGTTTCGGTTGTAGACGAATCAAAGGTGCCGTTTGACGATAACGCCGAAACAACCATATTAACAAGTACGCTGCTTACATCCGACTTGAAGGGGTACATAGAGAAACCCAACTATTATTTCATCAGCAAGGAAGCCAACGCCGCCGAAAACCTGGATATATTGATGATGACACAGGGATACAGGCGTATATCATACCGAAACATATTGGCCAACAAGGTGCCGCAGATCGTTGTTTTTCCGGAGCAGAACGGCCTGGAGATAAGCGGCACTTTGCGTAACAACACCGGCATGACCATAGCCAAAGGTAACCTGCGCCTACAAATACCATCTAAAAACTTTTACGCGGAGACAATTACCGATATGGTAGGCAATTACCGGTTCTCCAAACTATCGTTTAATGATTCATCTACCGTTATCATCAATGGGCGTACTAATTTAAACGGGAAAAACTTAAGCGTTACGGCCAACCCCGAAACCTTCCAGTACCCCTCAAAAAACAACATGGCTTTTGATGAGGTGGCCAATATCGACAGCACCTTTAAGCCCTACCTGCTTAATAGCTTAAGGCAATACACAAATACCCACCAGTTAAAAGAGGTGGTGATCAAATCAACCGTTATTAAAAAAGCCGGGCATACCGATTTTTCTGTATTTACCGGTTTGCCTATGCTTGCCGACCAACAATTTTCGGGCGCTAATATGCGTAACTGCACCAACCTGTACCTCTGCCTGCAAAGCCTGATACTGGGTACCACTATTGACGAGAACAAGCTGTACTTTATGAAAAACTACAGCAGCGCCGATAAAAAGCCGATACAAATATTTGTAAATGGCATGCCGGTTGATCTGCTGTACCTTAACGGCGTACCCACCAGTAATGTAGAATCTGTAGAGGTGTTTAAAAGCGCGGGCTTTAGTGGTATCGACGACCTGTACGGCACTTCGGGCATTGTAGAAATAAACCTGAAGAAAGCGGACAAAGGCACCAAAATATCCCTTGCCGAATTGCAGGAGCTGGTGCCGCCACCTTATATTTTAAAGATAATGCCGGTAGGGTATGCCGTGGCCAAGGAGTTTTACTCCCCAAAATACGATGTGCCAAAGCCAGGCACCCTGGGCGGCGACCTCCGCACCACCGTTTACTGGAGCCCTAAAGTAACAACCGACAAAACCACCGGTGCCACCTTTGTTGAATTTTACAACGCCGACGGCCGCGGCAGCTACAAAGCCACGATAGAAGGCATGGATGCCGAAGGCAACCTGGGCAGGTATGTGTACAGGTATACGGTGAAGTAAATTATTGTACTTGAGCTTAATTCCCTCCTCGGGGAGGGCGCTCAAACGCCAGGAGCGAGAGCAGGGAGGGGTTAAACGAGCGGTTTTCATTTACAACTAAATTAAATGCCCAAATTCATTCCATACAACCCAAACCTAAAACCATTAGCCCGCAAACTGCGGAACGAAGTGACCTTTGGTGAGGTTTTGCTTTGGAACCAATTAAAAGATGATCAGCTGTGGGGATTTGATTTTGACCGGCAACGCTGTATTGATGAATACATAGTCGATTTCTTTTGCAAGGAGTTGATGTTGGCTATTGAGATAGATGGCATGTCGCATAATCATGAAGAGGCTTTTAACAAAGATGAGTTTCGACAACATAGACTGGAAAGTTTAGGTGTAAGCTTTGTTAGGTTTACCGAAGCGGAAGTAAAGTACGATATGCCAAATGTTATCCGGGGGCTTGAGAGTACGATTATCGGCATCATTAGAAAATCGCCCGCCGTGAAATTCCCGAAGAATTTCCCAATGGAAGTTTTGAGCTGTTAACTACACGCATTCGTTAAACCCCTCCCTCCCACGTCGCATTCCATCGCGCCCCTCCCCAAAGAGGGATTTGAGCTGCAACGGCAATTGAAAAAGCGATAACGTAAATTAAAAACCGGACGCGTTGGCAACCCTCCAAAAATCCGAACTAGAACATCCGAACATCCGAAATCCCTTCCCAACTCATTTGCATATATCATTCCTAATTACTTAGATTTATACAAACCTTTAAATCCCAATTAATTATGGACATGAACCTCGTAAACTGGCCCGCCGTTGTAGTGGCAGGGCTATCTGCATTTGCCATTGGCGGCATTTGGTACTCGCGCCCCCTGTTTGGCAATGCCTGGATGATTGATAGCGGCCTTACCGAAGAACAAGTAAAAGCAGGCAACAAAGGCAAAATATTTGGCTTTACGGCGCTGTTCTCCATAATCATGTCGGCAAACCTGGCCATGTTTTTGGCCGATGCCAAAACCGACCTGGCCTGGGGTGCAACAGCAGGTTTCCTGGCCGGTATCTGGACGTTTGGCGCCATCGCCACCCACAGCCTTTTCGAACTGAAATCATGGCGGCATATATTCATCAACGGCGGCTATAGCGTGGTATCCTTAACCCTAATGGGCCTTATTTTGGGCGCTTGGCGATAGGGATTATTTGCTTATCTGAACTCGAATTTTAAGCAATTAAGGGAAGTAACAGAACTGATGGCCGCAGCGACATACACATTCTGCAAATTCTAAAAATTCCTTAAAATTCGGGTTCAGACAAAATCCTGACGAACAAAACTCCCTGCACTACTGTTACCTTAGCATTGATAAATAGCCAAAAAACGATCATGAGTAACGAAACTGCATCATATCAAAATACGTTCGCTATAGGCGGCGATATTACAGTTAACCGCATCGGCTACGGCGCTATGCGCATCACCGGCAAGGGCATCTGGGGGCCGCCAACAAACCACGATGAATCTATCCGTGTACTGAAACGTGCGGTAGAGCTCGGGGTTACCTTTATTGACACCGCCGACAGCTACGGCCCCAATGTATCCGAAGAACTGATAGCCGAAGCGTTATACCCCTATCCCGCCGATTTGCTCATTGGCACCAAAGGCGGCTTGCTGCGCACCGGGCCAGACCAATGGCCTGTGGATGCCAGTCCCGAACACTTGAAAGAAGCATTGGATGGCAGCCTGAAACGCCTGAAGGTTGATCAGATAGGCTTGTACCAACTCCACCGCATCGACCCGAAAGTGCCCGCCGAAAAAACATTTGCGTTTTTAAAACAGGCACAGCTGGATGGTAAAATAAAACACATCGGCTTATCCGAAGTGGGTATAGATGATATAAAACATGCGCAGGAGTATTTCGAGGTGGTATCGGTACAAAACATGTACAGCGTTGATAACCGCAAATGGGAAGGAGTCCTGGAATTCTGTGAGCAGGAGAACATTGCTTTTATTCCCTGGTTCCCGTTAAGTGCAGGTAATGTGGCCGCCGAAGAAATATTACAAAAAGTGGCGGCAAAGCATGGCGCAACCGTTCACCAGGTAGCCTTAAGCTGGCTGCTGTGCCACTCGCCAAACATCTTACTGATACCGGGCACTTCCAGCGTAGCGCACCTCGAAGAAAACATGAAAACCGCAGGAGTAATACTCGATGCCGGGGATATAGACCAACTGGACGGCATCTCGCCACCGGTGGGGTAATAACGATCGGGAATAACATAAAAAGGATGCTGAATAACGGCATCCTTTATTGTTGATATAAAATTTAAGCGCCGTATTTTTGCCCTGATGAAAAGCAAAGAAGAGATACTGCAAAACTACTATTCGCAAGGCGCAGATGGCAAGCCCGAAATTTCTGCCGAGGGCTTACTAAAGGCCATGGAAGAATACCGCCTGCAAGCCGGGGAAGCTGCATTTAATGCCGGGCGCAAATTTGATGTGAATAGTGGCCGCCACAGTTTCGAAACCTTTGAAGATTATAAAGCGAGTTTGATGGTTCCTCCTCCGGTCCCTGTTGAGCCGGATGAATCGGCCCAAATACAATTTATGGCCGATAGTATTTTAGAGCTTTTTATTCCGCAGGATAAAAACCAACAAACCCTATCCTTCAATATTAAAACCGGCGGCATCCCATACATCGTCAACTACAAAAAAAGTCGGGAAGGATTTTGGAGCTTCGCAAATTACACACCTGTTTTAAACCAGGAGTAAATTCAAAATCGCACCTAATTTTACTGTTCAAAAAATGACTTGCGACCTCTCCGCTTGTTCAATTTAAAACGGTCTGTTTTTTGAAGAAATTTAAAGAATTACACAGATTTTTTCTGGTATTAACCCACCTGCGCCACCCTGAAAGGTTTCACGTCTACCGTTTCCCAAATTTTTTGGGTGATGTAAGGTTCGCTTTTTTTCCAGGCTTCCAGCCCTTCCTCGCTCTCAAATTGCAGCACCATTACCGATCCTATCATCTTGCCTTCTTCGTTTAAAATAGCGCCGCCAAGGATATAGTTGCCGCTGGCTTTAAGGGCTACAGCGCCATCCAGGTGATGCGGGCGTACGCCCATGCGGCGGTCTAATGCGCCTTCGTCGGTGTAATCGTATGCAGTTACTATGTATTGGTTCATATTGGTTATTTTAATATGGTAGCAACAAGTATACGGCGCTTCTGTTTCCTGTACAAATTAATTGCAAATGGTTACATATAAGCCTATAAAATAACTGTAAGATTTACAATATTTGTTTTTTAAACCAAAACACTACTATGAGAGAGCAATTGCAGCAGGAATTTTTAGCACACTACGGTAAAGAGCACCAGTACACCTATTTTTCGCCGGGAAGGGTAAACCTGATTGGCGAACATATCGACTACAATGGCGGGCTGGTAATGCCCTGTGCGGTTACTTTAGGCACCTACCTGCTTGTTGCACCTAATAACGATGGCGTGTTCCGCTTTAAAAGCGTCAATTTTAAAGAAACTGCAGAAATCACAGTAGGATCTACCAATGCAAAAAAAGAGGAACTTTGGTTCAATTACCCTACCGGCGTTATCGAACATTTTAATAAAGACGGTAAACAGCTGCAAGGGCTTGATATGCTGTATTATGGCAATATCCCCATCGCATCAGGTTTGTCATCATCTGCATCGATTGAAGTAGTTACCGCTTATGCATTGAACGACTTATTCGATGCCGGTTACACTAAGCTGGAATTGGTAAAATTGGCCAAATGGGTAGAAAATAGCTTTATTGGGCTGCAAAGCGGCATTATGGACCAGTTTTCGGTTGCCTTTGGCGAAAAAAACAAAGCCCTGATGCTAAACTGCGATACGCTGGATTATCAAGCCGTTGACAGCAATCTTGGCGATTACCTGCTGGCCATCATTAATACTAACAAGCCCCGTAAGTTGGCGGAATCTAAGTACAACGAACGCGTGCAGGAATGCAACTCGGCACTCGCAGCTTTAAAAACCGAGCTTGATATCAACTACCTCTGCGATATTGATACAAGCACTTTCAACAAATACAAGCGCCTGATTACCAACGAGGTTGTTTTAGATAGGGCTACCCACGTTGTAGAAGAGAACGATCGTGTTAAACTGGCTGCAAAGGCGCTTAGTAACAATGATCTGTCAGAATTTGGCAGGTTGATGTATGCTTCGCACAACTCTTTAAGCACCCTTTACGAGGTAAGCGGGAAGGAATTGGATACAGTTGTAAACTTCTGCAAACCTAATAAAGATGTAATTGGCGCCCGCATGACCGGTGCCGGCTTTGGCGGCTGCGCTATTGCATTGGTTAAAAAGGATGCCTTTGATAAATTCAGCGCCGAAGTAACGGAATATTATACCAAAGAGGTAGGTTACGCCCCATCTGTTTATAGTTCCCTAATTGGTGATGGCGTTGGGTTGTTAAATGAAGTTGTAGCGGTGTACTAGCTTTTTTGGTGAGGGGTGAATAGAGCGTAGTGTGTGGCTGCAAATGCTACTGATCCGTTCTATTTGCCACCAATATAACTATTCATTCCATCAACTATTCACTACTCACCAACCATGCGCAAACTAAAATTAGACGAACTTAACCGGGTCACTGTTGATGAATTTAAAGAACAGGACAAACTACAGGTAGTAGTGGTGCTGGATAATGTGCGCAGCATGCACAATATAGGCTCTATATTTCGTACATCAGATGCGCTTGCGGCCACGGCAGTTTACCTCTGTGGCATTACCGCCCAGCCTCCACACCGCGAAATTGAAAAGACAGCCCTTGGCGCAACCCAGTCCGTTACCTGGCAATATTTTGACGACACGGTGGCGGCCATAGCAAAACTCCGCAGAGACGGCTACAAAATAGTGGCTATTGAGCAAGCCGAAAACAGCACCATGCTGAATGAATTTATGCCATCCCGCCATGAAAAATACGCCCTGATATTCGGCAATGAAGTAAATGGCGTAAGCGAAGAGGCTATGCAATTAATAGATACCTGCATCGAGATCCCGCAATTCGGCACAAAACACTCGTTCAATATTGTGGTGTCGGCAGGGATCGTCCTTTGGGATTTTCACTCCAAACTGTATAGCTAAGTGGTTAAACCATTGGGATAAGGTGACTGGATAATGTTAATATTCTTAACTCCAATCTATATTTTTCCCCAACAAAAAAGCCCTCCCGATTGCTCAGGAGGGCTTAATAATATTAAACGTCCGGAAGATTAAACTTCTTCGGTTTCTTCAGTTTCAGCAGCAGCTTCCGGCTCTGCTTTAGCTACCGGGGCTGCAGCAATAGGAGCTTTTTTAGCCGCTTTGCTTTCAGCACCTTCCATTTGCTCTTTTAACTGAGCTAATACGCTAAGGTCGCCTAAAGTTGATTTCTCAACTGATTCTTTCACTTTCTTAACCGCGTTGTTAGCAGATTTTGCTTCTTTTTTACGGTTTTCAAATTCCTGTACACGAGCATCAGCGCGAGCTTCTTCCCATATACGTGAGTGTGAAATAACGATACGTTTGTTTTCTTTATTGAATTCGATGATCTTAAACTCAGCAGCTTCTTCAGCTTTTAAAGCTTTACCATCTTCTTTTACCAAATGCTTGGTTGGGGCAAAGCCTTCAACACCATAAGGTAAAGCTACGATAGCGCCTTTATCAGTTACTTTCAATACAGTACCTTCATGTATCGAATCGATAGTGAAGATAGTTTCAAAAGTATCCCAAGGGTTTTCTTCCAGCTGTTTGTGGCCTAAGCTCAGTTTGCGGTTATCAATATCAAGCTCTAATACTACCACGTTCAGTTTTTCGCCAACCTTAGTAAATTCGTTAGGGTGGTTTACTTTTTTAGACCATGATAAGTCAGAGATGTGGATCAAACCGTCGATGCCGTCTTCCAGTTCAACAAACACACCAAAGTTGGTCATGTTTTTAACTGTGGCAACATGAGTAGTACCAATTGCATACCTGGTACCGGCATTTTGCCAAGGATCAGGAGTTAATTGTTTAATACCAAGGCTCATTTTGCGTTCGTCGCGGTCTAAGGTTAATACCTGCGCTTCAACTTCGTCGCCAACTTTCAGGAATTCCTGTGGGTTACGCAGGTTTTGAGACCATGACATTTCTGACACGTGGATCAAACCTTCAACACCCGGGATAATTTCTAAGAACGCGCCGTAATCAGCAACGGTAACAATCCTGCCTTTTACTTTAGAGCCGATAACGATGTTCTCGTCAAGCGACTGCCAAGGGTGCGGGGTAAGTTGTTTTAAACCTAAAGCGATACGTTTTTTCTCATCATCAAAATCAAGCACAACAACGTTGATCTTCTGATCTAATGATAATACTTCTCTCGGGTGCTCTATGCGGCCCCAAGATATGTCGGTAATGTGCAGTAAACCGTCTACGCCACCAAGGTCGATGAATACACCAAAATCGGTAATGTTTTTAACGGTACCTTCCAATACCTGGCCTTTTTCAAGCTTGGCAACAATTTCTGTTTTTTGGTTTTCCAAATCGTCTTCGATAAGCACTTTGTGCGATACCACAACGTTTTTAAACTCGTGGTTTATCTTAACAACTTTAAATTCCATTGTTTTGCCCACATATACATCATAATCCCTGATAGGTTTGATGTCGATCTGTGAACCTGGTAAAAAGGCTTCAACGCCCATAATATCAACAATTAAACCACCTTTAGTACGGCTTTTTACAAAACCTGTGATGATCTCATCGTTATCCAGTGCCGAATTAATGCGCTCCCATGATTTTTGAGTTTTAGCACGTTTACGAGAAAGCACTAACTGTCCGTTAGCATCTTCCTGCGATTCAACAAATACTTCAACTGAATCACCGATCTTCAGATCAGGTGTATCACGGAATTCAGAAACCGATACCAAACCGTCAGATTTGAACCCGATGTTTAATACAACATCTTTGTTATTGATATTTACAACAACACCAGAGATAATTTCGCCTTTAGTGATAGAGCTGAAAGTTCCATCATAAAGTTTTTCAAGTTTCTCACGGTCGCTATCGCTGTAGTTACCAAATTTTTTGTCATCTGCATCCCAGTCGAAATCTTCCAGTGGTGCAACTGCGATCTTAGATTTGATCTCTTCGATTGATATCGAATCAGCTTCTGATTCAATAGTTTCTTTTTCTGCGGTTGCAGTAACTGTACCCAGTTCCGCTTCCTTAGCTTTTAATTCTTTTTCTGCTTCTTGTTTTTTTGCCATTAATAAATTTTACTCCTTTTTCCCAACACTTAATTGGGACTGCAAAGGTACGGATATAATTTTTATAGATAAAAATATTTTTACTGTTAAATATTGATTTTTAGGCGGTTTTTGGTAGGATTTATAAAATTGGAGGAGGGGATTAAGGGCTTTATGGAGAATTTTTGGTTATTACTCCATAATCAATGCCATATCAGCTACTTAAATCGTTGGTATTATGGCGTTGCCTGCGGCCCGCGCTCTCCGTTGCAAGTCCGCACTTCGCTACGCTGCGTTTACGGGCTTTCCACTACTATCGCTAACGCAGGAAATTTCGTCAAGTAAAATTTTCGGGGACAGTAATTTATTTGGGCATGCTTAATTCAGCTAAATTTTCCCATAACGATTTACAGGAATCTAACATTATGAATTTGCCATCCTCAACCTCCTTCTTGCTCTGCTTCACTTTTTTTACAAAATCGGAATTATAAACGCCGCCGGTTGTTTCTGTCGCAATTTTATCAAAATCCGCTTTTGCATATACCTTCTTCTTTATCATAACTTCCCCCCTATTTCCTCATAAATCTCCATAAAACTATCCAACAAACCAAGGCGGTAGGCTAATACAACCTCCGTCATGGCCAATTCATGCTCCGGGGTAAACGGGTCGCGCCATACGCGCATGCAGATGCGTTTAAGGGCGTAGGTAACCTGCTCCAGGTTGGCATAAGTGTGCAGGTAACGGCTTCTTTTAAATTCCTGGTAAAACTTAGCGAAGATGGCGGTGTTCTTCATACCCGCAAAAGCCAGGAACTCATTAATGATCTCCACATCGCAGCTATCCAAATGACCGTAAAAATCATCTACCGATATTTTATTGGTGGTGATGAGCAAGTTATCCAAAATGAGTTCGATAGTGATGTGCCCTAAAAAGAATGGTTTTACGGGTGAACCGGCAATGACAGGCGTAAGCAATTTTTTGAGTGTGTGCGAATGATGCAGAAAAAACTCCGAGGTATGAAAGTACTTATCAACCAGCAAATGCTTATTCCAGCCGGCGATGATGGAGTTAACCTTAGGGTTTGCATGCACTAATTTTTCGGGGTGAAGGATGATGGTCTTGTCGGCATTTTTCAACAGGTCGGGCAGTACGGTACCTAAGGTAAAATAGCAATCGGTAGTGTCCCGGTCGAAATAATAATGCGACAAAAAATTCATAGGCAGGGGCTAAAATGTTCCGTTTGTAGCAATAAACGAAAATTATGCCATATAAAAAAGCCTTAACACAGGTTTAATAGCAATATCACCCCCAGTTTACACAGGCAAAAGCCATAAATCATTTACGTGGAAAGGATAAACTGCTATCTTTGCCGTCCCAGTAGCAACTGGGATTGAAAAGATATACACATGAATTTTGTAGAAGAACTACGCTGGCGCGGCATGCTGCACGATATAATGCCCGGGACTGAAGAATTACTGAACAAAGGGATGGTTTCCGGATATATAGGCTTCGACCCTACTGCTGACTCGTTGCACGTGGGCAGCCTCGCCCAGATCATGACGTTGATACACTTCCAGCGTGCGGGCCATAAGCCATTTGCATTAGTTGGCGGCGCTACCGGCATGGTGGGCGACCCCTCCGGTAAATCGGCAGAACGTAACTTACTGAACGAAGAAGACCTGCAGCATAACCTTAATGGTATAAAAGGCCAATTAGAAAGGTTCCTTGATTTTGAAACCGGCGATAACGCCGCCCAAATGGTGAACAACTACGATTGGTTTAAAGGGTACGACTTTTTGAACTTTATCCGTGATGTTGGCAAGCATATCACCGTGAATTACATGATGGCCAAAGATTCGGTCAAAAACCGCATCAATGGCGATACGGGCATGTCGTTTACCGAATTTTCGTACCAGTTGGTACAGGGCTACGATTTTTACTACCTGTGGAAAAACCGCAACTGTGCCTTGCAAATGGGTGGCAGCGACCAGTGGGGTAATATTGTTACCGGTACCGAACTGATCCGCCGCAAAGGGCGCGGAGAAGCTTTTGCGCTGACCACCCAACTGATCAAAAAGGCTGATGGTACCAAATTCGGCAAATCCGAAGGAGGCAATATCTGGTTGGATGCAGCAAAAACATCGCCATACCAATTTTACCAGTTTTGGTTAAACACTGGCGACGACGACGCAAAAACCTACATCAAGATATTTACGCTGTTTGATAGGGAAACCATTGAAGCGATGGAAGCAGAGCACGATGCCGCCCCACACCTACGGACACTGCAAAAAGCACTGGCGAAAGATATCACGTTGCGCGTACATGGTGAAGCTGAATACATCAAAGCCATAAAATCTACAGAGTTTTTATTCGGTAACACCGGCATAGAGTTTTTAAGTGAACTAAACGATGAAGAAGTGCTGGCCATTTTCAGCGGTGTGCCTAATTTCAACGTTAGCAAAGCCGATTTAGAAACAGGCGTACCTGTAACCGACTTGCTGGCAGCCAAAACAGCCATTTTCCCGTCTAAAGGCGAAGCAAAGAAAATGGTACAGGGTGGCGGTGTAGCTATCAACAAAGAAAAAATTGGCACTCCCGATGATATTTACAACGTGGATAATCTCATCAATAACAAATACTTAGTGGTGCAAAAAGGCAAGCGGAATTATTTTTTAATTGTTGCCGAATAATTTGCGTTTTATTTAAACAATAAAGCCGCGCATCACTTCGGTCAGCCTGCCGCCAAAGGCGCGCCAG
>NZ_CAMLOV010000128.1 GCF_946481715.1 uncultured Mucilaginibacter sp. | reverse complement strand
TTTTTTATTTTATGGCGAAACCAAACCCAATACCATTAAATCTGTGCTCCCCAAAAAAGATGAGCGCCCGGTAGACGTTTATTTTAACCGGCTTAATGCAAGCCACCGCAATCCAACCAACCGCGTGCTGCATTTTATTTGCGTACCGCTGATGCTGTTTGGCGCTTTGGGCATTGCATGGGCCATACCCTTTCCGCATTTTGAATTTTTGAAAAGCTATAACGAGATGTTTAACTGGGCATCATTCCTGATAGCCATTACGGTTTATTACACCTTAAAATTATCACCAATTTTATCCTACACCATGCTGCTGGTATTATTTGCCTTAAGCTACGGCGTATCGCAGCTTGCCCTATGGGAACATGCGGGCGGTATTCCACTCATTTGGATGGGCACCCTGTTTTTAGCCCTCGCCTGGTTGGGGCAGTTTATTGGCGGCAAAAAAGAAGGCAACGAAGCATCCTTTAGGGATGATAAGCAACTGGTAATGATAACGCCGATTTGGGTGTTGTATAGCTTGTTTAAAAGGTTGGGTTGGAAGTATTAAAGATGGATTTAAAGATTGTCGCCATAATCGGATTTCTGGGTGTGAACTTTATAATGTTGCAGAGCAAAGGACACGGATGGGTAAGGAGCAAGCCTACTCTGATTGTTGCTTTGCTATTGATGATAACCGGAGTATCGCTATTGACGTTTTATACAACAAGTGATGTGAATTTGCAGCTTGCCTTTTGGGCACCAATTACTCCTGCAATATTTCTTTTTTTAGATTACTGCTTTGCGAAGTTGACTTTTAAAATCCACGATAGAGATTACTCGTTATGGTTAAGAGGCTCATCAGATCTTAGAGGAAAAAGCATAAAGGCATCGGACAAAATAATTTCTATGGTATTGTTGTATACTGTTATAGGCCTTCCATTTTTGCCTGTGATTTTTTTGCATCACTGACCACCGGTTGAAATCAATGGGTAGTGGATAGTAGTTGCTCGTTCTGTCCGCAACAGTGTCGTCGCTATAATCGGACGGACAAACCAAGTTTTGATTCCTTCGCGTTATTGCAATGACACTAACAAAAGAATCCTTAAATCGCAAAATTCGCTTAATCCCGGTTACAGGTTCTTCCCCAACTTCTCCAAAATATCCTGCGGCACTTTCTCCAGGTCTAATACCAGGAACCCATCCAGGCAATCCGAAAATTTAGGGTCGATGTTGAAGCTGATAATTTTGGCGTTGAGCTGGATGTACTGGCGAAGCAATACGGGTACCTTCATGTTATGGGTTTCCACTTCGGATATCAGGTTATCAAGCCCTTTAAAGCTATCGCCGCCGCTCATTAGCAGGTCGGTATCGATGTTCTCAAAGTTTACCTTGAATTTTTTACGGGGTTTTACATATTGCGCCAGTTCGTGGTCGAAATGGTTGCGGTTGATGTAATCCACAATAAGCGATTTGGAAAACTGCGAGAAGGAATTACTGATGCTAACGGGGCCGATAAGGTAACGGTAGCGTGGGTTATCCATCAGGTATTTCAGGATGCCTTTCCACAGCAAAAAGAGCGGCAGGGGTTTTAGCTGGTATTCCTTACGTATCCACGAGCGGCCAAGTTCCAGGCTCTTCTTTAATATGGGGGTAAACTGCTCTTTCAGCTTAAACAGCTCGTTAATATAAAAGCCCTTTTTGCCAACGCTGTAAAATATCTCGTCGCCCAGGCCGATACGGTAAGCGCCAACGATCATTTTCGCTTCAAAATCCCATATGAACAGGTGGTGGTAGTAAATATCGTACTCGTCCAGGTCAGTAGCCTTATTCGTACCCTCACCCACCTCGCGGAAGGTAACCTCGCGCAGGCGGCCTATTTCGCGTATAGTGCATGGGATGGCCGAAGTTGGGGCGATGAACACCTCGTAGTTCTTCTCCGTCCATACCTTATAGTGGTCTCGCAGGGGCGCAATTTCCGCTTCCAGCCTCTCTGCAGTAGTTTCGGGTACTATTGCTTCCGGCAGCTTTTTTATTTTGAATAAATTGCGGGGGTTGAAGATCTTTTTCTCCTCGTCCAAACCAGCCCCAAGCGCATATGTTTTTGCACGCAGGTAGTTAAGCACCTTGGCGCTGTTAGCGTTATCGGGTATATCAGCAACCTTTATAGGTTTACCAATGCGCAGCTTAATGGTGTGCCCCTGCTTGTTAAATAGTTCGGAGGGTAGTTTTGCCGTGCGTAATGCAGGGTGTATGAGGCTCAGCAGATTAAATAGCAGTCCGTTATTACCGTGGAAGTATATTGGCACCACAGGCACTTTAGATTTGGCAATGATCTTTCCCACCACCGGGTGCCACAGGCGGTCGGTAACCTCTTTTTTCTCCATCTTGAAAGTGGATACCTCCCCGGCCGGGAAAATGCCTATAGGCGTGCCATTTGCCAGCAATTCAAGCGTATTTTTCAAACCGCTTATGCTGGAAGAGTGCTCTACATTCTCAAAAGGGTTTACCCCAATAAAGTAATCGGCAAGGTTTGGTATTTTCTTCAGCAGGAAATTGGCCATCAGTTTGGCATCGGGGCGTACCATGCAAAGCATTTTCAGCAGTACCATGCCTTCAATACCACCATAGGGATGGTTGGCAATGGCAATAAAAGCACCAGTTTTGGGGATGTTGCGCAGTTCGCGCTCGTCAAAATCTATTTCTATTCCACAGCCCTTTAAAATGGCGTCCACAAATTCGGGGCCTTGCTTGGGTTGTGCCTGGGCAAACAGGTCGTTCACCTGGTTTATCTTCATCAGTTCCATCAGCAGGGCCGCCAAGCCGGGCATTTTTAGTTTGTCCAGTTTAGTTGCTTTGGCAAATTCCTCGGTGGTTATAACTTTCATCCTTTTTAAACGGATTAAATGATTGTAAAATTATTACTTTAACGCTTGTAAAGCATTGATATGAAAGCCCGGCTAAAAAACTACCTGTCCCTTACCAAAAAAGAATGGAACGGTATGCTTGTGCTGGTTTTTTTGATAATTGTAGTTTTAGCGGCGCCCTACATTTTTCAATGGTACCACAAAGATAATACAATTAATAGCAAAGAGTTTGATGCTGCGCTGGCGCAGCTCAACAAAGCCAACCCGGGGAATGCCGCTGCGGGTAACAATGCTGCAGAAGGTGAGCCAGGCACCCGTACACTTTTCAAATTCGACCCCAACAACCTGCCTGGTGGTAAATGGAAGATGCTTGGGTTGAGCGATAAGCAGGTTGCCACCATTAAAAATTATGAAGCAAAAGGAGGGCGGTTTTATAAACCAGCGGACCTGAAGAAGATATATGGCATAAGCAATGCGGATTACAGGGCGCTGTCTCCGTATATAAATATCCCGGGTGAGTCTGTTAAAAACATGGTGATTGAACTAAACTCGGCAGACTCGGCAAAGCTCACCACGTTGGAAGGCATCGGCCCTGCATTTGCTAAACGCATTATTTATTACCGCGAGCGCCTGGGAGGCTTTATAAGTAAGGGACAATTAAAAGAGGTGTATGGGCTTGATGAGCTGAAATACGCCGCCCTGAAAGCTAATGTAAAAGTTGATGCTTCGCTTATCCGGAAAATCAATATCAACACCGTTACTTTTGATAAACTACGGCTGATGCCCTATCTCGATTACAAACAGGTAAATGCTGTTATTGAATACCGTACACAACATGGTGATTTCACCGCGGTAGCCGATCTAAAAAACATTGCCATTTTAAACGAGGAAATAGTTAATAAAATAGCCCCTTATTTAACCGTAAAATAGAAATTCACGGAGATTTTTTGCGTAAAATTGAACATATTTACCCTATAATGATACAACAACAGATAAAGGCCGCCATCCGCGATATTCATGATTTCCCCAAACCCGGTATAATTTTTAAAGATATTACACCAATATTAAAGGACCCTGTTTTGTGCCAAGGTATTGTAGATGCCTTTGCCGGGGGGCTGAAAGATATAAAGATAGATGCCATTGCCGGTGTGGAAAGCCGCGGGTTTTTATTCGGTCTAACCCTGGCCACTAAGCTGGGCGTACCCTTTATACCGGTGCGTAAGGCGGGCAAACTTCCTCATACCGTAAAACAAAAAGTTTACGAACTGGAATATGGTACCGCCACCATCGAACTCCACACCGATGCCTTTAAACCAGGCGACCACATCCTTATCCATGATGACCTTTTAGCCACCGGCGGCACGGTTACAGCCACCAGCGAATTGATTCAGGACATGGGCGGCGTAGTAGCCGGTTTTACCTTCGTAGTTGGGCTTGGCTTTTTAAACGGGCTGGAAAAAATCACCCCCATCAGTAATAACATCATGGTACTTGCCAATTATTGATGGTTTTTGAATAATATCCATCTATATTGAGGCTTATATTTTTACCCGAATTAAATGCCAAAAACCCTCTAATTTTAATAATTAGAGGGTTTTTGGGTTATAAAAAAAATTAAGGGGTTAATATCTGTGCGTCATACGCTAAATGTGTTATAATTTCAGCAAATAAATAATGCTTAGGGTTCGTCCCGGGTACTTTTTAAAATGGGGGTTTAACCTGCCAGATACCAATTGTATTGAAACTATTTCCTGAAAAGAATGAAGATCGTAAACCGTTTTGTTGCCCTCGCTGTAATTTTTGCCGTTTTTACCCAAGTGGGTTCTGCCCAAACCTTGCTAAAGAGGGTTGGGAAAGTTACCGGCGTAACTGTAAACAACCAGGAAGTTGATATTAGAACGGAAAACGCTTTTATTAAGATTGCTGTATATAGCCCAAACGTGATCAGGGTGCGTATGGATAAACAACAATTGGCAGAAGATTTCTCGTACGCTGTTATTGCCAAACCGCAAACCACCAAAGTAACAGTTACCCAAAACGATAACGAGATTAACCTTACAACCGATTCACTTAAGGTAAACATCAAGAAAAACCCATATGCCATTACCTTTAGTACCTTGGCCGGAGAGGTAATAAACCAGGACGAAGCTGGTTTAACTACCTCTTGGGTAACCGAGAATGTAACCACCTACAAACACATGCAGGATGGCGAACATTTTATAGGCCTGGGCGAAAAAACCGGCCCACTTGACCGCCGCGGCAATGCTTACACCCACTGGAACAGCGACGTATTTGCCTACTCGGCTGGGCAGGATCCTTTGTATTCAACCATTCCGTTTTATATAGGCGTGCATCATAATGTACAGTACGGGATATTTATGGATAACACCTGGCAATCGGATTTTAACTTCGGAGCCAGTAACAACCGTTTTTCGTCTTTCGCAGCCAAGGGCGGGGAGATGAACTATTATTTTATGTATAGCGCCCATCTGGCAGATGTTATTGCATCATATACCTGGCTTACAGGCCGCATAAAAATGCCGCCGCTATGGAGCCTTGGTTATCAGCAAAACCGCTACAGTTACTACCCTGATACCGAAGTTTACCGTGTGGCTAACACCTTGCGCGAGAAGAAGATACCTGCCGATGGCATCACGCTGGATATCCACTACATGGATAAATACAAAGTGTTTACCTGGGATAAAAGCCGTTTCCCCGACCCACCCGCGCTTACTAAAAAGTTAAAAGACATGGGCTTTAAAGTAACGCTTATTGTTGATCCGGGGGTGAAGGAAGAAAAAGGCTATGGAGTATACGACCGCGGCTTGGCTGAAAACATTTTTGCCAAATATCCCGATAGCACTAACTACACCGGGCAGGTTTGGCCTGGCTGGTGCAACTTCCCCGATTTCACAAACCCCAGAGGGCGCGAATTTTGGGCAAAGGAATTGAAAGCATACGCAGCGGATGGCATTAGCGGTATATGGAACGATATGAACGAGTTTAGCACGTGGGGGCAGAAGGCGCCGGATAACATTTTCTTCAATTATGAAGGCAAAGGCGCATCGCACCTGCAAATTCATAACGTTTACGGGCTGGAGATGATCCGCAGTAGTTACGAGGGGTACCGTGCAGCGTTGGGTGGCAATAAACGCCCGTTCGTGTTGACACGTTCGGGTTATGCTGGTTTACAGCGCTTTGCAGCCATGTGGACGGGCGATAACCGGGCTGAGGACAGCCATATGATGGCAGGCATCCGCCTGATGAATAGCCTTGGGCTTAGCGGTGTACCTTATACGGGTATGGATGTTGGCGGTTTTACGGGCGGTGCATCGGCGCAACTTTACGCCCGCTGGATGCAGATTGGTGCATTTAACCCTTACATGCGTAACCACACGCAAATCAATACCAAATCATCCGAGCCATGGGCCTATGGCGAAGAAGTATTGGAAATTACCCGTAACTATATCAACCTGCGCTATAAATTATTGCCGTACCTGTATTCTTCGTTTTACGAGGCAAAGGAAAATGGCAAGCCCATTATGCGTTCCTTGGCAATTGATTATACGCATGATGAAAATGTGTACAACGGTACTTACGAAAACCAATATATGTTTGGCCAGGCATTTCTGGTACTGCCGTTTGATAGCCAAACGCAAATTGGCAGAGCGTACTTCCCCGCAGGTAAATGGTACGATCTGTACAATGGCGCTATACAACAAGGCAACGCCAAACTTAATATCGACCTGGGCATGAGCAAACTGCCGGTGTTTGTAAAAGAAAGCAGTATAATCCCAATGCAATCGTTAATACAAACAACTGCCGAAAAGCCGACAGATACCTTAACCGTACATGTTTACAAAGGCGATGTGAATAACAAATTTGTTTACTACGAGGATGATGGCGACAGTTACGATTATGAGAACGGCGAATATTACAAACGCGTTATTACTTACGATGCCATAAAAAAAGCAGTAACCTTTGGCAAGCCCGAAGGCGCAGCGAAATCTAAATTCAATAACATAAAGGTTGTATTGCATGGTTTTGGTGCTGTTGCGGTAAAACTTAATGGCAAATCGTTTAAGGCCGATGATGATTTCAGCGCGCTGATGGTGCCTATTTCCCGGTTCGACCCAACAGGCTTATCAAACCCTGTTGAAGGCGAAAAAGTGAAGAGCCTTATTGTTAAAAATACCGACAACCAAATTGTGGTTGCCTACTAAGAAAATATACTGATCTGATAAAAACCCCGCCTGCAGTTAAAAAAAACTGCGGGCTTTTTGCGTTTCCGGCGTTCAAAAGGCAGCCCTCAATTGTAAAATTCGAAACCCCATACACCACCATGTTAAGGAGTCGTTAATGAATACTAAAACTGGCCGCCATTATTGCAAAAAAGCCCTAATGGCTGTGAATTGTTTAGGGTTTAATTTTTAGTTATTAACTTTAATCCGCTATTGAGACCAATTTATGAAGGTATTTTTACTGTGTTGCTTCATGTTGTTTTGTGCTTTACCCGTTTTATCTGCGGATAAAGACAACTTGCTGGCCGAACTAAAGGCCGAGATTGCCAAAAAAGACGGTTACGATATGGCTAAACAGGCGCGCATACATCAGTTAATGCAAAAGCGTGCGCAGGCCTCATCTATAAACTATGCTGCTCAATACGATCTCTGCCTTAAATTATACGACGAGTATAAATCCTACCAATACGATTCGGCCTACGTATATGTAAATAAGCTAAAAAGCCTTAGCATTAACATGAACGATATGTCTCGTGCTTACTACAGCCAGATCAAACTCGGTTTTATTTTGCTTTCATCCGGCATGTTTAAGGAAACCTTTGATTGCATGAGGCGTGTAAACCCAAAACTGCTTAATGACAGTATGAAGGTGGAATACTACTTTATTATGTACCGTTGCAATAGCGACCTGGCAAAGTACAATAGCGATAAATATTTTTCGCCTGATTACCTGCGGGCAAGTAATGCTTATATCGATTCGGCCATTAAGTTAAGCAAGATAGGCTCGGTAGACCGGATATATTTTTCGGGGCTGCGGCACGTTGGGGCTAATGATAATTATAACGGTTCGCAGGAGTTGAGTAAATTGGTAGGCCCCGGGGTGCATATATCCATGCATCTGCGCGCCATGATAACCTGCTCTCTGGGTCAAACCTATATAAACTCAAACCGGCGCGATGAGGGGATAGCCTTCCTGATACAGTCGGCCATTGCCGATATTAAGTCATCTACCAAAGAAACGGTAGCACTTTTTACCCTGGCGGAGCAACTATATAAAACTGGCAACATTAAGGATGCCTATAGCTTTATACAACTGGCCAAAGCCGATGCCGATTTTTATGGGGCACGGCAGCGTAAAATACAGATTGGCGCCATACTGCCGCTTGTTGCCGCCGAAGAACTTAACCATACCGAAAGCGAAAAGAACAGGATACTGATGTACCTGCTTGCCATCACCGCGCTGGCATCCCTGGTTATACTGTTTTTAATTATGATTTATAAACAGTTAGATAAGCTTAAGCATAAAGAGCGGATAATTGAGGACAAAAATGTTCAGCTAAAGCATGTTAATTATAAACTGATAGAAGATGCCCACATTAAGGAAGAATATATTGGGCAGTTCTTTAAGATCATATCCGGTTACATATTAAAGCTCGAAAAGCTGAAGATGTCTGTCGATACCAAGCTTTCCATTAAAAAATACGATGATATCAGGCTTATCATCAATAACATCAACATAAAAAAAGAGCGGGAGGTACTGTACCACAGTTTCGATCATATCTTCCTGAAGATATTCCCCAATTTTATAGCAGTATTTAATTCGCAGTTTGAAGAAAAAGACCAGATATGGCCGCAGGAGCACGAAGTATTGAATACCGACCTGCGCATATTTGCGCTGATTAGGATGGGGATAAATGATAATGATACCATTGCCAAAATATTGGAATACTCGGTAAATACCATATACGTATACAAAATGCGTATAAAAGCAAAATCCAAAAGCCCCGACCAATTTGAACACCGTATAATGGATATTAAAGCGGTTGACTCAATTGAATAAGTAAACCGCCTGTAATGCCTTCAAACAGGTACTTTAAAAACTATTTAACATACTATTTTAACTGATTTGGTCATCAAAAGTGTAAAAAATGGTTATATTTTTTACTTCTTTTTTGTTGTTAAGTTTATGTATATCAATAGTTTATAAAAAAATAATTCTATATTTTTTTATAATTGACGCAAATGAGTAGGGATTGAGGCACAGGACACCCATCTTTGTATGGATGTAAAAAGTTTAAACAAGTAAATACTTGGACAGCTAAATCATCGGAAGCGGTTTTTTTACTGCTATTACCAATATACTGAACGTTATTAATTTTATTATTCCTGTGAATTGATGTGTGTTGAACACATGATATTTAAAGCGGCATGCCGGTATTTATTTAATCGGCGGTGTTTTATATAATGCAAACTATGTACAAGAACTTTTATATAACCAATTTTAATTAAACCACAAACTATGCAATTTAAACACTTACTCACCTTATGTTTTTTTGCTTTAACCTGCTTCTTTGTCGAGCCAGCATTAGCTCAGAATAAAGTGATCACAGGTAAAGTAACCGACAAAAAAGACGGATCGTCCCTAATAGGCGTAACCGTTGGGGCCGGCGGCGGTATTGGTACACAAACCAATGTTGATGGTACGTTCAGGCTTTCGGTACCGGCAAGCACAACAGCTTTAACATTTGCTTACATTGGCTACAAGCCCGCTACAGTAAGCCTTGATGGCAAAACTTTTATTGCTGTATCGCTTGAATCATCGAGCACAGCTTTAAACGAAGTTGTTGTAATTGGTTACGGTAGTACCCGTGTTAAAGATGCAACCGGTTCGGTAGCGTCTTTAAGCCCTAAAGATTTCAACAAAGGTGTTATAGCAACACCCGAGCAATTATTACAGGGCCGTATAGCAGGTGTACAGGTAACCCCTTCAAGCGGCGAGCCTGGTGCAGGCGCTACTATTAACATCCGTGGTGCAAGCTCAATCCGTTCTGGTACAAGCCCACTGTATGTAGTGGATGGTGTGCCTTTGGATAACGGCGGTACTTCTGGTGGTATGGATGCTGGTGCAGGTAGTGCTTCTGCACGTAACCCCTTGGCATTTATCAACCCTGCCGATATCGAAAACATCTCGGTATTAAAGGATGCATCTGCTTCAGCTATCTACGGTTCTCGTGGTGCTAACGGTGTAATCTTAATTACAACCAAAAAAGGCCGTAAAGGCGCGGGTATACAAATTGGCGCAAGCAGAAGCATATCTAACGCAGCTAAAACTTACGACCTGCTTGGCCGCGAAGATTTCTTAAAAGGTGTTGCAAGCGTTGGTGCTGACCCAGCTGCTGTTGACTATGGCGGTAACACAGACTGGCAAAAAGAAATTTTGAGGACTGCGGTTTCTCAAAACTATAACCTGGCATTTGGTGGCGCCAGCAACACTGGTAACTACCGTGCATCTGCCGGTTACGATGTGCAGCAAGGTATCGTTAAAAACACTGACTTGAAACGTTTCAATGCACGTATTAACGCGTCTCAGTCGTTCTTTGGCGAAAGGATTAAATTTGACCTTACTTCATTATTCTCTGATGTTAGAGACAGGTTTGCACCTATCACTAACAACGCCGGTTTCAATGGTAGCTTAATTGGTGCTGCCTTGCAAACTAATCCAACCATCCCTGTGTACGATGCACAAGGCAGATATTTTAACCTGAATGGCTACGAAGCTAATGGTATCCCTAAGGGTAATAGCTTCCGTAACCCGGTTTCGTTGTTAAACCAAATTGATGATACTGATAAAATAAACCGCTACCTTAACAACTTATCATTAACCGTAAGGTTAATTGAAGGTTTATCTTACAAAGGTAATATCGGTGTAGACAGATCTGACGGTTTAAGGCAAACTTATTACGACCCTACTATCATCGGTTTCACCGACGGTGGTAACATCAGGGATAAGAACATACCTTCTGCAACAACTAATGGCCGTGGTATTTTACAGCATGGTCAGTTAAGGAGCACCACTACAGAGCATACCTTAAACTACGATAAGAAATTTGCCAACAACAGTTCTATTACTGCTTTGGTTGGTTATTCTTACGCTCAATATAAAAACTTTAACCGTTTCGATATGGGCTGGAACGTTGCAGTTCCAAAACAATTTGTGAAAGATTACTACGATTATAACGGCTACACCGAGCGCTTAGCTTACCCGGTGGGCGATAGTAGCAGCTACAAACTGCAATCGTACTTTGCACGTGTTAACTACTCTTATAAAGACCGTTACATCTTAACCGGTACTGTACGCCGCGATGGTTCGTCGCGTTTTGGTGCTAACAACCAGTATGCTACTTTCCCGGCTGTTGCAGCTAAATGGCGTATCAGCAGCGAGAGCTGGGCTCCTAAAGGTGTTTTTGATGACTTAAGCTTACGCTTAAACTATGGGCAAACAGGTAACCAGGATTACCCTTCTTACGCATCGTTAAAATTAAAGCAACTCAACTACTTCGGTACTTCTACCTCACCCTTAAATGCAGCTAACCCCGATTTGAAATGGGAAACCCAAACTGCTTATGGTGCCGGTATCGATTTCACCGTACTTAAAGGCCGTTTAACTGGTACTTTAGATTACTTCAACAAATCGCAAAAAGACCTGTTATTTTTACAGGATTTGGCGCAGCCTGCTGCGGATACAAGGTATTGGGTTAACTTGCCTGGTAACGTTAGAAACACCGGGGTTGAGGTTGGCTTAAATTTCGCCGCTGTGCAATCTTCAAGTGCAAAAGGCTTTACCTGGGATATCAACTACAACATGACTTTCGTGAAGAACCGTGTTGAAAACTTTGGTAACCGTAACGTAATAACCGGTAACATCGATGGCCAGGGCTTATCTGGTGCATATGCACAATTCATCGGTAACGGCTATCCGCTGTATACTTTCAACGTATCTCAGTACAATGGCTTAGATGCAAACGGTTTCGGTATCTATCCTGACGGTATTGATGCTGCAACGCCACATGGCAGCCCGCTTCCAACCTTCTTAGCAGGTATAAGCAATAGCTTTACTTACGGAAACTGGAACGCAAGTTTCTTCGTAAATGGTGCAAGAGGTTTCTATATCTATAACAACACAGCCAATGCATTCTTTTACAAAGGCAACCTTGTTAGCGGCCGTAACGTAACCAAAGAAATTGCAGCTACTAACGAGAACGCACTTAACTCAGGCGAGGTTTCGAGCCGGTTTGTTGAAAAAGGTGATTTTATCAGGTTATCCAATGCTGTTATCGGTTATACATTCCCGGTTAAAGCAAGTATGTTTAAATCGTTACGTGTATCCGTAACCGGCCAAAACTTATTATTAATTACCGGTTACAGCGGGCTTGATCCGGAAATCAACACGAATAAGGAAAGAAACGGCGTGCCTTCGAGAGGTATAGATTATACATCATACCCAAGCGCACGTACATTCACATTAGGTTTAAACGCAAGTTTCTAAAAAAAATATGAGCATGAAAAAATTAACATCAAAAGCAGTAATTTGCGGCTTTATACTTTTAACCGCCTCAAGCTGTGCAAAATTAAATGAGACTGTCTACGGGTCTAAATCCGTAGATGCGGGGGGGGCGTCGAGCTCGGCGGATTTGAACGGAGTGTATTCACAATTAAACGGGCAAGCCGACCAGGCAAACACCTACGCATTACAGGAACACCCAACAGATGAGATGATGGGCCCAACACGTGGTACCGACTGGGGAGATTTTGGAACATGGCGTAAATTACACACCCATACCTGGACAGCATCACACAACCAGGTAAACGATACCTGGGACCAGTTAAACATAGGTGTGTTCCGCGCAACACAGGTAATTGCCAGGGCCACATCAGACCAGATCAAAGCTGAAGCAAGTTTTCTGCGTGCTTACTTTATGTTCCAGATTGTGGATTTGTATGGGCAGCAGCCATTCCGCGACCCGGATGCGCCTAACTCGTCTATACCTACAGTAATGACCCGTCCGGAAGCTACTGCATTTATCATAAAAGATTTGGAGTTCGCTGAATCTAAATTGGGCACCGCGCCAAATATTGGCGTTGCAAGTAAAGCAGCAGCACAAGCGCTGTTAGCAAAGGTTTATTTAAACAAAGCTGTTTATACGGCTACTACGGTAGGCGGCCCATTCACGTTTGCTAAGGCAGATATGGATAAAGTTATCGAGTATGCTAATAAAGTTACCACCGCTGGTTACACTTTAGAGCCTGCCGGTAAATATTTCCAGGATTTTGCATGGGATAATTCAGAACAATCTCATGGCAATATCTTTGGTTTATACAACACCGCCGCAAGGCAAACAGGTAATGCAAAAAACCGTTGGAAAATGGGCCTGCATTACAACCAAACACCAGATGGATGGAATGGCTTTACAACCTTGGCCGATTTTTATAAATCATTCGAGCCAGCAGATGAGCGCCGTGGCGTTGCTTATCCGGGCTTAACCGATAAAGTTGGTTTAAGAGCAGGTTTTGCCGCTGGCCAGCAATATGGGCCGGGTGGTGTTGCATTAAAACAGCGTGGTGGTGCACCGCTTGTATTTACAGAGAATGTTAACCTCAACTTCTCTACAGAAGCTCAGGGTATCAGGGTATTTAAATACTTCCCTCACCCAAATAATGATGGGTCGGTGCCTGATAACAGCGAAGATAATGACTATGTATTTTTGCGTTATGCTGACGTTTTGTTAATGAAAGCCGAAGCAATTATGCGTGGCGGTACCGATCCGCTTGGCCAAACTGCTGTAAGTATAGTTAACCAGATCCGTACCCCACGGGGTGCAACTGCATTAGGCGCTGTTGATGCTACAGTAATGCTGGCAGAACGTGGCCGTGAGTTATATTACGAAGGCTGGAGAAGGAATGACCTGATCCGTTTCGAGAAGTTTAACGATCCGGTTGATCAACGCCCTAATGCAACTGATAAATCTAAAACGCTTTACCCTATTCCTCAGCGTGCGGTTGATACCAACCCTAACCTGAAACAGAACCCTGGGTATTAATTAGAACCAGTTTGCTTTTTATATTTGATTTTGAACGTAGCGGAGAAATTCGCTACGTTTGTTTTTTCTAAACTTGTAATGTTTAAAAAAAAGCCCCTAATATTCATCATCCTGCTTTCTGCCTCCTTAATTTCCTGCCGCAAAAATGGCGGCGATACCACGTTGTTTTCCTTACAGGATAATAGTGCCTTAGGCGTAAACTTTGTTAACCAGTTAAACGAACAGGACCGCACCAACGTTTTTACGTTCCGCAATTATTATAACGGCGGTGGCGTTGCTATTGGCGATATAAACAACGATGGGCTGAACGATGTTTATTTAACATCAAACCAGGGCGGCAACCAGCTATACCTTAACAAAGGGAACTGGAAGTTTGAGGATATTACAGATAAGGCCGGCGTTAAGGGCACCAAATACTGGAGCACAGGTGTTACCATGGTTGATATTAATGGCGACGGTTGGCTGGATATTTACGTTTGCCACAGCGGCAATATTATCGACAGGAAAGGCAATGAACTTTTTATAAACCAACACAACGGCACTTTTAAAGAAGAAGCCGCAAAATACGGCTTGGTGGATAACGGATTATCTACCCAGTCCATATTTTTTGATTATGATAACGATGGCGACCTGGATTGTTTTGTACTGAACAACTCCTTTAGGCCCATAGGCTCTTTTGATTTCAGTAAAAATCTGCGCGCCGTGGTTGATGAACTGGGCGGTGCGCGTTTGTACCGCAACGACAGTGGCCATTTTACCAATGTAACCAAAGGTGCCGGAATTTTCAGCAGCGATATAGGCTTTGGCCTGGGCGTATCTGTTGCCGATGTTAACAACGACGGCTACCCCGATATTTATGTTTCAAATGATTTTTTTGAACGCGACTACCTCTATATCAATCAAAAGAACGGAACTTTTAAAGAGGACATACAAGAAGAAACCGGGCACTTAAGCCTTGCTTCGATGGGATCAGACATTGCTGATATAAACAACGACGGCAACCTGGATATTTTTACTACCGAAATGTTACCCGAAGGCGACAAGCGTTTGAAAAAGATGACCTCTTTCGAATCCTTCGATGTAATAAAACTAAAACAGCACGATGGTTACTTTAACCAATACATGCAAAACTGCCTGCAGCTAAACAATGGCGACGGAACTTTCTCCGAAGTGGCTTTTAATGCAGGCGTAAGCGCAACCGACTGGAGCTGGGGCGCGCTATTTTTTGATATGGATAACGACGGCTGGAAAGATATTTTTGTATCCAACGGCATATATAAGGACCTGACGGACCAGGATTACATCGAATTTTTGGGCAACCGCGAAAACATGGATAAAATAGCCCAGAAGAAAAGCTTCGATTATAAAGACTTTACAGATAAGATGGTGTCTACACAGCTTACCAACTACGCTTTCTCCAATAATCACAACCTTACTTTTACCAATAAGGCGAAAGAATTTGGTTTGGATGACCCATCCTTTAGCAATGGTGCTGCTTATGGCGATTTGGATGGCGACGGCGACAACGACCTTGTTGTAAATAACGTAAACTCACCACTGTTCATCTATAAAAACAACGCGGAAACATTAAAAAACAATTTTATACAAATCAAGCTGCAGGGCGAGGGGCAAAACCGTTTTGGGGTGGGCGGCACCATAAAAGTATTTGCCAAAGGCGAAGCGCTGGTATATTACCAGCAGCCAACACGGGGGTTCCAAAGCAGTACATCGCCTAATTTAATCACTATTGGTTTGGGTAAAGAAAGTATTGTAGACTCGGTACAGGTGATTTGGCCTGGTGGTAAATACCAGGTGGCTAAAAACCTGCAAAGCAACAAAGTATATACTTACAAATTTGCCGATGCTAAGTTAGCCTACGATTTTACCAAAAAGACGGTGAAACCGATGTTTGCCGATGTGGCCAAAACGCTTTTCGATTCGGTGCCAACCCATATCGAAAATGGCTTTATTGATTTTGATAACGAGCGCCTGATGCTGCAGATGCTCTCTACCGATAACCCATATATGGCTAAGGGGGACGTTAATAAAGACGGGCTGGAGGATTTTTACTTCGGCAGTTCTAAGGATAGCCCGGCTTCTATTTACATCCAGCAAAAAAGCGGCAGCTTTCACCTTTATGTGCCCGAAGACCTGGGCAAGCAAAGCTATCTGGAAAACGCAGGAGCAGCCTTTGGCGATTTTGACGGGGATGGCGACCAGGACCTCATCATAGGTGTAGGAGGTAACGAAGACGAGGCGGAAACGCCGGTTTACTTTCCTCGCTTCTACGAGAACGACGGCAAAGGTAACCTGCATCGCAATGCACAAAAATCACTGCCTGCCCCAGTAAACGCATCGGTAGTAATAGCTTGCGATTATGATAAAGACGGGTACCCCGACATGTTTATAGGCGGCAGGAGCGTACCGGGCACTTACGGTGTATCGCCAAAATCCTATGTGTTCCATAACAATGGCGATGGACGCTT